>CAURUA010000108.1:0-2502 GCA_963528045.1 uncultured Campylobacter sp. | reverse complement strand
GAGCTTTTTTCAAATATCATCGCTAATTTTTGATCTTTTAAATATGGCTTGAAATTTCGCGCCTTGGCCTCTTTTTTAATCTCAAAGGCTAAATTTAAAATTTCGATTATCTCATCTTTGCTAAAATCGTTTAACGTAAGAAAGTGCCTCATATCGCTCCTTTTTGGTTAAATTTTACACTGTTTTCGCTTACGTAGCGTTTTATTCGGCTTTAAAATTTTAAATTTACGCTACGTGCCGCGAAGCAAATTTCAAAAACGAGTCTCGCTGCTGCTGCGAAATTTTAAAATTCCAAAATTTTTAAAATTTTACCTGCGCGAATTTAAAATTTCCGCGATCTCTTTGGCGTGATAGGTGATGATCATATCCGCGCCGGCGCGCCTTATTCCTATCATCGTCTCCATCATCACGCGCTCATAATCGATCACGCCCGCCTTCTTGCCCGCCTGCAAAAGCGAGTATTCGCCGCTTACGTTATACGCGCAGATCGGCAGCAACGTGCGCTCCCGCAGGTCTCTGATTAGATCCAGATATGCAAGCGCGGGCTTTATCATCAAGATATCCGCTCCCTGCGCCTCATCTTGCAGGCTTTCGTTGATCGCCTCAAATCTATTTGCAGGATCCATCTGGTAGCTGCTGCGATCGCCGAAACTTGGCGCGCTCTCCGCCACGTCGCGAAACGGCCCGTAGTAGCCGCTGGCAAATTTCGTCGAATACGCCATAATCGGCAAATTTTCAAATCCGCCGCGATCGAGCGTCTCTCGTAGAGTTGCGATAATACCGTCCATCATACCGCTAGGCGCGATCATATCCGCGCCCGCTTTGGCGTGGATGAGCGCCTGCTGCGCCGAAATTTCAAGCGTCGCGTCGTTATCCACCGTCTGATGCACATGATCGATGATGCCGCAGTGCCCGTGGTCGGTGTATTCGCAAAAGCACAGATCGGTGATTACTAATAAATTTGGAAATTTAGCCTTTATCGCGCGCAGCGAAGTCGCGATGATGCCGTCCTCACTTAGCGCGTCCGAGCCGATGCTGTCCTTTAGCGAAGGAATTCCGAAAAGTAAAATTTTATCTAGTCCTAGCGACAAAAGAGTCTCGCACTCTTTTAAAATTTCATCCAAGCTCATCTGAAATACGCCCGGCATCGAGGCGATCTCCTTTTTGATGCCGCTTCCTTCCACCACAAAAAGCGGATAGATTAGAAAGCGGGTTTGCAGATCGGTTTGTCGCACCAGATCCCTAAGTGCGGGGTTTATTCGTAGTCTCCTAAATCGTTTAAACATTATTTTTCCTTTTTTAGCTAGAATTGTGAGATTTATAATATCACAATCGGAGTAAATTTAAGCATGGATATAAAAATTTCAGAGGTCGCAAATCTCCCCTCCCGCTTCGGAAGCTTCCGCGTTCAGTCGTTTAAGCAAGGCGAGAAAGAGCATTTAGTGATATTTAAGCAACCTTTGGAGGGCATTGTAAACGTGAGGATCCACTCGGAGTGCCTTACCGGCGATGCGATCGGCAGCCTAAAGTGCGACTGCGGCGAACAGCTCGAAGCGAGCCTAAAATATATCGAAGCACGCGGCGGCATGGTGATCTATCTGCGTCAAGAGGGGCGCAATATCGGACTTTTTAATAAAATCAACGCCTACGCGCTGCAAGACCAGGGCCTCGATACGATCGAAGCAAATCATCAGCTCGGCTTCAAAGCGGACGAGCGTACCTACGAGATCGTGGATTTCATACTCGCTCATTTTGGAATTTCGCGCATAAATCTGCTTACGAACAACCCGCAAAAGCTGCACGATCTAAAAGTCGAAGTGGTCGCGCGCGTGCCAATAATCATCACGCCTAATAAATTCAACGAAAACTATCTGCGCGTCAAAAAAGAGCAGATGGGGCATCTGCTGTGAAGCTTGCGCCGGGCGAGAGCTTTGGCGAGCAGGTAGCTAAACTTAAAGCCTGTCTGCAAAAATTTAACCGCGTCCATAGCCTCACGAATTACGATGATTTAGACGCGGTGGTGCGCGACAGCCTAAGCGGAGCGAATTTCATACCGCCCTATCCGCGCATCGCGTGCGACATCGGCTCGGGAGCGGGGTTTCCCGGGATTTTTTTGGCGCTTGCGCTGCCGCTGTGCGAGTGGCATCTGTTTGAGCCAAATCAAAAAAAAGCGGCATTTCTAACCTACGCGAAGGTTAGCCTTGCTCTAGCTAATGTAAAAATCCACGCCGAGCGCGTGCAAGACGGCGCAAAGCTGCGCGCCGATCTGATAAGCTCGCGAGCGCTAATGAGTGCGCGAAGCTTAGTCGAAATTTGCCGTGGCTTTTATGATGCAAACACTACGTTTTTACTCTACAAAGGCTCGGGCGCAGAGGCGGAGGCGGCAGAATTCCGCAAGGAATTTACGAGCGCGCGCTGCGAAATTTTTAGCGGCGAAAACGCTTTGAAAAATAGAAAATTTTTAGTGATCAAAGGGGTGAAATAATGGGAAAAATTCTAGCC
>CAURUA010000107.1:0-2507 GCA_963528045.1 uncultured Campylobacter sp. | reverse complement strand
GACTTGATCTTTGGGGCGAGGGCAAAGGCGCAAGCGCAAAAAGCTCCGTTTTGGGTGCGGGCGGGAAGGGCGCGGGCGCAGAGCCGTCTCGCGGCGGCTCTATCTTGGGCACTGCCGTAGGGGGGCTAGACGGGCAAAATTCTATCTCGGGCGGCTCTGCTTGCGGCGGGCAAAGCTGCGAGAGCGCTTTTAAAATGCCATTTGAGCCTATTTGTATCACCGATGCCGCGGAGCTTGCGAGGCTATGCGAGGGCATCAGCGCCGAGACCTTGGTGAGCTTCGATACGGAAACCACTAGCATCGACAGCAAAAACGCCAAAATCGTGGGCTTTTCGTTTGCATTTAACGAGGAGCGCGCCTACTACGTTCCGCTCGCGCATAGCTATTTGGGCGCTCCGGCTCAAATTTCTTCGGACGCGGCAAAGGCCGCGATCGGCTCGCTGTTTCGCGGATATGTCGTGGGGCAAAATTTAAAATACGATTTTGAGATCGTGAAAAATAATTTTAATATCGAGCCGCCGGCACGCTTTGCCGATACGATGGTGCTAGCGTGGCTGCTCGATCCCGCAAACGCCGTGGGGATGGACTCTATCTCGCCGCGGTATCTGGGGTACGAGACCGTGCATTTCGGAGACGTCGTCAAAAAGGGCGAGACCTTCGCCTCCGTGGAGCTGGACGCCGCTACGATCTATGCGAGCGAGGATGCGTGGGTGACGCTGAGGCTGTATTTTAAGCTAAAGGGGCTGCTTGAGCCTGCGCTTTTTAAGCTCGCGCAGGAGCTTGAGTTTCCGTTCGTGCGGGTGCTTTGGCAGATGCAAAGATGCGGCATCAAGATCGACGCGGAGATGATAAAGCGCCTTATCGCGCGCAACGAAAAGTCCCTGCGAGCGCTCACGGATGAAATTTATGAGCTTTGCGGCGAGCAGTTTAATATCAACTCCCCCGCTCAGCTCGGTGCCGTGCTTTTCGAGCGGCTTGGGCTTCCTGCGGCGAAGCGCACCAAGACGGGCTATAGCACCGACGAAAGCGTGCTGAAGGATCTTACGGCGCTGCACCCCGCGGTGGGTAAAATTTTAGACTACCGCGAGCTGTTCAAGCTGCAAAGCACCTACTGCGAGCCGCTGCTACAGCTTGCTCTGGCCGATGCGCAAAACCGCGTCAGATCGAATTTCTTGCAGACCGGCACGGCTACCGGGCGGCTAGCGAGCAAAAATCCGAACCTTCAAAATATCCCCGCGCGCGGCACCTTTGCGAAGGACGTGAGGGACTGCTTTCTAGCAGACGAGGGCTACTCGCTGATCTCACTTGATTACTCGCAGATCGAGCTACGCCTGCTCGCGCATTTTTCGCGCGATCCCGCGCTTTTGGCGGCGTTTAGGGCGGATGAGGACATTCACGCGCGCACGGCGATCAGCATCTTCGGCGACGCGCAGCCCGCGCACCGCACGATCGCAAAGAGTATAAATTTTGGCCTTATCTACGGCATGGGTGCGGGCAAGCTAAGCGACAGCCTGGGCATCGCGCGCGCCGAAGCGAAGGGCTATATCGAGCGCTATTTCGCGGCGTTTTGCACGATCAAAGAGTTTTTACAAAGCATAAAATCGGACGCGAAAGCAGATGGCTACGTAAGCACGCTTTTTGGGCGCAGGCGCTACTTCGACTTCGCAAACGCGCGCAACAACATGGTCTATGCGAGCTACGAGCGCGAGGCGGTGAATACGAAATTTCAAGGCTCCGCCGCCGACATTATCAAAAAGGCGATGGTTGAGATTTCGCCGCTGCTAAATGATGAGGCGCGGCTGATATTGCAGATCCACGATGAGCTGATTTTCGAGGTGCGGGACGATTTGGCGCAGAGCTTCGGCGAGCGCGCGCAGGAGATAATGCAAAGTGCGGCGAGCCTAAACGTGCCTTTAAAGACGAGCCTAAACATCGCCAAGCGCTGGGGTGAGCTTAAGTAACTCCGCTAAATTTAAAGCGGCTAAAATTTTAAGCGAAATTTAAACGGCGCGTAGAATTTTAAATTTTGAGCAAGACGGAGCCTAAATTTGCTCGTTTGATAAATTTAATTGCGCTAAATTTAAACCGAGCGATTGCAAATAGCTAGCGCGGCACAACTCGCCGCCGTCTTTAAAATTTGATTAAATTTAAGCTCTTCGCTTGGCAATATCAAACGGCGGTTAGATAGATTTATCCGAATTAAATTTAAACAATGTGTTTTAGCAAGAGGTCTGGATAAATTTTGCCGTGCGTATAAATTAAAATTTCATTTCAGCGGCGTAGTAGCGGAATTTTTAAATTTTACGCAAAGCCGCGTCCCTCGTGAAATTTAACGAGTGAAAATTCATACAAAATTTAGCCCGCGAGAAATAGACATAGGTTTTGCGAAAAGCGATTTTTGTAAGATGAGATGATCGGCGGCGGGTCTTTTTAAACCAGCCATGCGCGCCGATTCGTAAAGACCGCGCCCTTATAGCTTCACGAGCGAAGCTATAAGGATTTCGGAC
>CAURUA010000106.1:0-2540 GCA_963528045.1 uncultured Campylobacter sp. | reverse complement strand
GGCATCAAAGACGATAGCACGGCTCGCACGGTCGATGCGATCATTCGCGATCTAAAAAATATAAACAATACGCAGGAGCGAGCAAGCGTAATACGCGGATTTGATGAGTATTTTAAGGATTCGAAAAAAGAAGCCCATTTTGCATTAAAATACGACGGCGAGACGAAAAATTTCAATTCGCCGTTAGATACCAAACTCGCGGTTAAAGACGGCGCGATAGAATTTACGCCGATGAGCGGCAATGGCGAGCTATTTTTTACCGCTCTTGGCTTTGGATATGAAAGCGCTGCGGTCAAACACAATCCGCTTAGCATAAATAGACCGTTTGATAACGACCGAGATAAGAAGGTTGAAATTTATCGCGAGTTTCTCGATGCTCGCGGCAACATCGTCGATCTAAACAAGCTTAAAGTAGGGCAGAAAATTTACTCTAAGATCAGCTGGCGAGCGAATTATTATCTTTATAATTTCGTAATCGACGAGGCGATGCCTAGCTGCTTTGAGGCGGTCAATGAGCGTCTGGGCTCAGCTGCGCAGGCTAGAGTCGAGGGCATGCAAGATAGCGTGGCACTAGAACACTCGGAGTATCTGTATGACCGAGTGCTTCGCTTCCCAAAAAGCGGCTATTTTTACTACGATCCGCGAGATGGAGAGAATAGCAGCGGCGTCATCTATACGCCAATAAACGTGATTATGGCGGGTTCGTGCGCGCTTCCTGCGATCTCTATCGAGGATATACAATACGAGCAGGTAAATAACTACGATCTGCAAACGCTTAAATTTAAAGTCGCTCGCTAAGGTGTAGCGGCTTTAAAGCTCGGCGCGGATTTTGCATTTATTGCGATTTTGGCGCCGAGATTTTTATTTGCAGCGAATATTTCACAAACGAGCGGCATTGTAAATTTTAAAATTTTAAATCTCGCTTGCTAAATTTCAAAATTTTATATTAATCCCTAAATTTCATAGCTTTTTACTATCTATTTATAACGTTATTCTATTTGACTTACATTTAAATTCGAGTTATCATTTCTTTTAAATATACACTTTCAATTAAAGGAGTTGCAAATGCAAGACGTATCAAGACGTAGTTTTTTAAAGATTAGCGCAGTGGGTGCGGGGGCGCTTGCGCTGGGAGCTAGTAGCGCAAGCGCGGCGCAAAACGCTAAGGATGTCAAATTTGACGAGGAATACGATATCGTCATCATTGGCACCGGTTTTGCGGGACTTGCCGCGGCGATTAAGGCTAGCGGGCGTGGCAAAAAAGTGCTTATCTTAGAAAAGATGGGTCGCGCAGGCGGAAATTCCGTTATCAACGGCGGAAACATGGCTGCTCCGATGAATAAATTTCAAGTAGCGCAGGGCATTAAAGACAGCAAGGAGCTCTTTATCGCCGATGCCGTAAAAGACGGACTCGGGCTCAATCATACCGATCTTTTGGGCGTGATGTTTGATCGCGCAAATGACGCCGTGGATCTTTTAACTAGCTGCGGAGCGGAATTTAGCGATAAGCTGATCTTTGAGAGCGGCCATAGCGTTGCAAGAAGCTTACAATCGACCAACGGCTCAGGCTCGGGCTACATCCAGCCGATGATGGGTAAACTTCAAAACGATCCTAACGTCACGATCAAAACCCGCACGAAATTTGACGATTTTATCGTGGATGACAGCGGCCGCGTCGTGGGCGTAGAAGCTCGCGAGGAGTATAAATTTGATCCGAAACTCTTTAGCGACGATCTGGAAAATAAAAGCGGCGAGAAAAAGAGCTATAAAGCCAAAGACGGCGTTTTGCTAGCTTCGGGCGGATACGGACGCGATCTGTGGTATCGTCAGATCCAAGATCCTCGCGTAGTGCCTAGCATAGACAGCACCAACCATCCGGGAAGCTCGGCAGGAGCGATGCTAGCGGCAAATAGAATCGGCGCATTTACCCTTCTTACGTCATGGATTCAGTTCCTTCCGTATTGCTCGCCCGACGAAAAGGGTTTCGGCGCCGCAGTAAATTTCACCAATCACTGCTGCAACACCTACGGTCTAACCGTCGATCCAAAGACGGGCAAGCGCTTTATGGACGAGCACGCGGGGCGCAAGATCAAGTCGGATGCCTGCTTTAAGGTTATCGGCGAGAGCGAGAAAAACGATAACTATCCGGTAAACGTCTGCGACTCTCAAGCCGTCGCCGCGCGTAACCCGGTCTATACTTCACGTCCTCTAGAAGCGGGCGTCGTGAAGAAATTTGACACGTTAGAGGAGCTTGCGAAGGCTTACAATCTGCCGCTGGAGCCGTTTTTAAAGACCGTCGCGGATTATAACTCTTACGTCAAAGCGGGTAAAGATCCAGAATTCGGTAAAGTAGTCGATAAGCTGGACGGCATCGACGTTTCCAAACCGCCGTTTTACGCAAGCCGCACGATGCCGAAGGTGCACCACACGATGGGCGGACTTGAGATCAACACCAAAGCCCAGGTCATCTCTAGCCTTACTCACGAGCCGATCCCAGGGCTTTGGGCTGCGGGCGAGGTAACCGGCGGCGTGCACGGCGC
>CAURUA010000105.1:0-2599 GCA_963528045.1 uncultured Campylobacter sp. | reverse complement strand
CCCAAAAACTCGTCCGTCTCGCGCTCGATCTCAAGCAGGCGGTTGTATTTGGCGTTGCGTTCGCTTCTTGAGGTTGCGCCAGTTTTGATCTGGCCCGTATTCATCGCGACGGCGAAGTCCGCGATAAAGCTATCTTCGCTCTCGCCGCTTCTGTGGCTCATCACGCAGCGGTAGCCTTTGCGCTGAGCTAGGCGGATCGTCTGCATGGTTTGGCTAACGGTGCCGATTTGATTCGGTTTTATTAGGATCGCGTTGCCTACGCCTTTGGCGATGCCTTCGCGCAAAATTTTCTCGTTCGTTACAAATAGATCGTCGCCCACGAGCTGCACTTTAGAGCCGAGTTTGCTAGTTAGCTTCGCCCAGCCCGCCCAGTCGTCCTCGCTTAGGCCGTCCTCGATCGAAAATATCGGATACTTCTCGCAAAGCTGCGCGTATCTCTCGATCAGCTCTTCGCTGCTAAATTCCTTGCCTTCTAGCTTGTATCTGCCGTTTTCGTACAGCTCGCTAGCTGCCACGTCCAGGGCTAGCTTGATCTGCTCGCCCGCTTTGTAGCCTGCTTTTTCGATAGCTTGCATGATGAGTTTGATCGGCTCTTCGTTATCGTTTAAATTAGGCGCAAATCCGCCCTCGTCGCCCACCGCCGTACTGTGGCCGGCCGCGTTTAGAAGACCTTTTAGCGTGTGGTAAATTTCGGTCGCCGCTCGCAGCGCATCGCTAAATTTATCAAATCCAAACGGCATAATCATAAATTCTTGAAAATCCACGCTGTTGTTCGCGTGCGCGCCGCCGTTAATGATATTAAACATCGGCACGGGTAGCACGCTAGCGTTCGCGCCGCCAAGGTAGCGGTACAAAGGCACGTCAAGGCTCTTTGCCGCTGCGCGCGCTACCGCCATAGATACGCCAAGTACTGCATTTGCGCCCAAGCTTGAGTAGTTATCGGTGCCGTCAAGCTCGCGCATCTGCTCATCAAGCGCCTTTTGACCAAAAGCATCCAGTCCGATCACGGCTTCAGCGATCTGCGAATTTACGTTTTCTACCGCCTTTAGCACGCCCTTGCCGCAGTATCTATCGCCCCCGTCGCGAAGCTCCAGTGCCTCGCGTTTACCCGTGCTTGCGCCGCTTGGGACTATCGCGCTTGCTACGGTGCCATCGCTTAGAGCCACGGTCGCTTTCACGGTCGGGTTGCCGCGACTATCTAACACCTCTATCGCATAAACATCTTCGATATAAATCATCATTCATCTCCACTTTGTAAATTTTCTTCATCGTCCGCGTCTGTGCTGAAATTTACGCTGCCCATCTGCTCGCGGATCTTTGCAGTGATCTCTTCGGCGACAGCAGGGTTATTCTCTAGATAAATTTTAGCATTTTCGCGCCCTTGACCCAGCTTAGTGTCGCCATAGCTGAACCATGCGCCGCTTTTATCGACGATATCGAGTTTGACGCCGTAATCGATCAGCTCGCCCACTTTGCTGATGCCCTTGCCGAACATTATGTCAAATTCCGCGATCTTAAACGGCGGCGCCACCTTGTTTTTCACGACCTTGACCTTGGCGCGGTTGCCGATGCTCTCTTCGTTTTGTTTCAAAGTAGCGATTTTGCGTATATCGATGCGCACCGAAGCGTAAAATTTAAGCGCATTGCCGCCGGTTGTCGTCTCTGGCGTGCCGTAGCCCATCTGGCCGATCTTCATACGGATTTGGTTGATAAAGATTACCGTCGTATTCATCTTATGCACGACGCCCGCAAGTTTGCGCAGCGCTTGGCTCATAAGTCGCGCTTGAAGCCCCACGTGCTGATCGCCCATGTCGCCCTCGATCTCGTTTTTCGGCGTGAGCGCGGCGACGCTATCTACGACGATAAGATCGATCGCGCCGCTTTTTGCTAGGGTTTCTACGATATCAAGCGCCTGCTCGCCGAAGTCGGGCTGGCTAACGTAGAGATTGTCGGTATCGACGCCTAAATTTGAAGCGTATTTGACGTCCAGCGCATGCTCGGCGTCTACAAATGCGCAAATTCCGCCCGCCTTTTGGCACTCGGCGATGATGTGAAGCGTAAGCGTCGTCTTTCCCGAGCTCTCCGGCCCGTAAATCTCGATGATACGCCCTTTCGGTACGCCGCCGATGCCAAGCGCGATGTCAAGCCCCACAGAGCCCGTAGAGATGGCATCTATCGGCTCGACCTGCTTATCGCCCAGCCGCACGAGCGTGCCCTTGCCGAAAGCCTTGTCGATCGATTTTAGCGCCGCATCCAGCGTCTTTTTCTTTCCCTCGTCCATGTTTTTCCTTAAAAATAAATTCACCTGATTTTACCAAATTTGAAATGAATTTTTGATTATTCGCTCAAATTCGATGCGGCATCGGAATTTGAAATTTTTCAAAAGTGCAAAAGCTCTACGCGGTAAGCGGAGAGCATTAAATTTACACTTCTAAGCACGCTCGGTTTTTCACGTTTTCTTTAGAAATTCCGCATTTTTATGAGGGCTGTAGCAAAATTTCACTATAATTTCGCAACATTTTGGAATCAAGCCGCGCGCGAAATTTAAAGCGGAGCAAAAAGGATAAAATTTGAAGATTTTTAAGCATATAAACGTCGC
>CAURUA010000104.1:0-2927 GCA_963528045.1 uncultured Campylobacter sp. | reverse complement strand
CTCTTATCCCAAGTAATCTTGCTTAGGCTTGCTTTCGCCGCAAGCGAATAGGTGCTTCCTAGCGGGCAGAGGTGTGTGCACCACACCCGCCTGCTAAAAAATACTTCGAGCAAAAACACAAAAACGATCCAAAGCCCCGCCAGCGAGAAGCCGTAGATGATGAAGCGCGATAAAATTCCAACTACGTTAAAAATTTCAAAAACGAGCAGATCGGTAATCGCGCTTAGCAGCAAAAATACCGCCCAGATCGCATATCGCATACCGCGAGGCAGGGTGCGCTCCTTGATGACGTGCTTGGCAATTAGCGTATTATGCAGCTTTTCGCCGATCTCGCTAAGCGCTCCGTAAGGACAGATCCACGAGCAAAATGCCTTGCCGCCCGCGATGAAGTAAAACAGCAAAATGGTGCCCGAGCCGATGAGCAAATTTATCGGCAGATCCTTGTGCGCGGCGATCACCTCAAGAGTCGCGAAAGGATCTGCTAGGTGAAAGCCAAGTATTCGCGAGCCGCTGATGTCGCCCTCTAAAATTTGAATATCCGCGCGAAAGGAAAGCACGAAAAGTAGATGCACCAAAAATACCGTGGCGTAGCGCAGAGCCCGAATGCTGAGGCGCCATTTGCTGTTTTTATTTCTAAGCGCGAAGGTCGAGAAAAAGCTCGTATTTTTGATCGTGCATCGCGAATTATATTTATCCAAGACCTACTCTTTAAATTTTGAAATTTCATCTGCGAGCTTATCTAGGCTCTCGTCGCTTACGTTGGTTAGCAGTCCGCTCATCAGGCTGTTTTTGATCTTGCCCGCTTTATAATCTTTGAGGCTTGCTAAAATTTGATCCTTGCTTTTGCCACCGATCGGCGGAGCGATCTTGCCGCGTCCGTCATCGCCGTGGCAGGGCGCACAGCTTACCAGATAGGAGCTGCTAACCTTGAAATCGCGCTCTTTGATGCTCTGCTGCAAAATTTTAATATTTTTTACGTCCTTATCGTCGATGAGATCAACGCTTTTGCTCTGCGGCACAGGCTTTGCTTGCGCTTGCGGCTTGACTTCTTGCTGCGGCGCGCTAGAATCGTCCGAACTAGCCATAAAGATCATCAGCGCGATCAGCGCGACGCCTAAAATCAAAGCTAAAATTTTGCCCAGTTTCATTTCTGCTCCTTAAATTGTTTGTTGAACTCATAAATTTCTTTTGCCATCGTCTCTATCTGCTGCTCGCTCATGCCGTTTACGAGCTGCACCATAAGAGGGTTGGGCTTTTCTTTAAATTTATACTTTTTAATCATATCCACGATCTGCGCGTCGGTTTTATCCAGAAGCGACGGACCGATGATGCCGTTGGCGTAGTCGTCGTGGCACGCCGAGCAGCGCAGGATAAAATCGTGCCCAAGGCGCTTTTTCATCAGATCGAAATTTAGCTTTTCGTATTGGTTTTTGATGCTCGAATATGCCACGATGTTTTTGGTCGTTTCGTTCACGTCGCCGTTGAGGTTAAAATTTACATTTCGCTCGCCGTAAAAATCGTAGCTTACGAACTTGTCGTCCTTCTTGGGTGCTTCGCCGCTTTTAACGCTTATGCGAGGCTTTACAGTAGAATTCTGTTCCGCGCTCTGCGGCGTAGAATTTGAACTTACAGAATTTTGCGAGACTGAATTTTGCCCTGCGGAGCTTGTCGCGGCAGAGCCTGAATCGCCATCATCTCCGCAGCCGCATAGCAAAAGCGCCGCAGCTAGCGAGCATAGGTAGAATTTAATGGAGTTTTTCATTGTTTCCCTTCATAGATTGATTTGTAATCCGCCCGCGGGATTATCTCGATGATACGCGCCGGACAGAGCTCTGCGCACGCGCCGCAGCCGACGCAAGCGCTGCGGATCTGCGGAGCGAAATGCACGCCTGCTTTTATCATAGCGATGGCATCGAGCGGCTGCGGGTAAGGGCATAGCGACGCGCATAGATCGCAGGGCTTGCCCTCTTTGGCCGCCAGCGCTGAGTTTAACTCGCGCTCCTGCTCGGTCTTGGCGGGCTTTGGGCGCAGATCGTCCGGTTTTAAAACCTGCCCGCGGTACGCCAAACAGGCGTCTAAATTTTTAATCACGGCGATACCCATTTTGACCTTTTTTGGCTCGTTCGTCTCGTGGCTAAGCGCTCCGCTAGGACAGGCGAGCACGCAAGGAAGCGCGCCGCAAAGATAGCAGCCCCGCTCTTTGGCGTCGATAACGGGCGTGCCGATGTCAAAAAGATGCGTAATATCAAGCAGATAGATGCTGTGATAAGGGCAGACCTGCACGCATTGGCCGCACTTGATACAGCTACTACGGAAGCCGCGCTCCGCTAGCGCTCCGGGCGGGCGAAGATATAAAGAGGCGGAATCCCCGCTAGAATTTTGTTTTATGGAATTCGGCGCGGAATTTTGCCCCGCAGAATTTACGAAATTTTGCTCGTTTAAATTTTGCGCTTCACTGCCCGCGGAATTGGTAGAATTTCCATCCGCAAACAAGTTCGCTGCCCCGAGTGTCCCGAGCGCTCCGCCGAGTAGTTTTATCGCTTCGCGTCTATTCTTTATCATTGCCTCATCCTAGGTTTTGGATCTTTTAGCAGTAGCTCAGGCTCTGAAAACGGAGCGAGCTTGGAGATGAAATTTAAAAGCGCGATCCCGCTGGAGCCGTAAAAAAACCGCACGCTCGGTTTATGCGCCCAAAGTCTATCCGCATAGGCATATGCCGCATAACTCACATCGCCGTAGCCGTCGCCATCGCGATCAAATCCGTCGTAATCGTCGAAGTAGTTGCCACTCCATTCGTTTTGCAAGAGCTTGGATTGAGGCGTATCGTTTAGCACGATCTCCATATTTCCTTTAAATTTATTGTTTTTAAATACGCTTTTTAGCTGCGTGGCGTGGAATTGCACGCCGATGCTGTTGTATTCGATATC
>CAURUA010000103.1:0-3702 GCA_963528045.1 uncultured Campylobacter sp. | reverse complement strand
TTTTTGATTTTTTGTTGATCCAGCGGCATGTTTGATCGATTTTTTATTATGACGGTATCGCCTTTATGGGTGTTTCCGCCTATTAAAACGCCTCCGTCATCCGTGCTTACGGCGCTTTTGAGCCAAAAATCTTGCAATTTCGCTTTGTTTTCGCGCAATATATTGCCGTCCAGATCAAGCTCTAAAAATATCGTTTGATCCTCCGAAGCGTCGTTTGTGCCGATTAGAAGTAGCCCCTCTTTGTAGTTTGCTAATTTATAGGTCGCGTTTAGCGTGTCGGGCAGATCGCAGACGCCGCGATCTCTTCCGCAAATCTGCTTTCTCCAAATTTCATTGCCTAAGGCGTCAAATTTTGCGATATTTGCGCCGAATTTTGCCAGCAGAAATATCGATCCATCCTTTGCTTTTAGCAGCTGCGCTTTCTGATCTATTACAAGTTCGTCCGAGGCGCCACCTTCCTTCGTGCGGGCGAAATTCACGCTCTTATGCCAAAGCTCCTCACCTTTGGCGTTAAATTTTAAAAATCCATCTTTTTCGATGATGAGCAGGATCTCGCTTTCGGATATTTTGGCTATCTTTGTCATAGTGCCGTCAAATAGCCTTTTGCTCTTTGCGATATTTAGCTTTTTCTTCCATAGCAGTTTTTCTCTCTCGTAAAAGCACAGATCGTCGTTTTCGTCTATCGCGGCAAATTTATCGCCGAAGCTCGCTACTTCTTTAAATTTAAGCGGAAATTCGTAGATTATCTTTTTCGTTTCGGCGTCTAAAATTTGATTATCCAAAAGCGCGTACGAGTCCATTGCGGCTACCGGCATATTGGCTGCGGATACCATATTTAATTTTTTGCGCCAAAGCTCCGCTCCTCGCTCGCTTAACGCAACTAGCGAGACTCGGTATTCGTCGTTTGCGCTTGCAAGGAGCAGATATCCTTGCGGAGATTTTATTATGTTATCGACGGTTCTAAAGCCGTTTTTAGCGTAAGGAAATTCCCAGATCGCGCCTTTTTCTTCAAAGCCTTTTTCGGCTAAAATTTCATTTTGCATCTGCGCAGATTGAGCGGATTTCTCGGCGGAGCTTAACGAAGCGCGATCAAGCCCGCTTATGAATGATCCGTTTTTCGTAAAATAGGAAAAGAATAGATATTCGCCGCGAGATTCGACGCTTACGCCCTTTAGGCTCTGCGGAAAGAGATATCTTTTTATCGGAGCGGGGTCGAGTTTGTTGCTAAAATCGATCAGATCCACGCTTGGAAACTCCCCCTTTTCGGATATTTTTTTGCCCAAGTAGGCTAAATTTAGATCCTCTATGACTTTAAAATTATTTAAATGCGCGCCGCTGTAATACGCGCTTGATTGGGCCGTGTTATTTTCGCCTAAATCATATAGCCCAAATTCGTTCCAATTTGATGAAAATACCCGCCTGCCGTCTTTGGATAGCGTCATTTTATCGATTTCTAAATGAGGATGAGGGATATAGCGGACCTGCTTTAAGATATTGGAGTTTTGCGCGGCATTTGCGCGGTACCTATCCATATCCGATATGTCTAAAACATAAAATCCCACCCAGCTTGCCAGCAAAAGCTCATTCTCAGAGAGCAGTTTCAGATCGCCGAGCTCCTTTATTTCGGATAATCTATGCGGCGCGCAGGCATAATTATACTCCCGCTTATCGGCTTTGGAGGGGGCGATAAAATAAGCAAGCTGCGTAAATTTATCATCTTTTACGTCATAGGCGGTAAGGGTACTGAAGAAATCCTTTGCAAAGAGGGTGCGTCCGTCGCTGGAAAGCTCTATTTTATTTACAAATCGCGCTTCAAGCCGAGCCGAAATTTTAATATCCCTTCGGTCGCTAAGATCCAGCTTATAAATTCCGAAATTCGGATCGGCGACGAATAGACTTTTGCCGTATTTGCTCTGTGCGATATCTATGTAGGCTGGATCAAACTCATGCTGCGGAAAAGAAAATATGCCCGCAAGCCTTAGAGTGCGCGGCTCGGAAACATCAATCAAGACGATGCCGCCTTTATCGTCGCCCAAGCCAAAGAGTGTATTTTGATCCTCAGAAAGGCGCAGTTCGTAAATTTCAAACGGGAGCTTAAGCGCGTTTTTTGCAAGCTCCCTCTCCTCTAAATTTACCTCTTGTAGTGCGCCGCCATGTTTTTTCGCGGCGGCAAGATCACTTTTAAGGATTAAAATTTCATCCTCTTTTAGTGATTTTACGGTCTCTTTGGCGGCCGAAAAATTTTGAGTCGCCGCGCAAATTTCGCAAATAAAAGCCGAAGCGGCTAAAATTTTAACTATAAGATTTCGCTTTGTTTTCATTTCGCCGCCTCGTAAATTTATCTAAAATCGTCGCTTCTACTCGGTATCAGCAGGTCTTGTAGCTCCTGTTGCACCGAGACTTTCGCGCGCGGATCGAGGATCTGCGAGTAGATGATGAAGTTTGCGAGCACCTTTTTGCCATAGTCCCTGCTCTCGGCATACGGCACGAGCTCCATGCTAAGCCACGGCTCAAATTTGCCCTTATTAAACATATCGCCGCGCTGAAGCATCTTTTTGACGAGCCCAAGCCCGCCGTTGTAAGCGTATGCGATGAAAACCGGGCTGTAAATTTTACGCTCCAACCAGTCGATATGGATGTTAGCGAAGCGGTAGGCGACCTCCGGGCGGAACATATCGTCTTGATCGAAGCCGTCGATTTTGAGTTGCTTTTTGCCGATCTCGTTAGCCAAAAACGGCATAAATTGCATCATTCCGAGTGCGTACGAGGTAGATACCGATGCGGGCACGAAGCGGCTTTCTTGGCGGGCGAGCGCTAAAATTAGCGCCTTGCGGCGGTTATCGCCGTCGCCGATGTATTCCATAAACGGCGTCGGATAGAAGTTATCCTTGCCGCCGCTTGCTTTATTCATGATGTATGAGTACTCGCCGATACTTTGCTTGGTGTCGAATTTTTTGGCAAATTCTAAAAGCTGCTCGCGAGACATTCTATCGGCGCTATTTTTTGTGCGAACCCAAGCGAAAGGATCGGTGATATCGTAGCCTTCGATGGAATTTTTAGCGGGATTTGGGATGATTATGTTTAAATTCCTATCTCCTAAGACCTCCTTGGCATAAAGCGCGTAGAGGCTGTAGTATTCGCTGCTAGCAAGCTGACGCAAGACATTTTGATCTCCGTTTAGCAGGTAAATCCAAAATTTCGCATTGTGCACATCGTGAGGCTTCTCAAAGCTCGCAGCCGCGCGGCTAAAAAACGCAAGCGCAGCCCCTTCATCGCCCTGCATGACGGCATTTACGCCTAGCATAAACGCTATGTCCTTTTCTACGGCCGACGGATCGACGCCCGTGAGCGAGCGGCGCAGGCGCGGGTATTTGCGGTTGATTAGCGCGTCGTTGAGAACCGCTTTGAAGCCTTTTTGCGAAGCCAGTTCGCTTACGAAGGCTGCGTCGGCGTCGATATCGATCAGAGCGTCCTTGCCCGCGCCTTTTAAGTAGTCGTAATATAAAAAGTAGTTTTGCGCATTGCGGCTCTGCATAAAATATTCGCTCGGGTTTTTGTCATTAAATCCGCGCAGTAAATTTACGGCGTTTCTACTTGCCGTGTCTTGGTGCCCCTCTAGCTGCGAAGCAAGTGTCTCACGCACCGAGGGGCTTAGCTTGGCGATAAAATTTGGATAGGAGCGCGCCTTTTTGCAGGTTAAAT
>CAURUA010000102.1:0-4046 GCA_963528045.1 uncultured Campylobacter sp. | reverse complement strand
TATAAATTTAGACTATTCGTAGAGTAAATTTTATTTAAATTCGCCTTTTTAATATAAATAGCGGTAAAATAGAGCCAAAAATTTTAGGAATTGTGATGAAAAAAGTTCTTACCGTTCAAGATATATCCTGCGTGGGCAAGGTTTCGCTGACCGTCGCCTTGCCGATACTAAGCGCGATGGGGATGAGCACGAGCGTGATCCCTACGGCGGTTTTATCGATGCATACGGGCTTTTCGGGCTATACCTTTTGCGATCTAAGCTCTCAAATACGCGCGATCATGGCGCACTGGAAAGACCGCGGAGTGGTATTTGACGGCATCTACACGGGCTTTTTGGGCTCGGCGGCACAGATCGAGATTATGAGCGAGCTATTTGCGAGCTTCGGCAGCGCGGGCAAAACTATTTTGGTCGATCCTTGCATGGGCGATAACGGCGTGTTTTATCCGGGCTTTAATGAGGATTTTGCCCGTATGATGGCGCTTCTGTGCGCCCAGGCCGACGTCATTACGCCCAATATCACCGAGGCCTGCGCGATTACAGGCGTGCCGTACCGAGAGGACGCGGATAGGGATTTCATCATGGATCTGCTTGCAAGGCTTCGAGAGCTGGGCGCCAGACAGGTTATTTTAAAGGGCATCGGCTACATCGCCGATCAGTGCGGGGTTTTCAGCTATGATGCACGCACGGGCAGGACGAACGAGTATTTTCACGAGCTGCTGCCGGTTAAATTTAACGGTACCGGCGATATTTTCGCCGCCGTAGCCTTCGGCGCAATAATGCGTGGCAAGTCGCTGGAAACGGCGGTTCGCATTGCTGCGGATTTCGTCGTCAGCACGATCAAAGAGACGATGAGCGACGAGGAGCGCAACGGATACGAAGGGGTCGATTTCGAAGCGATAATTCCTGAGCTGGTGAGGAAAATCTAAGTTCTAGACGTATTTGGAACTCGCCGCGCGGACAGAGGATTTGCGGTAGAGCTTTAAAATTTTACCGCAAAAGGAAATTCCTAAATTTTATCTGCGGCGTGAAATTTTAAAATTTCAAAATTTATGTGTCGTGTGGGGCATGGAATTCTATAGGCGATATGGAATTTTAGAATTCATGCATTGCACGGCTTATAATTTTATCTCCTGCATAGAATTTTAAAATTTGCACCGAAGTAAAGATGCAAAATTTATCACTAGCGCTGAATTCTAAACGCAAGGCTACAGCGAATTTATCTGTTTGCGAGTTTGAGCTGCATTTTGAAGTTTTGCGCAAAATATGCTTAAAATTTTATTCCTGCGAGTCGTGCGCCATGCACTTATAAAATAATCTCAAAATTTAGATTAAAATCCGTATTTAAATCCTATATTTATTTAAAATTTTAGCGATTATTAGAGAGGATGCTTGAAGAATTAAATAAAGATGGATATAAAATTAACGGCACTAAATTGCAATATCTGATAGCGAAAAATGAGATGATACGGAAAATTTTATGAGATACCAAGCATCAAGACGGCTACACTATAGCGGTTACTATAAGCGGCAGCGATACGGATAAGATAAATACTTACACAGAAAAAGAAGGATTGTAATAGCAAAGATGATTGGAATTTGAATGTGTAAAAAAAGCACTTAATTAAATTTTTCTAAGCATTTGGCGAGATTATATTAAAACAAGAAGGAATGTATACTCGTGAAATTTAAATATGAGCGTCGGCGCAAAATAGCCGCGGATCGGCTAGATCTATTAAAACTGCCGTATACGTATAAAGGGTAAATTTAAATCGGAGCTTTGCCGAATTCAAAATTTACCCGATTTGCCTATCTATGAAATTTATTCGCCCAGGAAGTATTTCAGATCCGCCTGCGCGTCGCCGCTGATTAGGCGAAGGCCGAAATTTTGCACCAAAAAGCCCAAAATTTCGTCGTTGAAAAACTCAGGCACCGTAGGACCCACGTTGATATTCTTAACGCCCAAGCTAAACAGCGCAAGCAAGATGATGACCGCCTTTTGCTCCATCCACATCAGCACGATCGAGACCGGCAGGTCGTTTACCGCGATGCCCGTAGCCTCGCTAAGCGCAAGGGCGATCTTGACCGCGCCGTTGCTGTCGTTGCACTGACCAAGGTCGATATAGCGCGGAAGCTCGGTGCCGGGCACGTTTCCGAAATCCACGTCGTTGAAGCGGAATTTGCCGCAGCTGGAGGTCAAAATCACGCAGTCCTTCGGCAGGCTAAGCGCTAGCTCGCGGTAATACTCGCGTCCTTTGCCCGGCGCGTCGCAGCCTGCGATGACGAAAAAGCGGCGGATTTTGCCCGATTTGATCGCGTCTAAAATTTGCGGCGCAAGGCTTAAAATCGTCTTATAGTGTCCGCCCGTTACTAAGCTCTCGTCGCTGTCCATACTCACGTCGCCGCACGCAAGCGCGCACTCGATAAGCGGCGTAAAATCGTCGTTTTGGATATGTTTGACGCCGTCCGTGCCCGCGATAGAGTAGCCAAAGAGCCTGTCCGCGTAGCTACAGGACGAGCGAAGCGGCACGATGCAGTTCGTGGTCATCAAAATAGCGCCCTTAAATTCGTTAAAAAGCTTGGTCTGATCGAACCACGCCTTGCCGACGTTGCCCTTTAGATGCGGATACTTGCGAAGCTCCGGGTAACCGTGCGCAGGAAGCATCTCGGAATGGGTATAGATGTTGATGCCCTTGCCCTCGGTCGCTTTTAGCAGCGCCTCAAGAGCGTGCAGGTTGTGGCCGCTAACCAAAATCGCTTTGCCCTCGACCTTGTTTTGGCTTACCTTAACCGGGGTTGGTACGCCGAATTTTGCGGTATGCGCCTCGCTTAAAATATCCATCATCTGCACGCCCGCGCTTCCGACAGCCATTAGCTGCGCGATATGCTCGTCAAAGTTAAAATTTGAGTTCGTCAGCGTGAAATACAGTGTATCCGCCATAACGGTATCGACCGCGCTAGTATCGGCGCCGAGCTCATGCGCGTGGTGGCGGTAGGCGCTAAGACCCTTAAGTCCGAAAACCATAGTGTCTTGAAGCAGGCTTAATGTGGAATTTTTGCCACAGGTGCCGCGGTCTTGGCCCTTGGCGCCGCAGCCCTCGGGCGCGCTCATTTGGCACTGATGACAGAACATCTCTAGATTGTCGCTCATAGAAATCCTTTATAAAAAATTTAGTTGGTAATTTTAAGATTTTATTTAGGCAAAAAAATTGATTATAATCAATAAATGGCTAAATTTTATCAAATTTATTTACAAAATGAGAATTTTAAATTTTATAATAAGGTATTCTAGATTGCTTAGAAAGCATAACGAGAAATTAGAATATTAAAAAATTTCTGAAACAAATTTTTATAAAGCCAAGAAAACTTAAAGCTCTTTAAACATCGATAAAATCAGGGGTCTAAAGGAATTTTTGAGTATATATGGCTCCGGATGCTGGATTCGAACCAGCGACCAAGCGGTTAACAGCCGCCTACTCTACCGCTGAGCTAATCCGGAACGCGTAGAATGGATGGTGCGGATGAAAGGACTTGAACCTTCATGCCGTGAGGCGCCAGATCCTAAGTCTGGTGTGTCTGCCAATTTCACCACATCCGCAAAAAAGAAAGCGCATATTAGCCAAAAAGCTCTTAATATGAGCTTAATATGGTACGCCCAAGAGGATTCGAACCTCTGGCCTACGGCTTAGAAGGCCGTTGCTCTATCCAACTGAGCTATGAGCGCAAAATATCAAATCAGTGGTACGCTCGAAAGGAGTCGAACCTTCAACCTACAGATCCGAAGTCTGTTGCTCTATCCAATTGAGCTACGAGCGCATAAAGTGGGGTGAGTTGTGGGAATCGAACCCACGACCCTCAGGACCACAATCTGATGCTCTAACCTACTGAGCTAAACTCACCACAATGGTCGGAGCGAAAGGATTCGAACCTTCGACCCTCTGGTCCCAAACCAGATGCGCTACCAGCCTGCGCTACGCTCCGAAGATTTTCGTGGATTGAATGAAAAGCGTATTATATATATTTTTTCTTAAATTCCGCTTTTTACGGCT
>CAURUA010000101.1:0-4076 GCA_963528045.1 uncultured Campylobacter sp. | reverse complement strand
GGTTTAGGCCGCGGCCGGCTTTTAGGCAGTCTTTGATAAATAGCTCGTTGCTATCCTTGATGCCTTCGGCTTTTTGCTTGTCGCTATTTGGAACGGCAAATATACCGCCGTTGATAACGGAGTTACCGCCGACGCGTCCCATCTTTTCTAGGATTAGGACTTTATTGCCTTTTTCGGCTGCTGTTATACCGGCTGCAAGTCCTGCAAAGCCAGAGCCCACGATAACTACGTCCCACTCTTCGTCAAATTTGACGTCTTTAGCGTTAACCGCAGCATTTGCGTTTACGGAGCCGAGCGCTAAAGCACTCGCGCCAACTAGGCTCATTTTGAGCAGATCACGTCTTGAAACGTTTTCCATGATGTCTCCTTTATTTTACCGTTATACGGTTTTTTTGATGCCTAATTTTGGAGTTATTGTACCAAAAGTTAAATAAAAGCAAAATAATATTATTTAAAAATTGTTTTTAAATTTTAAAATCGCCGCCGCTAAAAAGCCGCTTATCGGCTGCCTACTAGCTCTAAATTTAGACAAATTTTAAATTTAAATCTCTACATAAAATTTATGCGCTATGAGAGCGTGTATCCTGCGCTGGATAAAAGACCCGCAAAAGCAGGTCTTTATTTCTCGCAAAGCTTACCGCATGCGTCGGCACGGCATCTGCTGCAGTGAGTCATCTGCGCCATAGAGCCGCCGATTAGCTTGCGCATGCCGCGAATTTCTTCATTCGAGGGCGATTTGATATTTGCAAAAGGGGTATCATGCACGGGGATCATCGCCATGCAGTTCATGATATCGGCCTGCCACTCCTTGGCTTTTTTCGCGATTTCGGGTACGTGAGCCATATTTACGCCGGGGATTACGACCGTATTGATTTTGACGATCATGCGGGCTTCTTTTAGCTTGCGGATCCCTTCCTCTTGGCGCGCCTGAAGAATTCTAGCGCCCTCTTCGCCGCGGTAAATTCTATTTCCGTGGCGTACCCAGTCATAAATTTTGCCGCCCACTTCGGGCGTTACGGCATTGACCGTTACCGTCACGTGGCTCACGCCGATGCGCACGATATCATCCACGTGCTCGGGCAGAGCTAGGCCGTTTGTGGATAGACAAAGCAGGGCGTGAGGGAAGCGGGCTTTGCATTTTTCAAAGGTAGACAAAGTTTTGTCGGCATCGCACATAGGATCTCCGGGCCCTGCGATACCGATGACTGAGATATCTTGTCTAAATTTAAATAGATTCTCCACGTATCCCACGGCCTCATCCGGGCTCTGCACCTTTGCCGTTACGCCGGGGCGATTTTCGTTTGCGCAGTCGTAGATACGGTTGCAAAAATTGCATTGGATATTGCAATGCGGCGCTACGGGAAGGTGCACGCGCCCGTAGGTAGTGGATGCTTTTTTGCTAAAGCACGGGTGGTTGTCGAAGGAGGGTTTGGCAAAAAAATTCATCAATCTTTTTTCCTTCCGAATTTGATGGCGTCTGCGTGGCAAACATCCATACAATCGCCGCAGTTCGTGCAGTTCATCTCGTCCGGTCTCGTGCCCATTTCGCATTTGCGCAAACAGGCGTCGCAGTTATCGCAGGCGCTCGTTTTATAAACGCGAAATATTGAAATTTTACGCAGCAGCTCCATTATGCCGCCGCTAGGACAGGCGAAGCGACACCATAAATTTGCGACGATCAAGGATGCGGCGATGAGGCCTACGACTACGGCAGTGCGAGCTGCCCAGTACCAGTCGGAAAATTTAAAGGACATGATAACGGCGTTTAGATACTCGTCGCTGGTGCGGATAGGGATCATAACGCGGGGGTTGCCGTAGATAAAATACACGCCCGCGCTAAGTAAAACGGCTAGAACCATGCCTATCTGCGCATATCGTAGCTTTCTGTTATCTTTTAGCTTGAGCTTAAAAGCGGCAAATTTACCGAGCATTTGATTTACGAATCCGCCTGGGCAAAGCCAGCCGCAAAACGCGCGCCCGAGGAAAATAACCAGCACGGGGATAAATAGCCAAAAGCCGAAAAACACGGTCGCGATCCGCCCCCAGCACGTGACGATCGGACAGGATTGGCAGTTTACGAAAGGCACTATAAAAGGGCATCTAAAAATTCCGTAATAAGCCCATTGCCCGATCGCACCGATAAAAATCAGCTGCACTAAGCGACGAATTTTAGTTAGCCTAGAGACTTTTTTCATCTTTGCCATATTTACTATACTAAACATCTTTTACACCAAACCTTTCTATGAGTTCAAGCCCGCGCGCCGAATGGATGGAGGTAAAGCCGTGTCGCTCGAAAATTTCCTGCCCCTCCACGGAGCAGACGAAATCCGCAAAATCATCGGCTAGCTTCTCGTCCTTTACGTATTTCATGATATTTAGCGTAAAGGTAAGCGGCCCAGGTGGAATTAGTTTCTCGTCGATAGGCATATATTCGATTTTGTCTTTAAATCTATCGTGCGTCGTTAGGCGCTTTTCGATTATGGACGCATCGCCCTTGCCCTCTACGAGATCACACATCATCTGGATGACGCATGATCCGTTGGCAACCATATTTTTCATAACAGGCTCCGTGAGACCTGAATTTTTTAAAATTCCCTTTACCGGTCCGCTACCCGGAGGCGAAGCCCTTAGCGGAAGCATCACCCGCATGCCGGGTTCTGCCAAATCCTTTAAGTCGCGAATGCCCGCGGGATTGCCTTTCGGTACTACTAAAACATAGTCGGTAAAACATAGCGGTCTAAAGCGAAGACTAAGCCCTGCTTTGCGTAGTTTTTGAGACAGCTCCAAAACGCGGGCGCCGAAAACCTCCGTCTTGCCCTGCAAGGCTAGCAGCGACTTTCCGAGCGCGCCCGCAAAGGCGCCGGTGTATTGGATATTATGTCCCGTTCTTGACTCATAAACGGCGTTTAGCTCGTTAAATGCTTCGGACAATCCTCCGCACGACCAAACCTGCAGCGAATCAAGCTTAAACGGCGTATAGCCAGCAAGCATCGCTTCCGGTCCGGCGATGGCGGCTGCCGCTAGAGCTCCTTTTAAAAAGCCGCGACGAGATTCGTCTATCTCCTTAAATTTCATGCAACCTCTCCTTTCTTTGGTTTGTTTTTAAATTTAGAAAATTCTTCATTTTAAAATTTCAAATAAGACCTGCTAAAGTAGCTCGATAAACGCTTCCAAGCGCGTGCGTATCTGCCCTACATCCTGTTTTGAATAATCAGTCTCTAGCGACATATAGTTCGCTCCCGCTTCGCGGCTCGCCTCTTTGATCTTGTTCGTCTCGATCGCGTAGGTGTGGCAGCCGCTCAGCACGACGTCGATGACGCCGTCTGCTTGATATTCGCGGATAAATTCCTTGATGATATCCGAACGTGCGTCGTTTTGATACATCACCGAACATGGAATTTTAAGGTAACGCTCGGCGATATTTGCGACCAAATCACCCTGCGTTTCTACGTTATTTTTAAAATTTTTCGTGCCGGTGCAGTTTTCAAACGCCACGACGTCGGCGCCGAGATCTTCTATCTGCTTGATGACCTTCTCATACACGCCGCCGCTTGGACAGCCCGTGATGATGATACGCTTTTTGCGTTTAGCTCCGCTCATATCCTTTTCGCGCAAGGCTTTGACGTAGGAGCGTAGCATATTTATTTTTTCGCGCTTGTCGTAGATGAAATCGCTCGCAAAGAGCACCTGATGCATCTCGCTGCCGCTAACGGGGCTCGGATTTAGCTTGCCTAGATCCATTAGCTCGTTTAGCGCGTCTCGCTCGTCGTTAAAAAGCTCGATCGTCTCCTTTAGCTTTTCCTCCGAAATTTCGGTGCCGAAGCGCTGCTGCAAGTAGCTTTTAAAATCCCTTAGCTCCTGCGTCCAAAGCTCCAAACTGCGCTTGTGCGTCATATTGGGAAGCTCTAAGACATAAACCTCTTTGTGTTTGGCTAGCAGCTCGTACATTTTTTTCTTGCCGTCACAGGTCGTCTCGCCCACTACGACGTCGCTAGCGTTCATATAGGGGCATTTTTTCGTTACCGCGTAGCCGTAGCTTGCTTTGATTAGTGGGCAAAGATTGCGCGGCAGCTCGG
>CAURUA010000100.1:0-4174 GCA_963528045.1 uncultured Campylobacter sp. | reverse complement strand
CACAAAAACTTATCCCAGGCGGCGTCGATTCGCCGGTGCGAGCATTCGGCAACGTAGGCAGTGAGCCTTTTATGGTGGATCGCGGCGAGGGCTCGTATATCTACGACGTCGAGGGTAAAAAATATCTCGACTTCGTGCAGAGTTGGGGTCCGCTCATCTTCGGTCACGCCGACGCAGACATTGAGCGCGCCGTCGTGCAGACCGCCAAAAAAGGGCTAAGCTTCGGCGCATCCAGCCCGCTTGAGACGCAGCTTGCCTCGCTCGTGCTAAAAAATTTCGATTTCCTAGACAAGATCCGCTTTACTAGCAGCGGCACGGAAGCCACGATGAGCGCGATCCGTCTTGCGCGCGCCTTTAGCGGACGGGATAAAATTTTAAAATTTGAGGGCTGCTACCATGGCCACAGCGACAGCCTGCTCGTCAAAGCGGGCAGCGGCGCAAGCACCTTCGGTAACGCAAGCAGCGCGGGCGTGCCGCAGGATGTCGCGAAAAACACCTACCTAGCCAGATACAACGACATACAAAGCGTAAAGGACGTCCTAGTGCAAAACGACATCGGCACGATCATCATCGAGCCGATTGCGGGAAATATGGGCTTGGTGCCGGCGGATCCCAAATTTTTAACCGAGCTTCGCGCGCTGTGCGACGAGAAAAAGATCGTGCTGATAATCGACGAGGTAATGAGCGGCTTTCGCGCGAGCGAGCTAGGCAGCTACGGTATCTACGGCGTCCGCGGCGATCTGGTGACCTTCGGCAAGGTCATCGGCGGCGGCATGAGCGTGGCGGCGTTTGCAGGCAAGCGCGAAATCATGGATATGATAAGCCCGCTAGGAGCGGTATATCAAGCGGGCACGCTAAGCGGAAACCCCGTCGCAATGGCCGCGGGTATCGCCAGCCTAAGTAAAATTTACGCTAGCGGCGGCCTTTACGAAAGGCTCGGCGAGCTAGCACGCAGGCTCGCAGACGGGCTTTGCGCCATAGCGCAGCGCCGCGGTATAGCGCTGCAAACCGCCTGCGTAGGCTCGATGTTCGGTTACTTTTTCGCAGACGAAGAGGTGCGCGACTATGACGGCGCTTTGCGAGCAGACACCGCGCGCTTTGCGAAATTTCACGGCGAGATGATTAAACGCGGCGTATTTTTGGCGCCTAGTCAGTTTGAGACGGGCTTTATCTGCGCCACGATGGACGAAGCGCAGATCGACTTTGCGCTAAACGCCGCGGACGAAGCGATGGCGGCGCTTTAAGGGCTGCGTTTTAAAATTTTACGGATTTTAGATGAGAGTAACGAAAAATTTAAACAAAATCGTAAAGGGCGCCTGCGACATCAGTCTAGGCATCTCAATCGTCGTAGCAATCGGCATCGGAGTAGCGATCGGACTTGGGCTGCGGCATCTCACGGGCTCGCTGCTTCTGCTCTGGTTCGGCATCGCTATCGGCATCGCAGCGGCGTTTCTGAACGTTTACCGCGCGTGCAAGGCGCTAAATTCGAGCTTAAAAGAGCTTGAAAACGATCCGAAATACAAGGCGGATCCGAAAAATTTCGACGACAACGATGAATGGGATGAGCGGGATTGAATAGGCGGTTTTTGCTCATATACTGCGCGCTAAACGCAGCATTTGCCCTGCTTGGACTAGCGCTTTGCGGCGCCGGATTTTTCGGCACGGGCTCTTTCGGCGTGCGGGCGCTTGCGTGGCTTCTTAGCTTAGAGGCCGGATTTTTGGGCGCATTCGGCGCGGTATATTTTTCGTTTCGCGCTTACCGCAACAAAATAGAAGATGAGCTAAGAGTAGAAGATGAGCTAAGAGCCGGCAAATACGATGAAATTTTACGGCAAAGCCCTAAAAATTCCGCCGGTTTTATAAGCGGCGAAACTTCTGCAAGCAATGGCGGCGAAAATCGAGGCGTCGCAAGCGGCGACGATAAAATTTCATACAGTGAGGTTTGCGGCAGTGAAATTTTAAAGAGCGAAAGCTTTAGGGGCGTAAATTCAGGCGCCGAAATTTCAAACACTCAAAATTCCGAAAGCGCAGTAAATTTCACAAGCGGCGAGACCTGCGTCGAAAACGATAGCAGCTGCACTCTGTACGATGAGACCGCTACCGAGTGTGCCGCAAACTCTACCGCCGACGAAGATATCAAAAATTTTGCCGCCGAGCGCGACATAACCGCCGCTGGCGATCTCGACATAAATTCTACGAAGAGCGACGACAAAACCTCCGCTTGCTACGCGACCGCTTTAGGACATGCCGCCGATAAATTTAATATGAATGGCGGCGCGACTTGCAGCGACTCATACGACGGCATAAACGACGAAGCTAGCGATAGTTCGCAAGGCGGCATAGGCGAGCGTTGCGACGACTTGAAAAATGCAGCGAGCAGCGATCTGGGCGGCGGCGTAGATAGTCGTAGCTGGAGCGGCGGTGCAGATAGTAGCAATCATAGCGATGGCGCAGATAGCGGCAATCGTGGCAGCGATGTAGATAGCAGCGAGTCGGGCGACGGTACGAGCGATTTTGGGGGTGGGATTGGCGGCACGCGCAACGTATCAAATAATAATTTCGACGGCGCGGACAGCAGCATTGATGGTTGGGATGATGAGTGCGAGAGAGGCGAGGTTCGGAGCAATTTTGCGGGAGCGTTTTTCTCTCCGTTTAAAATTTTGTCTTACGTGGCGCTCGTGGCGGCGATCTACCTGCTTGCCAAGCTCTCTTTGCTAAACCCGCTAGCGATTATCTTGGGCGTTGCGATCATTCCTCTGGGTACGATGATCGTTGCCTTCGCTGACAAAGACGCGCGCTAAAGCTCAAACGGCGCGAGTGGACGCTTTAAATTTTAAAATTTAGCGTTAGCGGTATTGAGTCCAGATCGGCGCAGGATAAAATCGCGGCAACGCCCGCCATCGCGAGCCGCGCCACGGACACCGCGCGTTTCTGCACATATCAAGGCAGGCTAAATTTATAAAATTTACGCCGCGCATCTTTGAACTTCTGCGTAAATTCAGATCATTGCGACGAGCCGTAGAAATTCTACGCAGACTCTAAGCGTATAATTTCGGAACTAAATTTTACCGCCGCAGATTGTAAATACGGCGCGAAACCCTTATCTATATTTAATTAAATTTTAGCTACCATTATGCAAAATTTGAGGAAACATTATGAATTACGATACCTTGAAAAAAATCTTTTTTCGATTTGATCCAGAAACCGCCCACAAGATCGCAGAATTCGGACTTCGCGCGCTCTATGCGACTCCGGGCGGGCTTGAGGCTTTGGCAAAATTCGGCGTTTATAAAGATGAAATTTTAACTCAAAATATATGGAATTTAAGCTTCGATAACCCCGTGGGTATCGCAGGCGGATTCGACAAAAACGCCACGATGATCGCGCCGCTGGCCGCTCTTGGCTTCGGACACATCGATTTTGGCACCTTTACGCCGCGTCCTCAAAGCGGCAACGAAAAGCCGCGACTTTTTCGCCTCGTTAGTGAGCAGAGCATTCAAAACGCGATGGGCTTTAACAACGAAGGTGCCGATGTTATCGAGCGTCGCGTGCGAAAAATTTATCCTTTTAAAATCCCGATCGCCGCAAATATCGGCAAAAACAAAGCCACCTCGAACGAGGACGCGCTAAGCGATTACGAAGCCTTGGGCCGTAAATTTAACGGGATGTGTGATTTTTTCATCATCAACGTAAGCTCGCCGAACACCCCCAATCTGCGCGCTTTGCAAGAAAACAGCTTCATAAGCGAGCTGATCGGAGCGATGAAAAAGATCACGAAAAGGCCGCTCGTCTTAAAGCTGGCGCCCGATATGAGCGCGGATCAGGCGATCGCGCTGTGCGAGTGCGCGGTGCAAAGCGGCGCAAGCGGCATCATCATAAACAACACGAGCGTTGATTATTCGCTAAGTCCCAACGCTAGGGACTTCGGCGGCCTAAGCGGCAGACTGATCACCGAAAAATCGCGAAAGCTTTTCGCACAGGTCGCTCGCGAGCTCTTCGGTCGCACGATCCTAATCAGCTGCGGCGGCATAGACAGCGCGCAGGAGGCCTACGAGCGCATCAAATCGGGCGCGAGCCTGGTTCAAATTTTTACCGCCTTTATCTTCAAAGGCCCGTTCGTCGCAAAATCGATCAACGAGGGGCTGGCGGAGCTTTTGCGCGCAGACGGCTTTAA
>CAURUA010000099.1:0-4214 GCA_963528045.1 uncultured Campylobacter sp. | reverse complement strand
GCACTTTATGACCGAAAAAAAATATACTCTCGGAGCATATTTTGTGGCACCTAGCAATGTCGATGTGAATGATACGGAACTAAGTAAATTTTATGAAGAACACAGAGGCGAGTATAGAAGCTTGGATGATAAACTATTGGATTTTGCAGAAGCCAAACCTAATGTCTTAAAAGATTACCAAATGGATCAGGTTAAAAAAGACGCTACAAAGGATTATCTGGAGATTAAAAAAGGCAAGCTCGATACTAATGAAACTATAGTTGCTACGGCTAACAATTTTCCAATATCTGAGATTGAGGTCGCAAAGCCAGGAGATGTCATCAAGCCTTTCGAGTACAAAGGCGGATATTTGATTGCTAAACTAAACGGTGTAGAGCAGCCTAGGCAGATGAGCTTTGAAGAGGCTAAGTCTTTGGCTTCTAAAGAATTTGAAACGAAAAAACGTAAAGAGCTACTTGAAAAAAGAGCTCAAGATGCGCTTAAAAATTTCAAAGGCGAAGATTTCGGGATGCTATCTCTTAATAGTAAAAACAACACCAAGCTAAGTGATGACGAATTTTATAAATTTCTTATCGATATGTTTAATAAGCCTGCGAAAGAAGGGATAGTGATGTTTGATAACAAAGCCGTAGTGTATAAAATTTCACAGCAGAGCCTAGGCAGCAGCGAAGAGATAGATAAAGAAAAAACGATCGTAGCCGATAGGATAACCACGTTATTAAATTCCAATCTGCAAGACGATCTAACCAAAATGCTAGAAAAGCGCTATAAAACCGAAAGATATTTTAAAGGTAAAGACAGTGAGTGAGTATATTTTAGGTCTAGATATAGGCTCAACTAAAATTCGCGCGATAATCGCTAAAAATGACGGCATTTTTACGGTCTTAGGCGTTGGTGGAGCCGATACTTTAGGTATCAAAAAGGGCGTCATAACAAACATAGAGCAAGCTGCGGGCTCAATAAAACAGGCGGTGAAAGCAGCAGTAAAAGGCGCTGGTAGAAGCTACGATAAAGCCATTATATCTATCTCGGGCTCATACGCCAAAAGCGTTAAATCTCGCGGCGTCATAACTATGGAAAACGAGATCGGGCTGGATGAAATCAAGCGTGCCATGCAGGTTGCCGAAGCGCAAGCAAACGTGCCTAGTGATAGTGTGATTTTACATGTGCTTCCGTATGATTTTAGAGTCGATGAGCAGGAGCACATCGAGGATCCCCTCGGTATGAGTGGCACGCGTCTAGAGGTATCTACCCATATCGTCATCGCGCCAGAAAGCTCAATTAAAAATTTGAAAAAATCCGTTGAGATGGCGGGCGTAAAGGTCGATAACATAGTCCTTTCAGGCTACGCATCTTCTATATCTACGCTTAGCAAGGATGAAAAAGAGCTAGGTGTCGTACTGATCGATATGGGCGGCGCTACATGCGATATAGTCATTCACCTAGGAAATTCCTTACGTTATAACGATGTTGTGATGTTTGGCTCCAATAACGTTACTAACGATCTATCGCGCGCACTACATACGCCGCTTCCGTATGCGGAAAATATTAAAATTACCTATAACGATCTGATTAACCAAGGCAATAGTGAAGTTGAATTGCCTGCTTTAGGAGATAGCGAGTCGGAAAACCACATCATAAGCCTTGAGATAATTTCGCAAGTAATCCTTGCTCGCGTTAAAGAGACTTTTGATATGATAGCCGATAAAATCGAAAGAAGCGGCTATAAAGACCGCATAGGCGCAGGTATCGTAATCACGGGCGGTATGGCGAAGCTGGATGACGTGCGTGATTTAGCGGCGATAGTTTTTGATAACACTTCCGTTAGGGTTGCAAGAGCAAAGAGCGTGGGCGGCCTTCACGAGATCGCCGACGATATTTCAAATTCTTGCGCATTGGGACTTTGCATGTATGGCTTTGGCGAATTTACCCCTTACGAGATGGATTCTAACGGCAAACTCCGCTACAAAGACGAAGTTATAAACAAGGCTCCGAAACGAAATGTGAACGAATATTACGAAAAAGAGGTTAGTAAGGCGATAGAAAAAGAAGGCGTCAGAGCGGATAGCGGTGCGGCTAAGAAGGAGGATCTAAATATCCAACTTCCCAAAAAGGACGGACAGAATTTTTTCAATAAAATTTGGTCGTCTATGAAAAATTGGTTTTAAATTTTAAGCTAAGGAGATACTCGTGAAAGGATATAGTATGGAAGAAAGAAAGGGCATCTACGGTGCCAAGATGAAGGTTATCGGCGTCGGCGGCGGCGGATGCAACATGATAAATCATATGATCCGCGAAGGATTTACCAAAACCGACGTTGAGCTTATGGTGGCTAACACCGACGCACAGGCGTTAGAAAAGTCGATCGCAAATACTAGAATTTTACTAGGCGAAAGCACCACCAAAGGCCTTGGCTGCGGTATGGATCCTGCGCTTGCCAAGATGGCTGCGGAGGAGAACTACGACGATCTCAAAGACCGCTTGGACTATTCCGACATCGTTTTCGTGGGCTCCGGTCTGGGCGGTGGTACTGGCACGGGCGCTGCACCTATCGTCGCTAAAGCTGCGAAAGAGAAAAAAGCGCTAACTATCGGCGTCGTTACTACCCCTTTCGGTTTTGAGGGTAAAAAGCGCATGCGACTAGCGCAAGAGGGTCTTGAAGAGCTTAAAAAAGAGTGCGATTCCATAATCGTTATCCCAAATCAAAATTTATTGAAGATCATCGATAAAAAAACCGGTCTAAAAGACGCCTTTAAGATCGTAGACAATGTCCTATTCCAAGCCGTAAACGGTATGATCTCCGTGATCTTAGAATCAGGCGATAGTGATATCAACGTCGATTATGCCGACGTCAAAAAGGTAATGACTCACCGCGGTTTGGCGCTTATGGGTATCGGCGTTAGTGAGGGCGACGGCGCGGCAGAAGAAGCGCTAAAAAGCGCGATCCAATCTCCGCTTTTGGATAACACCTCCATCCACGGCGCTATGGGCGTGTTAGTGCATTTTAAGATGTCGCCTGATTGTTCCTTGCTTGAGATCGAATCTGCTATGAATATCATCGAAGATACCGTGGATAAGGATGCCGACGTTACCTGGGGCACCACCACCGATCCTAAGATGGAAAATAACCGCGTCGAAGTTACTCTCATCGCCACCGGCTTTGAAAGGAGCATCGAGGAAAAAAAGCAGGTCGCCAGCGATAACGTAGCGGATCGCAGGAAGGCGCTTTTAGAGAGCATGGGTCGAAATTCTATCTTTTCTAGACAAAAGGTAAGTAGCGGCGATTTTAACGGAGACGAGACCTACGACGAGCTCGACGAGCCCGCATTCCTACGCAACCAGATGGACTAAATGCGCAGACGAGATAGGCAGCTAAGCGAGGATGAGGCGTTAAAAATCATCGACGAGAGCGAATACGCTACGCTTAGCTGCATAGACGAGAGCGGCGAAATTTTTAGCGTGCCTATCTCGCCCGTGCGCGATGCAGACGTTATTTATATCCACGGCGCGCCTGCCGGTACAAAGGCGAAACTCTTTCAAAATGGACGCGCGGTAACGGCGGTTTTTGTTAGCTACAACCGCGTTCCTACCCCAAGCGACGAAGAATACCGATCTATCGCAAACGACGCTGCCGCTTTAGGCTCTAGAGTTTATACGACGGAGTACCGCAGCGCAATCGCCGTTTGCGAAGCAAACGAAGTGTTAGATGACGAGCGTAAAATTTACGCCCTGCGGATACTATGCGAAAAATACACCCCAAACTACATGTCGCGCGTGGAGTTCGCCTCCAGAGCATCATTAAAGCGCACGAAAATTTACGAACTCAAAATAAAATCCGTAACCGCAAAGGCTAAAATTTTATAGAATTAAATTTAAGAAATCTAAATTTAAATTGCTTGATTTCTTAAAATTTCAAGTTTGAATGCTCGAGAAATTTTAATCTGAAATTTAGTATCACCAAATTATGAAGCTTCTTGTGGGCACTAGCATCGGTACCACCGCCGCGATCGTGCCGCTTACTATCGGCTCGGCGCCCTTTATTGCTCGCCTCATCGAAAGCGCTCTGCTGGAAGTCGATAGCGGCGTGATCGAGGCGGCGAAGAGCTTCGGCGCGAGCAAGACGCAGATAATCTTTCGAGTAATGTTCATCGAGGCGCTGCCTAGCATCATCGGCGCGATTACTCTGACGCTCATCGTCATCATCGGATTTACGG
>CAURUA010000098.1:0-4270 GCA_963528045.1 uncultured Campylobacter sp. | reverse complement strand
TAATGCGCAGGGCTCTCCTCTAGCCCCAGCGCGCGTAGGCTAGCGGCTAATTTCTCGCGATTGCTCGCATCCGTTGCACCCGCTCCACTAAAGCGCGCCGAAAATATCCCCGGAGCCCCGCCTAGCGCGCCCACGCAGATACCGCTATCGTCGCTTAACACAAAAAATTCGCTCTGTAAATTTTTACTTTTTAGCGCCTCATGCACTGCGCGAACTTTGATAAGCGCGTTTTGTTTGAAGCTCGTGCCGCATTCGTCGATCTCAAAAGGATCCAGCACCTCGCCGAGCGCGCACACGTCGTATCCTGTGAAAAATTCTTTTATCTCTTTTACCTTATTTTTATTGCTCGTCGCAAGTAAAATTTTCATCCTCGCTCCTTAAATTTAAGCCGCCATTTTACCCAAAATCAAAGAATTCGTTACGATTTTTGGCTATAATCGGCGCAAATTTCATATTATTTGAGGTCTAAGATTATGCTAAAAAGCGTCCTTCCGCTTAGTTTTATCATCGCTACGAGGTTTTTTGGATTATTTATTTTGCTGCCCGTGCTTAGCCTGTATGCATTGAGCTTACACGGCGCAAACGAAAGCCTAGTGGGGCTACTTTTTGGAATTTATGCGATTATGCAAGTGATTTTGCAAACGCCATTTGGAGTGCTAAGCGATAAGATCGGGCGCAAGAAAACCCTTGCGATAGGGCTGGCGCTTTTTATCGTGGGCGCTTGCGTTTGCGCGGCGAGCGAGAGTATTTATACGATGATTTTTGGGCGCTTTTTGCAAGGCTGCGGTGCCGTAGGAGCCGTAGCTACCGCACTAATTAGCGATTTTACGCGAGAGGAAGAGCGCGGCAAGGCGATGGCGGTAATGGGCGCGATGATAGGCGTGAGCTTTGGTGTCGCAATGATTTTAAGTCCGCTTTTAAGCGCCAAATTTGGGCTTGCCAGCCTATTTCATCTAAGTTCAGCGCTTACGCTTTTATGTTTGGTGCTGCTTTTTTTCGTAGTACCTACCGAACCGCATATCCGCTCCCTGCGCCAAAAGGTCCCGCTCGGCTCACTTTTGAGCGATAAAAATTTAATGCTTATGAATTTAACGAATTTTTTTCAAAAAGCTTTCATGACGGCAGCGTTTTTTCTAATTCCAATTTTGCTCGTGCAAAAATTCGGACTTTCCAAAAGTGATTTGACCAAAATTTATGCTCTAGGCGCCATTTTCGGCTTTACCGCGATGGGCGCGAGCGGTGCTTTAGGCGAAAAGCGCGCGCTAGCTAAGCAAATTCTACTTATCGGCATCTGCTTTTTCATCGCTTCGTATTTGATTTTTGCGTTTGCTAGCGGGGCGAGCGCTTTCGTGGTGGGCGTGATGCTCTTTTTCGTGGGATTTAACGCGCATGAGCCCATTATGCAAAGCCTTGCGTCCAAATTTGCCAAAGTCGCTCAAAAAGGCGCTGCGCTTGGGATTTTTAATTCGTTCGGATTTTTTGGCAGTTTTTTGGGTGGGCTATGCGGTGGCGCACTTTTTGGCAAAATCGGCATCGAAGCGCTAGGCATTGGCGTCGCGGTTTTGGGCGTAATCTGGCTTGTGCTACTTTCTAGGCTGAGCGATCCGAAACTTTTTAAGAATTTATACTTTCCTAAAGGCGGCGATTTTTCCGCACTACAGGGCGTAAAGGGCATTATTGAAATTTACGAGACCGATGGCGAACTCGTTGTGAAATTTAACTCGAAACTGATAAATGAAGATCAAATTTATAAAATCGTAGGAGGCAAATGATGGAATTTGAAAAATTTGAAAGCGCGATGGAGCGCTTCGCAAACACGGTGCAAAAGTCCTCGCGCATCGAAAAAGTCGCGATCACGCAGGCGCTGGGACGTATTTTAGCAAGCGACGTTGCAGCGCCTTTTAGCACTCCGCGCCGCCCGACTGCCGCGATGGACGGATACGCGCTAAAGGGCGCGGATCTAAGCGAAGGGGCTAAATTTAAGATCGTCGGCACTACGCCTGCGGGCAAGATGCCTGGCGCCTCGGCAAAAGCGGGCGAGTGCGTCAAAACCTTCACCGGCGGGCTAATGTGCGAGGGCAGCGACACGCTTCTGCCTATCGAAAATGTGCAGGTGCAAGGCGGCGAAATCGTCGTCATAAAGCCTGTCGCGGTCGGCTTTGCCGTGCGCGCGGCGGGCGAGAGCTACCGCGAGGGCGAGCTTTTGCTTCGTAGCGGCACGAAGCTCGGATTTTCACAGATCGCGCTGCTAGCAGAGCTAGGGCTATTTCACATAAGCGTATTCGTCCGCCCAAAAGTAGCGATCCTAGCCACCGGCAGCGAGATCAAGGATCTCGGCGAGAGGCTCGAAAACGACGCTCAAATTTACAGCTCCAACCACATCGCGCTTGCAAATTTAGTAACGCAGCTAGGCTGCGAAGCGATGATAATGCCTCTAGTACGCGATGACGAAAAAGAGCTAGAAGGCGCGATCTTATCGGCTTTACAGAGCGCAGACATACTTCTAACTAGCGGCGGAGTGAGCGTCGGGGACTACGACTTCGTGCAAAGCACGCTGCAATCAAACTTTGAGCTAATCGTAAAGGGTGCGGCGATCAAACCGGGCCGCCACGTGCGCGTAGCCAAAACCGGCGAAAAATATATCTTCGCATTCCCGGGCTTCCCGCTCTCAGCGCTTATTACGTGCATTTTGTTTTTGCGCATATATTTGCAAAGATCCTTCGGCGTGCGCGAAAACACCGAATTTAGCGCAATCTTGGATCACGACTACGTAAAAAAGACGCCGTGGCTTGAGTTTATGCCCGCCGTCTTGCAAAACAGAGACGGGCAGCTTTTTGTTAGCCTGCAAAGCAAAAAGCAAGGCTCCAGCGCGATTTTGAACAATTTAGACGACGATAGCGTCCTGCTCGTCGCGCCGCTCGAAGTAAAAGAGCTCAAAAAAGGCGAGCTCGTGCGCGTAATCTCGGTACCTAAAATTTAGCGCGTAGCGTTTCGGCGGTAGTTGCGGCGGCGGACGGAATTTTAACTGCCGCGAGGGTTAAAATTTTGCCGCTGCGAGACTTTAAATTTAGTCGCGAAGGCTCTGATTTGGGATTTTGGGAAGCTGAAATTTAGACCCAAGTCGAGCGTCGCGGCAGGCTCAGTAGAATTTTTACCGCGCGGCGCTATGCAGCGAGTGCGCCAAATCTTTGCCGCCGTGCAACTTCGGTTCCAAGCTGCTTTACGGGCGAAATTCGGGTATTTGGGGGATATAAAGCGAAAATGAAAGATAAATTTATGGCGCTCCGGCGGGCGTTTTCGGCGAATACAAAGCAGGCGTAAAATGAGCCAGAGCCACCCTTTTAAGCCGATTTTTGATAAAAATTCTAAAATTTTAATCCTCGGCTCCTTTCCCTCCGTCGTTTCTCGTAAATTTGGCTTTTACTACGCAAATCCGCAAAATCGCTTCTGGCGGGTGCTGGCGCAAATTTTAAACGCGCCGCCGCCTGCGAGCACGGATGAAAAGATAAAATTCCTGCTCGCCCGCGGCATCGCCATCTACGACGCGGCGATCTGCTGCGAGATAAAGGGCTCGAGCGACGCCAAAATGACCGCCGTCGAGCCCGCAAATTTAGAACCGATCTTTAGCGGAGCGCGCATCGTGCAGGTGTTCGCAAACGGCGGCAAGGCGCATGAAATCTGCGAAAAACATCTAAAAACTCAAATTTTAAACGCAACCGGCAAAGAGCCCGTCAAGCTGCCATCCACAAGCCCCGCAAACGCAAATTTTAATTTTGAAAGGCTAGTGCGCGAGTGGACGATCGTAGCGGAAGTATTGAAGCTTGCCGAAATTTAACGCTCAGCTCCGCTAAACAGCGCGTGCAGGCTTACGGGTACATGGCTGCGCGCCGCCCGCGCCGAAAATCAAATCCACAGCCTAAACTCCGTGAGGATTTATCTAAAATTTAGCTTCAAATTTTAAAATTCTTCAAATTTAACCGAGCCAAAGGAAGCAAAATATGAAAACCCGCAAAGCCGCGCAAAATTCTCTCAATTTGGGCTTAAATTTAATGCGAAATTTTAGCTTTCCAAGCGCATTAAAGTTTCTGCTTCTGCTTCCGTTTTTGACGCTAGGCGCGCAAGCTCTGGAGCCAAAAATCGTAATGAAGCCCGAGCCGAGCTTAAAAAACGGTCTGTATTTCGTAGCGGACAAGCCCTATAGCGGGACGCTCAAGGTGCTGCATTATAGCGCCGAGGATCTCTACGACGTAAATTTTATGGGCGTCGTCTA
>CAURUA010000097.1:0-4273 GCA_963528045.1 uncultured Campylobacter sp. | reverse complement strand
GGCATCGATACGCCGGCTGATTACGAGCGCGCGCTAAAGGAGTTCGGCAATGGAATTTAAAATTTACTCGTTATATGGCGCAATGTTTGGAGTGGAGAGACTAGCCGCGGAGCGTAAAATTCTAATGCGACGTAAAATTTTAGCGGAGCGCGGAATTTTAAAATTTAAAGATGCGAGCGCAAGATGAACTACGATGAATACAGATCCGCGGTAGATACGCTAAATGCGTGGGCGCGGGCATATTACACCGACGATAAGCCGATCGCGAGCGACGAGGAGTACGACGAACTTTATTCGCAAGCGGAGAAATTCGAGCAGCAAAACCCCGAGCTCGCGCTGCCCTACTCGCCTACGCGGCGCATCGGAGGCGCGATCAGCGAGGGCTTTTCCAAGCTCGCTCACGGCGCGCAGATGTGGTCGATGGAGGATATTTTCGACGACGCGGACCTTTTGGCGTGGCTAGCTCGCGGCGAAAAAAGCGGCGCGCAGTTTTACGTCGAGCCGAAATTTGACGGCGCGAGCTTAAATTTGACCTACGAAGGCGGCGTGCTGATAAGCGCGGCGACGCGCGGCGACGGGCTTATAGGCGAGGACGTGACGCAAAACGCAAGAGCGATCAAATCGGTGCCGCTTCAGATCCCATACGAGGGAAGGATCGAGATCCGCGGCGAGACGCTGATCGCCAAGAGCGATTTTGACGCGCTAAACGATGAGCGCGCCGCAAATGGCGAGAGCCTGTTTTCAAACCCGCGCAACGCCGCCGCGGGAAGCCTGCGCCAGCTAGATAGTGCGATCGTAGCGAAGCGGAAGCTAAAATTTATCCCGTGGGGGGTGGGCGAACATTCGTTAAGCTTTGCGCTGCACTCGCAGATAATGGAGTTTGTGCGTAGCCTAGGTTTTTTGCGCGACGAGTTTTGCCGCATCTGCAAGAGCGCGAGCGAGATTAGGAGCGCGTACGAGGCGCTGCATAGCATGCGCGCGAGCAAAGATCTGATGCTAGACGGCATGGTAATCCGCGTAAACGAGCTTTCAAAGTGCGCCCAGATGGGCTATACGGTAAAATTCCCACGCTTTATGGTCGCGTATAAATTCCCCGCGGTCGAAAAGGTAACGCGGCTGCGCGAGATCAATCTGCAGGTCGGCCGCACCGGCGCAGTCACCCCCGTAGCCGTCGTAGATAGCGTAAATATCGACGGCGCGAACGTTTCAAACGCGACGCTTCATAATTTCGACGAGATTGCGCGGCTGGGGCTGATGAAAAACGACTTCGTGGGTATCATTCGCAGCGGCGACGTGATCCCGAAGATTACGAGCGTTTACAAACAGCGCAGAGACGGCACGCAGAGTGAAATTTTGCGCCCGGATCACTGTCCCGTCTGCGGTGAGAAGCTGCTTGACGAAGGCGCGCTCATAAAGTGTCAAAACCTCGATTGCAAGGCGCGCGTGATAGGCTCGCTGATCTATTTCTGCTCCAAAAAATGCATGAATATCGAAGGGCTAAGCGATGCGACGATCACGCAGCTTTTCGAAAGCGGCAAAATTTCAAAGATCGGCGATATTTACGCCCTCGGCGCGCAGGATTTGGCGGATCTTGAGGGCTTTGCGGATAAAAAAATTTCAAATCTTTTGGGTGCGATAAATGCGAGCAAAAACGCGCCGCTTGAGCGCTTCATCGCCTCTTTGGGGATCGAGCACATCGGCGAGGTAGCCGCGCGCAAGATCGCCGCGGCATTCGGACAGGATTGGCTGGATGCGAGCGAGGATGAAATTCTGCGGCTGGAGGGCTTTGGAGAGGCGATGGCAAGGAGCCTGAAGGAGTTTTGCAAGATAAATCGCGAAAAAATTCTAAATCTAAGCGAAATCATCACGCCTCGCGCACCCCAGATGCAGACCACTAAAAGCGCTTTCACGGACCGCAGCGTCGTCATCACCGGCACGCTCAGCCGTCCGCGCGACGAGTTTAAGGCCAGGCTTTTGGCGATGGGCGCGAAGGTGCAGGGCTCGGTATCTGCCAAGACCGACTTCGTGCTCGCAGGCGCAGAAGCGGGCTCCAAGCTGCAAAAAGCTCGCTCGCTTGGCGTGCGGATAATCGACGAGAGCGAGTTTGAAGCGCTTGCGAGCTCGCTGCAAACGCCCGGCGCAAATCCACCTAATAAGAGCGAGCCTGAGGCGCTCGCGGGAAGCGGCAAGTGAAGGTTTTCTGCTTTGTGACAAACCCGCACGTAAACGGCGCGAGATTAAATTTCAAAAGCAACCTCCGTCCTGCGGCGCTTATATCTTTTACAAGGCGCGAGAATTTTAAAAATTTTGTAGCGCACGAGCAAGCGGCAAAAGCAATAAATCGAGCGGTCGATGTAAGATCGCTGGGCTCTAAGGCGTGCGCAAAAGCGGCAGACCGAGAGGCGGTTTCTGCTAGGCACGCGGGCTCCGCCTGCCGCGACGCTAAAACGGCGAGCGCGATATCGATAGATGCGGTCGCAAGCAAGAATATCTCAAATTTCGCGGCGCTAAAACACTGCGCCGATAGGAAAAATTTTAAAATTTTCGCTAGCGGCAAGATAAAATTTGCAACGCGCAGCGAGCCAAAATTTACAATACGTAGCATGGCTAAATTTGCGGCGCGGCGCGGGCTAAAATTTGAGCCTTGCGGCGCTGCTGCCCGCAACTTTGCTATGCGCGATAAAATTTTAAGCTCAAGGCTGCACAAAAACTGCGCAAGCTTTAAAATTTCACCGCCGCGCGGAGAAAAGATAAAATGAGATTTGATCTGCTCGTCGCAAATACGCTTAAAATCAGCAGAAATCAGGCTGCCGCGCTGATAAAGCAGGATAAAATTTTGCTGCGTGGCGCCGTGCAAAACAGGCCCTCTGTGCAGATCGCGCCCGAGCAGAGCGGCGAAATCAGCGCGGTTGATCAAATTTACGTAAGCAGAGGCGCGCTCAAGCTTGCGGGCTTTTTGGATGAGCTCGCCGAAAACGGGCTTTTGGCAAGCTGCGCCGCAAATTCGCCTAACTCGGCGGCAGAAATTTCAAAGCCGCACAGCGACACAAAAGGCGCGGATAGTAAATCGACAGTGACACAAAAGGCGGGCACAGTAACGACGCAAATTTCAAGTGCCGATTTTGCGACTACGGATAAAATTTTGAGCGCGAACGAAACGACCGAAATTCCAAGCGCGGCTGTCGAGACGACAGAGATTTCAAGTACAGCGAAAGTATCTAAATCGGGCGGTAAGGCGGGCGCGCGCCGCAGTGAAGGCAGTGCGGAGCCTATGCAAGCAGAGCGCTCGCAAAAAGATATTTTAAATTTAGCGGGAGTCGATGTTTTGGACGTAGGCAGCAGCACCGGCGGGTTCGTGCAGATTTTATTGCAGCGCGGCGCAAAGAGCGTGACCGCACTTGACGTCGGCAGCTCGCAGCTAAGCGAAATTTTGCGGCGCAGCCCTCGCGTGATCGTGCGCGAAAACACCGACATCAGGGAATTTGAAAGCGAGAAAAAATTTGATCTCATCACCTGCGACGTGAGCTTCATCTCGCTAAATTTGATCTTAAAAAGCCTCGCGCGCCTTGCAAAAAGCGCTCTCATCGTGCTATTTAAGCCGCAATTTGAGGTGGGCGCGGAGGTGAAGCGAAATAAAAAAGGCGTGCTCAAGGACGAAAAAGCGGTGTGCGCCGCGCGAGCGAAATTTGAGCGGCTATGCGCCGAGCTGGGGCTTGCTGTGCTGCACGCTAGCGCCTGCAAAATCACGGGTAAAGAGGGAAATAGGGAATTTTTCTATCTTCTAAAAAGGACGAACGATGAAATTTAAAAACTTAATTATATTGGCGTTTTGCGCGCTATTTTTGGGCTCATGCGCCAAAAGCCTAAGCCCAAAAGCGCCGCTGGTAAAAAACTTCGACATCGCTAAATTTAGCGGCGGCTGGTATGAGATCGCTCGTATGAAGGGCGGCGGCGATCTGCAAAACACCGCGTACGAGTGCTTCATCGATAAAAACTCCACGATCAATCTTCTAAAAACCGCCAAAACAAGCTCGGGCAAAATCGAAAACGAGCAGCATGTGCTGGAGTTTGCGGGTGATAAAAACGTAGGCCTGCTCTATCAAAAAGGCCTAATTTCCGACTCCCTCTACCGCGTGGCGCAGGTGGACGGCGACTATCGCTACGCCCTGATCTTCGGCGCCGATACGAGCGAGCTTTACATCCTCTCGCGCACCAAAACCCTGCCTGAGCCAATCCGCATCGTTTATCTAAAAAAGGCGAAGCACAGCGGCTA
>CAURUA010000096.1:0-4341 GCA_963528045.1 uncultured Campylobacter sp. | reverse complement strand
GATCTGGAATCAAAGCGGCGAAATCGGCGCCGATAAGATGTCTGCGCTAACGGGTGGAGCCAAAAAGATGCTAAAAGCCGCGCCGCACTGCATAATTCACGGCGAGATAGCCTCGCGCACGGGCTCGGACGGCAAGCATTACGGCATAAAATTTGAGCTGCGCTTGCCAGGCGACTGGAATGGCAAGCTGCTATTTCAGGGCGGAGGCGGTTTGGACGGCTTTGTAGCGCCGGCTCTTGGCGCCGTGCCTATCCGCACTAGCACTGCAACGCCTGCGCTTATGAGGGGTTATGCGGTAGTTACGACCGATTCGGGACACCCTACGCCTACGCCCGAGTTCGGACTTGAGCAACAGGCGCGGTTAGACTATGCCTATCAGGCTATCGGCAAGGTCGCGAGCGTTTCAAAGCAGCTGGTTTTCGCGGCGTATAAAAAAGCGCCCGCGCACAGCTACTTTATGGGCTGCTCAAACGGCGGACGCTCGGCTCTGATGGCGGCGCAGAGGTATCCGCTGGAATTTGACGGCGTAATCGCGGCAAATCCAGGCTTTAGGCTTTCGCGCGCGGCGATCGCGGAGCAGTGGGACAACCGGCAGCTTATGAAGATTGCGCCTAAAAACGCCGCTGGGGAGAAAATTTTTGCAAATGCCCTTACGCAGGAGGATTTGGATAAGCTAAGCAGGGCGGTTCTGGATAAATGCGACGCACTGGATGGCCTAAAAGACGGCATTATCGGCGCTTGGGAGAGTTGCGAGTTCGATCCTAGCGGCCTTGATCTACCCAAAGATAAAATTTCTGCGATAAAGGCGATATTTAACGGCGCAAAAAACAGCAAGGGCGAGCAAATTTACAGCGGCTGGTTTTATGATGCCGGGGTAAATCAGCCCGGCTGGCGCATGTGGAAGCTTGGCGACTCGCAAAGCGCCGAGCCTAACGCTAGAAATATCGTGCTCTCGAAGGGCTCGATGAATTATTATTTCTTGACGCCGCCGCAACCGGAGTTTGATCTGATGAGCTTTGATTTCGATAAGGACGTAGAGCGAACGTTCGAGACCGCGGCGATAAACGATGCGATTTCGACCAGGCTAGATAGCTTCCGCGCTAACGGCGGTAAACTCATCATCGTAACGGGCGTCTCAGATCCCGTATTTTCGGCGATGGATCAGCGCGATTGGTTCAAAAAGCTAGTGGAAACGAACGCGAATGCGGACGAATTTGCGCGATTTTTTGCATTGCCTGGGATGAATCACTGCGGCGGCGGTAACGGCATCGATGACGTCGATCCGCTAAGCGCGCTTGAAGCGTGGCGCGAGCAGGGAACGGCTCCATCTAGCCTGCTAGGCAAAAGCACGAGTCGCGCCGGTAAGCAGATCCCGATCTGCGCGTATCCAAAAGTGGCTACCTACGTAGGCGGCGACGAAAATAACGCGAGCAGCTTTGAATGCAGATAAAATTTATTTAAAGGAGTAAAGATGAGAGGTAAAATTTTAACCGCGGCCTTTACGGCGGCGCTTTTGTGCGGATGCGCGGCAAACGGCGCAAAGCCGGGTAAGGAGGCGGATAATAGGAACGAAAGCGCGGCTGCGGACTGCGGCACGAGTGAGGGCGTCTGCAAGGTACCCGCCGTGCAGATGGTAGGCGGCGGCACGGACGAGCACGGCTGCTTAGTCGCCGCGGGGCAGAGCTTTTCAAAGATCAAGAATGGCTGCGTGCAGGTTTTTGATGTCGCAGACGCGAAGCTGGACGACCCCGATAACGCAACGCTTGCGATCTACGGGATATTTTCCGCAGATAAAAGCAAGATCGAAATTTTTTGGGCGAGCCTGCCGCAGAGCGAAATTTTAAGCAAAGTTAAGGGTGGCTACTACGTCTCGAAGGACGGAAAAATTTCGCTGCTAAAAACAAAAAGCGGCAAGGGCTATAAGATCCGCAGAAAATAGCGAGTGAAATTTTAAGCCCGCTAAATTTCGCGCGCCGCGAAAGAATTTAATCCAAACGCGCCAGGACTTAGGCCGGCTCAGCAGGCTAAGCCTTAAATTTAGGGCATTAATACCGAGCTGATTCGGTTATTTGCGGTATCTGCCGTCTATAAAAATTTGATCAAAGGAGCAAAAATGGGAAAAACGGCTTTGGTCGTGGGCGCTACGGGAGCGGTCGGGCGCGAGATCGTGCGAGGGCTTTGCAAAAGCCAAAACTACGATAAACTCGTCGTTTGGGCGCGCAGAGAGCTGAAATTTAGCCACGAAAAGCTTGAGGTGCAGATCGTAAATTTCGACAAAATCAAAGAGATAGAGCCGCGAGGCGTAGACGAGATTTTCTGCGCGCTTGGCACGACGATGAAGCAAGCCGGCAGCCGCAGGCAGTTTTACAAAGTGGACGTGAGCTACCCCGTAAACACCGCAAAATGGGGCATCGCCGCGGGCACTCGCCGCTTCGTGCTCATCTCCGCCTACGGCGCGGACGAACGGTCGAGATTTTTCTACATGAGGGCAAAGGGCAAGGCCGAGAAAAAGATCGGCGCGCTGGGCTATGAAAGCCTGCAAATCGCCAGGCTGCCCGCGATAAAAAGCGAACGTAACGAGTTGCGCCTCAGCGAGCTCTTTACGATCTGGTTGTTCGGGCTTTTGCCGAGGGGCGTCTTAGCGAACTACCGCCCGATGAGCGCGCAAAATCGCGCGCCACCGTCATCGCCGCCGCTCAAACGGACGGCAAGGGCGTGCAAATTTATCATCCAAAAGAGTTTGCGTAGTAGCTCGAATTTGATGGGCTTGCAGGATTAGGCAAATTTTGCAAGCCCTCGCCTCTTAAATTTATCCACGGATAATCAAATTTACGCGATTGCCTCGGCGAGCGTTTAAATTTACCGCTACCTAAAAGCGAAATTTGATAGAAAATTTGGAGCTTTGACTTCCGTGCGCGTCGGCGTTTTTGCGCGTTTATCGTTCCCGGCGCGCGGGTTCAAATTTAGCGCGGCGGACGAGGTTTGAGCTAAAAAGCTAGCGCCGAAAATATCCAAAGCCGACAAAACGCCAAAAATAGTGACAAACCTGCAAAGAGGCGCCGAGGGCAGGTACGTTAGCTGAAAATTTAACGGAAAAAGAAGGAAAAAGAATATGAAAAATTTTAATCAATCGACAAAGCTGTGCGAGATTTTGGGCATCAGCTTGCCTATCGTGCAAGCTCCGATGAATAACGTAACAAACGCCGCATTAGTAGCTGCCGTATCAAATGCCGGCGGAATGGGCGTGCTGGGGCCAAATGCCGGCAGAGACGCTGAAAATTTAAATACGAAAGAGCGATATAAACGAGAATTTGAACGCATAAAGGCGCTAACCGATAAGCCTTACGGCGTAAATATCGTTTGTCGAAACGATAATGACAAAAAATATGTGCTAAGGGTTATGGAAACGGCATTTGAGGCTGGCGTAAAGGCGTTTTTCTTTGTCGGCATAGTGGAAACGGAGCTATTTAAATTTATCAAAGATAACGGCGGAGTTTTGGTACACAGAGCGCTTACGCCAAGCGTAAATTCGGCTCGCGCGGCACAAGAAGAGGGCGCAGATATTATAATTGCCACGGGATACGATGAGGGTGGAGTGCTCCCGCAAAATAAAATAGGTACTTTTAGCATCGTGCCGATCATCGCCGATGCCGTGAGCGTGCCCATGATGGCTGCGGGCGGGATAAACGACGTTAGAGGCGTGCGAGCAGCCTTTGCGCTTGGGGCTAGCGGTGTTTACGTGGGTACTAGATTTATCGCTAGCACCGAGTGCCCGGCAGCGCAACCGGCAAAAGAGAGCATCGTATCTATGGGCTCTAGCGAGCTATTTTTTGTTTCGGACCATCAACGCGTAGTGCCGAGTAAATTTGCCAAAGAGCTAAACGCAATGTATCTAAACGGCGACAAGGAAGTAGTGGCGCAAAAAATCGAGCGACTAAATCCGCTAAGGCTTGCAATGATAGACGGCGATATAGAAAACGGCATAATATACGTAAATTCGGGTATTAGCTTAATAAAAGAGATAAAAAGCGCCAAAGAAATCGTCGGCGAGCTTATGGCCGATTTTGTTTAAATTTGCCAAATTTAGGGCATTATCGGCAAAAAATAAAATTTAAATTTTATCAAAATCAAAAGAGAAAAAATGACATTAAAACCTGTCGAACTTCACAAGGCGTATCGCTTGATAAATCACGGGCCGACCGTCATGGTCTCGGCGGAATTTGACGGCGTGCGGGATGTCATGAGCGCGTCATGGGTCTGCCCTCTGGACTACGACAAGCTAACGGCCGTCATAGGTGCTAGCTCTTTTACCCGCTCGCTTTTTGAAAAGAGCGGCAAATT
>CAURUA010000095.1:0-4589 GCA_963528045.1 uncultured Campylobacter sp. | reverse complement strand
GCGTTGCGGATCCGCTTTGCAAAGTAGGCGCTAAAATTTACGGACGAGCAGGCGGCGAAAAGGCGCCGATTGCGGTGCTAGGGCAAAAGCTTGGGTATTTTGAATACGCGAGTAAGATTGCGTCTGCGCAGGTAAAGACCGCCCTGATTTTAGCGGCCTTGCGCGGCAGCGGATGTAAATTTAGCGAGCCCGAGCTTAGCCGCGATCACAGCGAGCGGATGCTAAAAGCGATGGGCGCGCAAATTTCGCGAAACGGACTTGCGATCGAAGTCGCGCCGCTTAGCTCGCCGCTTAAACCGCTTGAAATTTTTATCCCAAACGACCCCAGCTCGGCATTTTTCTTCGCCGTCGCCGCAGCGATAACCCCGGGCTCGCGCATAGTGCTAAAAAATATGCTGCTAAACAAAACCCGAATAGAGGCGTATGAAATTTTAAAACGCATGGGCGCCGAGGTAAAATTTCATAAAACGAGCGAAATTTATGAGCAGATCGGCGATATAGAGGTCGCTTACGCGCCGCTTCACGCCGTGGAGGTGAGCGAAAATATCTCGTGGCTTATAGACGAGGCGCCTGCGCTTGCGATCGCCTTTGCCTGTGCACAGGGAAGTAGCGTGCTTAGAAATGCCGCCGAGCTGCGCGTGAAGGAGTGCGACCGCATAAAAGTAACCTGCGAAGGGCTTCGCGCCTGCGGTATCAAAGCGCGCGAGCTGCAGGACGGCTGGCAGATCGAAGGCGGCGAGGCAAACGCGGCGATCATCACGCCGTGCGGCGACCATCGTATCGCGATGAGTTTTGCGATTTTAGGCTTAAGATCGGGGATGATCATCGAGGATAGCGATTGTATCGCGACGTCGTTTCCGAACTTCGCCGCGATTTTAAGACAGATCGGAGCCGGCGTTGAAGATTGAGATGGCGAAAAGCTACGGTTTTTGCTTTGGCGTCAAGCGCGCGATCAAGATCGCAGAAAGCGCTGGCGAGGCCGCTACGATTGGTGAACTCATACATAACGCCGAAGAGATCAATAGGCTAAGGCAAAATTTCGGCGTCAAAACCTTAGAGGGCGTTAGCGAGATCAAGGACGAGCAAAAGCTCATCATCCGCACGCACGGCATCCAAAAGGACGATCTGCAAAACCTAAAAGCGCAAAACAAGCAGCTCATCGACGCTACCTGCCCCTTCGTGACTAAGCCGCAGCAGATCGTAGAAAAGATGAGCGCGGAGGGCTATGATATCGTAATCTTTGGCGATAAAAATCACCCCGAGGTAAAGGGTGTGAAATCATACGCAAAATCGCGCGTATTCGTGATCATGGATACAAAGGAACTGCAAGACGTCAAGCTTGGACCTCGCGTCGCGCTCGTTTCGCAGACTACGAAAAAGATAGAAAGCTTTACCAAAATCGCGGATTTTTTGATGCAGCGCGCGAGGGAGCTGAGAATTTTTAATACGATTTGCAATGCGACGCTGGAAAATCAAGAGGCCGTAAAAAGCCTGTCACAAAAGGCCGACGTGATGATAATCGTAGGCGGGAAAAATTCCTCCAACACCAAGCAGCTTTTTTTAATTTCACAAAATTTTTGCAAAGACAGCTACCTCATAGAAAACGAAAGCGAGCTTGAACGCTCGTGGTTTGAAAACAAAAGCCTATGTGGCATCTCCGCAGGAGCCAGCACGCCCGATTGGATCATCAAAAAAGTAGTGGCGCGAATCGAAAATTTAACGCAGAATTTATAAGCCCTCTTATCAAATTTACTCTTAGAAATTTATCAAATCGAAAGCAAATTTTGGCTAGAATCGCGCATTTTAGTTCTTTTCAAAAAAGCACAAATAAATTTAAAGGAAGCATATGGCTGAGGTGAACGAGAAGGTTCAAAACCACGCAGAGGAAGATTTTGCGACATTGTTAGAGGAGTATGACGCCGGGAAGTCTCGCGACGAGGTTGTCACAGGTAAGGTTATCGCCCTTAAGGACGGCGAGGTTTTCATAGACGTAGGCAGGAAGTCGGAGGGCATTTTAGACGCCGCCGAGGTTAGCGACGATCAAGGAAATCCGCAGGTTAATGTAGGAGATGACATCAAAGTCGCTATTATCGGAAGTAGAGGCGGTCGCCCGGTCGTATCGTATAAAAAGGCTCTAAAGAAGGAAAAAGTAAAGGCGTTCATCGACTCCTATAATGAAAACGCAGAAAATATCTATGACGTTAAAATTTTATCGTTTAATAAGGGCGGTTTCGTTTGTGCTAATGCAGATGACGTAGAATTTTTTATGCCGCGCTCGCAAAGTGCGCTTAAAAACCCAAATGGCGCTGTCGGTAAAAATTTCAAAGTAAAGATCATTAAAGTTGATAGAGATGAGCAAAGCATCGTAGTATCGCGTAAGAAGCTACTTGATGAGGATCGCAAAGCAAGCAAAGAGGCGATCGAGAAAGTAATCGCCACTGAGGGCATCATCGAAGGCATCGTCAAAAAAATCACCACCTACGGTATGTTCGTAGACGTAGGCGGCGTGGACGGACTCGTGCACTACAGCGAAATTTCATACAAAGGCCCGGTAAATCCAAGCTCGCTTTACAAAGAGGGCGATAAGGTCCCGGTTAAAGTTATCAAATACGACAACGATAAAAAGCATCTCTCTCTTTCGATCAAAGAGGCGATGCCAGATCCTTGGAACGAGATCAAAGATAGCCTGGAGGTGGGCGACACTATCCGTGTAAAAGTAAGTAATATCGAGCCTTATGGCGCGTTCGTCGATCTTGGCAACGATATCGAGGGCTTTTTGCATATCAGTGAAATTTCGTGGGATAAAAATATCAAAAATCCGAAAGATTTCATCAGCGAGGGCGAGGAGCTCGATGTCGAGGTCGTAGAGATCAACCCTAGCGAGCGCAGATTACGCGTGAGCCTTAAAAATTTACTCACAAAGCCGTTTGATGAGTTTATTGCTAAATATAAAGTGGGCGATGTGCTAAAAGGCAGCGTCACTACGATTACAAACTTCGGCGCGTTTGTGAGGATCGACGGCGTAGAGGGGCTTTTGCATAACGAAGACGCTTCGTGGGATCGCGGCGAGAAGTGCAAAAATTTATTCAAAGTGGGCGACGAGATCGAGGTTAAGATCATCAAGATCGACAAAGATACTCAAAAAATTTCTCTAAACCACAAAGAGCTCGGCGATAGCCCTATTAGCGATTATGCCAAGAGCCACAATCAAGGCGATGTCGTAAAAGGCAAGATCCGCGATATTAAAGAGTTCGGAATTTTTGTTGAGCTGGGAGGCGGTATTGACGCGCTTATTCGCAAGGAAGATCTTGGCAACGTAAGCGTAGATAGCCTAAAAGTGGGCGACGAGATCGAGGCTGCGATCGCTTTCATCGACGAGAAGAAAAATAGAATCCGCCTAAGCGTGCGCAGACTGGCTCATCAGAAGGAGCGCGAGGCACTAAACGAGATCAATAGTAACGACGACGAGAAGCAAAGCCTAGGGGATCTAATCAAAGATCAACTAAATAAATAATTCCTCCCGCAAGGCATCCCCGCCTTGCGGACCCACTTCTAAAGGTTAATTTAATGAAAACTATCATAGTCTGCGACGCAATCCACAAAATCGGTTTCGATCTGCTTAAGCAGGAATCGGACGTTAAAGTAATCGACGCCACGAGCGTGCCCAAGAGCGAGTTATACGGAATTTTAGGCGATGCGGACGTTGCGATTACCAGAAGCTCTACGGCGGTGGATGAGAAATTTCTTGGTGCAGGCACCAAGCTAAAAGCGATCGTGCGCGCGGGCGTGGGCGTGGATAACTGCGACATCGACGGCTGCTCCAAGCGCGGCATTATTTTGATGAATGTACCTACGGCAAACACCATCGCCGCGGTTGAAATGACCATGTGCCATCTGCTAAATGCGGCGCGCAAATATGTAAATTCCTGCAACGATCTGAAAATTAATAGAATTTGGAAGCGCGAGAAGTGGTACGGCGCCGAGCTTTATAAAAAAAGCCTCGGCATCATCGGCTTTGGAAATATCGGTTCGCGCGTGGGGGTGCGCGCGCTTGCGTTTGGGATGAACGTCATCGCCTATGATCCCTATATCGAGCCTGAGAAGGCCACGAAGCTCGGAGTAAAATATACGAAGAATTTCGATGAAATTTTATCTTGCGACTTCATCACGATCCATACGCCGAAAAATCAAGAGACGATAAATATGATAAACGAGCCGCAAATAGCGAAGATGAAGGACGGCGTGCGCCTAATAAACTGCGCCAGAGGCGGGCTGTATAATGAAAAAGCGCTCGCAAACAATCTACGCAGCGGCAAGATTGCGTATCTTGGCATCGACGTTTTCGATAAAGAGCCTGCGACCGATCACGAGCTTTTGGATATCGAAAATTTAAGCGCGACTCCGCATCTTGGCGCAAATACACTCGAATCGCAAAGCAATATCGCCAGGGAAGCCGCAGAGCAGGCGATCAGCGCCGCGCGCGGCTTGAACTATCCAAACGCTTTAAATTTGCCGCTTAAGCTCGAGGATCTGCCGCGCGGTATCGAGCCGTATATAAATTTGGTCTCGAAAATGGCCTATCTTGCGGC
>CAURUA010000094.1:0-4806 GCA_963528045.1 uncultured Campylobacter sp. | reverse complement strand
ATCGCCTTTTTGACCTCATCGTCGCTTAATTTATCGCGGAAAACGTATGGCGCCAGATATGTATCAAAGCTACTAAACGCCTGTGCGCCCGCCCATTCGCTCTGTAAAATTCCAAGGAAATTCGCCATCTGATACAGCGCTTCGCGGAAATGCTTCGGCGCCTTGCTCTCGACCCTGCCGCGCACGCCGTTAAAGCCCTCGTTTAGAAGCACACGCAAGCTCCAGCCCGCGCAATACGCCGTAAGGCAGTCCAGATCGTGAATATGATAGTCGCCGTTTCGGTGAGCCGCGCCCTCCTCGCGAGAGTAAATTTTATCTAGCCAGTAGTTTGCGATGACCTTGCCGGCGGTATTATTGATAAGGCCTGCGTTTGAGTAGCTGGTATTGGAATTTGCTAAAATTCGCCAATCCTGCTTGCTGATATATTCATTGACCGTCTGGGTGCAGTTGATATAGGTCGTATCCTCCTCAAGCCCCAAAATGTGCTCGCGCTGCATCTTATGCGTGTGGCGGTAGATCATAAAGCTCTTTAGAACGTCGAAATCGCCCGCTTCAAAGAGTTTTTTCTCGATGAGATCCTGAATATCTTCGACGCTTAGTTTATCCTTGAAAACGATCGCGCCCATTACGTTATCGAAGACTTTTTCGTCAAACTCACTACCCGCGCTTTTGTAGGCTTTTTTGATAGCATCTTTTATTTTGTAGGATTGAAATTCTTGAAAACTTCCGTCTCTTTTAATGATTTTTTTCATAAGCACCCCGAGAATTTTCTGAATAAATTGGCAGAAAGTATATCAAGGAATCTTTAACTCAAAATTAAAGGAACGAGCGGAATATCCGTTACAAATTTTGCTTATAAAAAACGAAATTTAACCAAATCTCGCTATAATCGCGGAGTTTATTTTATAAAATTTGGAAATGCTATGAAAAATTTTAAAATAAGTTTTTTCGTGATCTTGCTGTGTGCCTTTTTAGCGGGCTGCGCTGCGCTTAAAGGCTCTAAAAGCACGGATAATTCGGCACTTGCAGGAGGCATCGACCACGCAGGATATCCAAACGCGTATCTGGAGCGCATCGCAGGCGAAAGCATCGCCGATCTACTCTCAAAGCGTATCGTCGGAAAAAAAGGTGGCAGGTTCAGCGTCGTCGGTATCGAGCCACTGGACGGGACGAACGCGCACGGCGTGGATGCGGAATTTTTAAGCAAAAAAATTAGAATTTCGCTGCTGCATTCAGGCAGAGCGGTCGTCACAGACGCCCCAAGTAAAGATGAACTCGTATTTAGCAACGATGGCGTAAGCCGTGGCTATCACGCCGTAGAAAGCGGCTCGATCTACGCGCCGGATTACATCTTGGTAGGTAAAATTTTACCGCAAAGCCCCGCTGCGGCAAACGATGGTAAGGCAGGATCTAAAAAATCAAAAAGCTTAAATTCTGCAGCTAAAAATTCTACCGCGCAAGCAAACGAAAGCCTACTTTTAGAGCTTTCGATGATAGATACTCGCAATAACAAAAGCGTGTGGAAATATAAAAAAGCGCTTCAAAAGCAAATTTAAGGAATTTTTCGCTAAACTTACGATTCATTTTTTTGAAAGGCGGTGAGGAAAGTGCCTGGAGTAAAGGTATATCCGAACGAATCATTTGACGAAGCTTACAGACGCTTTAAGAAGCAAACCGATCGTAACCTAGTCGTTACTGAGGTTCGCGCGAGACGATTTTTTGAGCCGATGACGGAAGTCCGCAAAAAGCAAAAAATTTCAGCTCGCAAAAAGATGCTTAAACGTCTTTACACGCTACGTCGCTACGAGTCACGCTTGTAGCAGCTTGCGCGGATTTGCGGATTTTAAATTTGTAGATCTGCGCGAAAAATTTATCTCACATCTTTTTAAATTTACAGCCCGCTTAAAATTTATCCGCCGCGCCAGCGCCGAAATTCCAATCTAAATTTTAAAATTTATCTCTTAAATTTACCTGCCTTTATGCAGCGCCTGCTTTATACAATATGTCCGCTTGTGAGCCGTTAAATTTTGAAATTTATCTTTACCTATCCGTTTTTTAGATATACTTTTGCTAAATTTTAAAGGAGAAACCATGGACTTAAACGACTACCTCCACACTCAAGATCAGCAGCCCTCAAACCCGCAAGAAAAGGAGATCGCACTCATCAAATACACCTTCATCGCAGCCTGCGCCTTAAAAGCTATAGCCGAATTAGTGCTACTGCTATTAGGAATTTACGGCGGATTGGGAGTATTACTAAGCGCAGCGGCATTCGTGCTTTTTATCTTTAGCATTTATAATATCTCCAAGCTTACCGCAAGCCGCAGCCTTTTGCGCAACGTAGCCATTGCCTTTGCGGCGATATTTATAGGCGTATTGTTATTTATATTTTTAGCGGGCGGCATCATCGCTCAGATACTACTTGCATTGGGATTTATAGCATCGTTTCTATTTTTTTATAGATTTTATCAGGAGCTTACCGACACTAGCGGCGTCGCGATATTTTCATATTGCTTTATCGCGCTTGTACTTGCAGCTATTGCAAATGCATTTTTGGCGCGCTTTTCACTGCCTGTTACGGTGCTACTAAGCTTAGCGGCTCTTGCACTTAATGCTTTTGCTATGTTCAGCGTAGAGGGTTTTTCTCGTTCGTATTATTCTTATGATCTTAGAGGCAAGAGATAAATTTTGATTGCTTGATCGGTTGTGGAAAGACCAGCAAAGAGCTAAATTTTTAAAATTTCAAATCAAGAAGCAAGCCGTGGTCTATTTCAAACGCATATTTCTCGCGCTATTTTGCGGGGCGCTGTTTTGCGGCGCGCTTTACGGCGAAAATCCAAATAAAATTTCAAAACAAAATTCTAAATCCGACTTCATCTGGGGCGTTACGATCGACGACGGCTGGTACGAAGACGCGCAAGACGCCTCGGGCGCGAAGCTACAGAGCATCGTGCGCGCCCTGCAAGCCCTACCCGTAAAGCCGACCGTGCGCGTCGTGATGTCAAAAGATATCGCTCCGCGCGAGTACGAGCCCCTTTTTAGGCGACTTAGCGAGGTTTCGTACGTGATGGCCTGCCCCGTGGACTCCTACGAGATGAGCTCATACAAAAGCGTGAAAAGCTACGAAAAGAGGTTCGCGGACGCCTTCGCCGCGCTCGCGCCCTACGTCGCGATCTGGGAGATCGGCAACGAAATAAACGGCGAGGGCTGGCTGGGGGATGACGCGAGCTTCATCGCCGCCAAGATGATCGCAGCTTTCGAGCTCATCCACAAAAAGGGCGCCAAAACGGCGCTTACGGCATACTACGCCCCGCCGGGAGCGCAAAAAATAGCGATGCGCGAGTGGCTGCGAAAATTCGTACCGCAAGATATGAAAGAGGGGCTGGATTATCTTTTCGTAAGCTACTACGAGAACGATAACGAGGGCTTTGCGCCTGATTGGAGCGAAATTTTTACCGATCTGCAAAGCACCTTCCCTACTTCAAAGCTCGGCATCGGCGAGTGCGGAAACACGGCAGCGGACGCCACGCAGGCGAGCAAAAAGGCGATGATGAGGCGATATTATACGATGCCGCGCTACGTGAAAAACTACGTGGGCGGGTATTTTTGGTGGTATTTCGTGCAAGACTGCGTAAGCGGCGCGGGACTCGGCACTTCAAACGGCAAAAATCGCAGCGCGCGCGATAAGACGGAGGCCACGGACGAGCTACTAAAAAGCCTTAGCGAAGCAATAAATGAAGCTCGTCGCGATAAAAATTAAATTTATAAAGACTAAATTTAACCATTCGGGTCCGTAAGCTCAAATTTAAGGTAATGCAAACTCGCTTTAATATAAAATTCTTTTCAATAAAATTTTAAACGAAGGGGTGCAAAATGAAAATCCTACTGATCCTGGCAAATCAGCCGTATAACGGTTCGGACAACGCCTACAACGCATTGAGGCTAGCGGACAACCTGCATAAAAAAGGCGAGGATGTAAGAATTTTTCTTATGAATGACGCGGTCGATCTCGTAAGAAACAGCACCGAAAAACCGGGGAATTACGACATCGATCTGGTAGCCAAACTAAAGGAGCTATATCGCGGCGGCGTGGCGCTAAAAGTATGCGGCAGCTGCCAAAGCAGATGCGGCTTGCACGCAGGAGAGCCCTACTTTAGCGATGAAATAAAAGGCAGTATGGATATACTTGCGACCTGGGTTTGCGAATGCGACAGGACGCTTACGTTTTAGTTTAAATTTGCAAACCGATAGATGAGATAAAACCTTTAAAAACGATCTTATCGAAATTTAAAATTTAGGCGGATGCGACAAGCGGTACGAACTTGTGGGCTAAGAAGTCATCTTGCTAAAAGGCAAAAGAAAGACTGGCTGCTAAAAAGCCTTAGCGAAGCAATAGGCGAAGCGTACAGATAATACGCGGAGGATTTCAAATTTAAAGCAAAATTTTACGATTTTTAAGTGCAACGAGGTAAAATTTAGATATGAAAACTTTTATAAAAATTTTAAAAACTACCGCCTTGGTCGTGAGCGTTGCGTGCGTGCTTTTTGTGCTGTATATATTTGTGATTTTAAATTTGCTTTTTTCATCCGATACGCCAGAGGGTTGCGATCCTAGTATGCCCACTAGCGCTTGCGATTATATCGATGAAAAATTTGAAAAAGAGCTACAAAATTTGCCTCCAGTCGCCGCTTTGCCGAACTTAGAAAAAAGACCCGTATTTTGGCTAGGTGAGAAAAAATTCGCAGGAGGCGCGAAGTTTGATTATCTATACATTAAGGACGATTTTGGAGTCTGGCTTAGGTATG
>CAURUA010000093.1:0-4995 GCA_963528045.1 uncultured Campylobacter sp. | reverse complement strand
GCGTCGTCGGGGGTTAGGTGGGGTTTGGGGCGGGAAGGGGAGCGACCTCGCAATTCAAGCCCCCTTCTCGCCCCAAGAAAAGTTTGGGTGCGGCGCGGCGGAATTTTAAAATTTTATTCGCCTCAGCGCAGCGCGTTAAATTTTAGAATTTTAAAATCTATCGCAGCGGCGCCGTATCGCGAGAGATAAAATTTAAAATTTAGCCGCAATTTAGGGGTTTTCAATGCTTCTGTTTTTCTTTACGATCTTTCCGATATCGCTGATGCCGGGCATCAACATGACCTACGCGCTAAATCTCGGCATCTCGCGCGGCTATCTTAGGGCGCTGCCCGCGTTGCTGGCGCAGGTGCTGGGCGTCGCAGCCGTGGCGCTTGCGTGCATATTCGGCGTCGCGGGCATTCTGCTTGCGCACCCTGCGGCGCTTAGCGCGATTAAAATTTTAGGCGGCGCGTATATTTTTTATCTGGGCGTCGCGACCTTTTTGGCGCGCGGAAATTTCAAGCTGCAAAAACAAAAGCGCAGCGAAAATATCTTCCTACAAGGCTTCGTAGTCGCGGTCTCAAACCCCAAGGCGTGGATATTTTTTACCGCACTCTTTCCGCCATTTTTGGACGCGGACAATCTTTTCGGCGCGCGCACCTTCGCTCTCGTCGCCACGCTGTGCGTGAGTGAAAGCATCTGCCTTAGCATATACGCGCTGGGCGGAGCGGTACTAAAAAATCTGCTGAAAACCCATCTAAAATATCTCGAAATTTTCTGCTCGGTGCTGATGTGCGCTATCGGGCTGTGGATGATTTTGGGCTAAATTTTGATTGGGCTTGATGCCTGAGTTTTGATGAAATTTTAAATTTAAAAGTATAGAAAAGCGGTATTGCTGCGGCTAAATCTCAAGAAAAGCCCTTAAAATTTAGCCGCTAGCTCTAAATTAAAATTTTAAGCGATCGGTGGCGTGCAGTAAGCGCCGCGGCGGCTACCTTTGCAGCGGGCCTGCGTCTATAGCAAATCCACGGTGCGTCTAAGCGATTTGCGGGCAGAGATTATCGCCCGTAGTGGATCTGCGTCCATAGCAAACTCACGGCGAACCTACGAGCGCTTAAGAGATTTCAGCTTTGTGTACTGCGCGAGCCCTTCGCTCTACTCGGATTATGCGTTTAAACGGATTTTGGCTCTGCGAGTAGCACCGCTTCCGTTTGTGCGTGCACGCGCAATTTAAAATTTACGCAAGCGAAGCGCGACGGATCCAGATCTTTGTATCGCCGCGTCCACTTAAATTTTAAAATTTAATCTCTGCCGTGAAGCTCATCGATGTAAAATTTCACCGAGCCGAGACCCTTTTTTTTCGCCCATTCATAGGCGCTTGAGACGAACTCCCAGTTGATGCCCGCGTAAAATTTTTCCAAATATTTCGGACGCGCGTTGTGCTCATCGATGTAATACGCGTGCTCCCAAACGTCCACGACTAGAAGCGGCACGAGCCCCTCAGTCACCGGCGTAGCGGCGTTTTGAGTCGCTTTGATGCAAAGCTTGCCCGATTTCGGATCGTAAGCGAGCCACACCCAGCCCGAGCCGAAATGCGCCGTAGCGGCAGCCAAAAACTCGCTTTTAAAATCCGAGAAATTTTCTGCTAGCGTCGATTTTAGCTCCGCAGAAGCCTCGCTAGGTTTTGCGATGCAATCCCAGTAAAAATCGTGGTTGTAAACCTGCGCAGCGTTGTTAAAAAGCCCGCCGCTAGCAGCCGTTACGATCTCGTAAAGCCCCTTGCTGGCAAACTCACCCGATTCGGTAAGTTTATTCAAATTTGCCACATAGGTCGCGTGGTGCTTGCCGTGGTGATAATCACAGGTTTGCTTGCTTACGACCGCGTTGTGCGCCGCATCGAACGGCAACTCTCTAAGTTTAAACATCTTTCTCTCCTTGAAATGATTTAAAATGATTATATCCTAAAATTTCTAAATAATTAATAAAATTTATTATTTAGGATTAATTTTAAGACGAATTTCAATCTAAGCTCGCTCCTGTTATAATCGCGCTTCAAATTTAAAATTTAGGCGGTTTATGAAGACCAAAGGCTTTGCTTCTGTACTCATCGGAGCGCTTTTTGAGTGCGGCTGGACTTACGGACTTAAGCACGCTGCCAGTGCGCACGATCGGCGCCGTAATCCTAGGCACATTCATCCACCGCGAGAAAATTTCTGCGCGCAAAGCACCTGTTATTTCTCATAATTTCAAGCGCCGTGATGCTGAAATTAATTTAGAATTTTGGCGAATTTAGCTAAGCTTAGCGCTAAATTTAACGCAAAGGAAAATCATGAAAATCATCGAAGGCTCGCTTGCTCTTAAAGGCAGCGAAAAAATTCTAATCATCAACGCCCGCTTCAACCACATCATCACAGATCGCCTGGTAGAGGGGGCGCACGATGCGTTTTTGCGCCACGGCGGCAAGGAGGAAAATTTAAGCCTTATGCTGGTGCCGGGCGCTTTTGAGATCCCGCTCGCGCTTGAAAAGGCGCTAGCTTCCAAGCTCTACGACGCCGTCGTCTGCCTAGGCGCGGTGATCCGCGGCTCTACTCCGCATTTTGACTACGTAAGCGCCGAGGTAAGCAAAGGTATCGCAAACACCATGCTAAAATACGGCGCGCCCGTGACTTTTGGCGTGCTAACTACCGATAATATCGAGCAGGCGATCGAGCGAGCAGGCTCAAAGGCCGGCAACAAGGGCTTTGAAGCAATGAGCGGCGCGATCGAGCTTCTAAGTCTATTTCGCAACATAAAGGCGTAAAATGGCCACCAGACACCAAGCCAGGCTCGCTGCGATCTCGCTGCTCTACTCCCGCGATATGAACGGCGGCGGCGAGGACTTTGCGGACGAGTATCTGGAAGAGAAGCGCATTCGCAACGAGCAGCGCAACTGGACTCTGGCGCTTCTGCGCGGCGCTAGCGAAAATCTCGCCGCGGTCGATGCGCTGATAGATGAAAATTTAAAGGAATTTAAGCTCGCCGAAATTTCGGCTCTGGAGCGCGCGATACTGCGGCTCGGGGCGTATGAGTTGCGCTTTACGGACACCGACGCGGGCATTGTCATCAACGAAGCAATCAACTCCGCCAAGGAGCTTGGCATCTCGTCTAAATTTATAAACGGCGTGCTGGATGCGCTGAAAGATAGCCCCGTAAATATCACAGCGGATACAATTTCCAAGCCGACTGCGACGGCAAGCGAAAATCTCGAGGTAACCACGGAGGCAGCCAAAAATTTTAAGCCTGCTACGGCGAAAAACTCCGCTGTTTCAGGCAGCGACGATACGGCGAAAAATTTCATCCCCGCAGGCGCGGACGATGAGACAAAAAATTTTACGAGAGCAAAGAGGGGCGGCACGCCGAAAAATTCTACGGCGAGCAGAAGCAGACCGTCTAAAAAGCCCGCTAATTTGAAAACTCGCAGTGCGCCCGCTAAAAAATCCGTCGCAAGCAAAAAATTTAAAACGGAGGGAAATTTTAAGACCGGAGATAAATTTAAGACGGAGAAAACGGGCAAAAATTTCAAAACGGGCGAGCGAAGTAAAAATTTTAAGATAGGCGAACAAGGAAAAGACGTCGCGCCGAAAAAAGAGGGTGCGGATAGAAATTTCAGAGTCGGCAAAAGCGCAGCACCGAAAAAGGGCGCTGCGGGTAAAAATACTGCGCCGAAAAGTAGCGCGGGGCGCAAAAGCTCTACCGCACCGAAAAAATCTGCGGGCGGCAGAGGCGTACTCTCGAAAAGACCTGCGGGCAACAAAGGCGCGGTACGCGGCAAGGATGAGCAGTGAAGCTCTGCGTCGCGCTTGATCTGGGCTCGAAGCAGCAGTGTTTGCAGCTGGCGGAGAGGGTTGCGGACTTTTCGGATAAAATTTGGCTCAAAGTTGGGCTGCGAGCTTATTTGCGCGACGGTGCGGGCTTTGTGGGGGAGCTAAAAAAGATTGGGAATTTTAAAATTTTCCTCGATCTAAAGTTCTATGACATCCCAAACACGATGGCGGACGCCGCCGAGGAGATCGCAAAGCTTGGCGTAGATATGATAAACGTGCACGCAAGCAGCGGCAAGCGCGCGATGAGCGCAGTGATGGAGCGACTGGACAAGCTCGGTTCGCGCCCGCTGGTGCTTGCGGTCTCTGCGCTAACGAGTTTTGACGAGACCGAATTTAACTCGGTTTACGAGCAAAATTTAAGCGACGCCGTGCGCAAATTTGGCGTGATGAGCTACGAAGCGGGGCTTGACGGCATGGTCTGCTCGGCGTTCGAGAGCCGCCTGATAAAGGACGCAACGAGCGCAAAATTCATCACGCTCTGCCCTGGCGTAAGGCCGTTTGGCGAGAGCGCAGCAGATCAAAAGCGAGTAGCGGATCTGGGCGTCGCACGTGAAGCGAGGGCTGATTTTATCGTGATCGGTCGCCCGATCTATCAGGCGCAAAGCCCACGCGAAATTTGCGAGCGGATTTTGGGGCAAATTTGACGCTCAAACTTGCGCAAAATTCGGCACGAATCTTTTGTGTTTGACTTTGACGTGGTATGATTTTAATCAAAACCGTCGTTTTGCGATGGCGGCTTGGAGAGCGTCGAAGTGCCGTCGTCATCTTTTTATAAAATTCGGTGGGATTTGAAACACTATTGGGTTATCAATTATGTTTGGTGTTCTTAAGTGTAAATTTACCTCGTTGGGGTTTAAAACAAATGTATCGGGTTTTTGCATTTGGCGCAAGGCGGAAGCGTAAATTTACTCCGTTGGGGGATTAAAAACGTTTAAGCTTTGCCGTGCCCAAGCCCTGCTAGCTGGCGGATAAAATCTCCGATAACCAGCGCGGCAGCGGATATCTTAACACTAAAAAGCGACGCACATAAGGGCGGAGGCCCGGCGGTGAGATAAAATTTTAAAAATTTTCGCACCGCATGGATAAAATTTTAAAATTTGCCTCATACGAGTGAGACTTTAGAATTCCGCACTCTCAAGGGGTTTTAAAATTT
>CAURUA010000092.1:0-5204 GCA_963528045.1 uncultured Campylobacter sp. | reverse complement strand
GATTTTAAGTCTATGAGTATCGGCGCGGCGATCGAGGGCTCGAAAATCTGCAAAAATATTACCTGGAGCAAAGAGGAAAACGGCGGATTAAAGACGGTTAAGATGGTTTGCGACGTGGATATGGAGAAAGTAAAGGTCGATGTAGATGCCTTTAACAAAAAATATAAAGAGGCTATGCTAAACACGTCTTTAAGAGGTGCCGTGCTTTTCTATAAAGATAAATCTGATGATAAACAACAGCGTTTACTTAAATTGGCAAATGAACATTGCAAAATAAATGAGACGAAATTTCAAGAGGAGCTCAAAGACAGAGGCAAAATAGATTACTCATTTCAAAAAAAGCCAGTTGATTGCGACGATAAATTAAAAGATGAAATACTAAAGGATGGTGAACCAAAAACTTCTGCGATTTATATGAGTAATATTATTGATTCATTAGAAGACGTCGCTTATTATTCGCAGCTAACGCCTAGCCAAATAAGGCTACAGCTTGGAAGGGTAGCAGAGCTGCCGCCACAGGCTGCGATCGAATTAAATTTTATCGTGAATGCCGATAAGAGCGTAAGTTTATCGGATAAATTTATAGTGACTAAAGATATAATTGATGATGTTATTAAGATAAGATCGGCATTTAATAATAGAAAAACGGCGGAAGACGCCCTTGCAACTTTCTACGAAAGACAATAAAACTTTATCTGAATTTTTAAAAGACGTTTCGGCTCGGAAGCGTTTCCGCAAAAGACGATAGCATTATTTTGCGGCTCAATTTGACGAAATTTTAAATTTGAGCCGCCTTGCGTCAAAATTTCATTATTTCATTCAAATTTGACGCGGGCTTTTAAATTTAAAAAGCGCGACGGAAGTAGCTTCGCTTGCCGCGCCGTGAAATTTTACGCCGAATACAAGCTTATTTGTCGTGTCCTTGCAGATACGCGATCGCGCTAAGTGCAGCAACCGCGCCGTCGCCTGCCGCGCAAACGACCTGCTTAGGCGCATCTTGCCTCATATCGCCCGCTGCAAATAGTCCGTGTACGCTTGTTTGCATCTTTAAATTTACCGCGACCTGTCCGCCCGGCGTGACGTCGCAGATAAACTTGCCGCTTTCGTCTTTTAGCACCTCGTTTCGTACGTCAAGCCCCACGAATACGAAGATCCCAGGCAGCTGCAACGCACGCGCGGCGCCGCTAATTTTATCCTTGACTACGACGCCAGTTACGCCGCTTGCATCGCCCTTGATTTGCTCTACGAGCGCGCTTGTAATGAGCTCGATATTCTCACTTTCGCGCACCTTTTGCACTGTCGAAGGCGCGGCGCGAAACTCGTCGCGACGGTGGATTAGGTATACTTTGGAGCAAATTTTAGCTAGATACAGAGCCTCCTCTAGCGCCGTATCGCCGCCGCCGAGGACGGCAACCTCTTTGCCCTTATAAAAAAACCCGTCGCAGGTCGCGCAGGTGCTAACGCCGCGACCGAAGAACTCATCCTCGCCCTCGATCCCCGCGCGACGCGGAGTAGAGCCCGTAGCCACTATAACGGCGCGTGCGCGACGCGTTTGATCGCCCTCGAGATAGATCGTAAAATTTCCGTCGCTATCTTTTGATACGCGCAGCACGCGCACCATCTCGTGCTTCAGCCCGAAGCGGAAGCACTGCTCCTGCCAAGGCGCCATAAAGCTCATCCCGTCGGTCACCGCAGCGACGCCCGGGTAGTTTTCCATCTCGGAGCTTGAGGTGATCTGCCCGCCGGGCATACCCATCTCAAACATCACGACATCCTTTAAACCGCCTCTTGTAGCATAAAGCCCCGCCGCTAACCCCGCAGGACCGCCGCCGATAATTGCTAAATCTAACATTTTTTCTCCTTAATTATTTTATTAAGTAAAACCGCGGGCGTTAAATTTACGAGTTTAATTAATAAAACGATGAGTGAGAGGAGAAAGGGCGAAAACCGCCCTTTTAAAATTTACAGAAGCGAGTTTAGCTTGTCGGCTATGATCTGCTTGGATTGCGCGCCGATGAGCTGAGCTTTTAGCTCGCCGTCTTTGAAAAATAGTATCGTTGGGATCGAGCGAACGCCGAACTGCACCGCAAGATCCTGCGCTTCGTCGGTATTTACTTTGCAAATTTTAGCCTTACCCTCGTAGTCGTTCGCAAGCTCCTCGATGATCGGAGCGATCATACGGCACGGTCCGCACCAAGGCGCCCAGAAATCGACTAGCGCGACACCCTCTTTAGTAACATCGAAATTCTCCGAAGTAAGCTCTATATACTTTCCCATAATGTTCTCCTTGTGTTAAAATTCTGCGGATTATAGTTCATTATCTTAAATAAATAATAAAAATTCTAATTTAAAAAGATATGTTGGCGATAAATTTTATCTGCTTTGTATAAACTTCCACGACGTCGATCTGCCACGGCTCGTCCGTATCGCAGCTCATCAGATAAAATTCCGCCGCCTTTAAAATTTTACCCATCTTGACGCCCGTCACGCGCTCTGCGGCGTCGTAATCGCCGCTCGTGGCCTTTACTTCTACGAAGTGCAAAATGCCGTCTTTGCGCGCGACGATGTCGATCTCGCCGAAGCGGCAGCGGAAATTTCGCTTTAAAATTTCAAACCCTTCGCCGCGTAAAAATTCTGCCGCACGGTCCTCGCAGGCAAAGCCGAAAAGATATTCTTTTAAGCTCAATTTAGCTTTCAATCCTGATCATAAAAGGCTTTTGCGTGATGAAATTTTCGCCGCTAATCACGCTTATGGCGCGCTTGATATCCTTCTCGCAGCACGTATGCGTCGTGAAAAACAGCGTCACTTCCTCATCCGTTTTGAGCTTCGGCTTTTGCAAAAAGCTGTCGATCGAAAGATCGTTTAAGCTCATAATGTTCGTGAGCTTCGCGAGCACGCCCTTCTCGTCGCGCACGCGCAGCCTGAAATAATATTTCGTGCGGATCTGTTCGCTCGGCAGAATTTGCATAAAATTTTCGCTCGGCAAAATTTTATATCCGAGCATCGGGTTTTTGTTATCGCGCGCAATGTCGATAAGATCGCTTATAACGGCACTTGCCGTAGCACTTCCGCCCGCGCCCGGGCCGTAATACATACTCTCGCCGACGCAGTCTCCGTAGATGCTCACGCCGTTCATCACGCCGTCTACTTTTGAAAGCATTTGATCCTTCGAAATGAGCGCGGGATGGACGCGCAGCTCGACTTTATTATCGCACGCGCGCTTGGCTACCGCAAGCAGCTTGATTATGAAGTCAAATTCGCGCGCAAAATAGATATCCTCCTGCGTGATCTCCTCAATTCCCTCGATCAAAATATCTTCCGGATCGCCGTGCACGCCGTATGCGATGCTAGCTAAGATCAGAAGCTTATGCGCTGCATCGAACCCGCCGATGTCAAAGCTAGGATCGGCTTCGGCGTAACCGAGTTCTTGAGCTCGCTTTAGCGCGTCTTCAAATTTCTCGTTTTTTTGCATCATATTCGTAAGGATAAAGTTGCTCGTGCCGTTTACGATACCGATTATTTTTTCGATACGATTGGCGCTTAGCCCCTCGCGCAGGGTTTTGATGATCGGAATTCCGCCCGCTACGCTCGCTTCAAAGCCAAAAGGCGTATCGCCCGCTAGAGCCTGGAGTTTGTAGCGATGATAAGCCAAAAGCGCCTTATTCGCTGTAACGACCGCCTTTTTGCGCTTTAAAATTTCGCTTACGATCTCGTAGGGCTTTTCTACCCCGCCCATAAGCTCTACAAAAACGTCGATGTCATCGCGCTCGATGATACTCCCCGCGTCGCTGCTAAGCGGAATTTTTACGTCACGTTTTTTGCTCGTATCGCGCACGAGCCCGATTACGGGCTCTATGCTAACGCCTGCGCGCGCAAGGATGATATCTTTATTTTTGATCAAAATGTTTGCAACTTCGCTACCTACGGTGCCGACGCCTAAAATCGCTACCTTCATCAGATCTCTTTCAAATATTTTTTTATATTTCTAGCAGCCTGGCGGGTCCTGTTTTCGTTTTCGATAAAAGCGATCCGCACGTAATCGTCTCCCGCCACGCCAAAACCCACGCCGGGGCTTACGGCGACGCGCGCCTTGGTAAGAAGCTGTTTGGAAAACTCCATACTTCTTAGATGCGCTGCAGCCGGCGGTAATTTCGCCCATGCAAACATCGACGCGCTAGGTTTTGCAATCTGCCAGCCCGCGTCCGCAAAAGCATCAATCAAAAAATTTCTACGCTTCTCATAGCTCGCGCGGATCTGCGCTACGCACTCCTGCGGCCCGTCCAGCGCGATCGTGGCGGCTACTTGGATCGGCGTAAACATGCCGTAATCAAACCACGACTTGATCTTTTTAAGCGCGGCTACGAGCTTTTTGTTGCCGCTAACAAAACCTACGCGCCAGCCCGCCATATTGTAGGTTTTAGAGAGAGTGTATGCCTCGACTGCGACATCCTTTGCGCCCCCAACCTCAAAGATCGACGGCGTTTTGTAATCATCGAAAGCGATCTCTGCGTAAGCGATATCGCTGATGATATAAAATCGCTCCTGCCGCGCCATCGCCACGAGCCGCTCGTAGAAGCTCTTTTGCACGACGACGGTGGTGGGGTTGTGCGGGAAATTTACGACGACGTATTTTGGGCGCGGAATGCTCTCGTCGAAGGTTTTTTGCAGATCGATGAAAAATTTGTTCTCATTAAAATTTAAATTCTCATCATAGGCAAGCGGGATTTTAACGACGTTACCGCCCGCGATGATGAAAGCTTGAGTGTGGATCGGATACGCAGGATCGGGCACCACCGCGACATCGCCAGGATTTACGATCGCGCTCGTTAGATGCACGAAGCCCTCTTTAGAGCCCATCACGGCGACGATCTCACTTTCAGGATCCAAGATCACGCCGTATTTACGCTTATACCAATTCGCGCAGGCAAGTCGCAGCTTATAGATACCCTGACTTACGGAGTAGCCGTGGGTCTTGTCCTTTTGCGCGCTTTCGCAAAGCTTGTCGATTATATGCTGCGGCGTCCTGCCGTCGGGATTGCCCATCGAAAAATCGATTATATCCTCGCCGGCTCTGCGTGCAGTCATTTTTATGGCGTTAACCTCGGCAAAAACATAATTTGGCAAACGCTCGATTTTTGAAAAACGGATTTCGTCAAACATCTCAAACCTCTTATCTTAAAGTAATTTTCAAGCTTTATTTAAA
>CAURUA010000091.1:0-5211 GCA_963528045.1 uncultured Campylobacter sp. | reverse complement strand
TGAGCCAAAATTTATTTGAAGGGAAAATATGAAAAACCTATTTCTAGCCGCGCTTGCGGCATTAGCGCTTAGCGGCTGCGCGGGCTTAAAATGCGGCGCAAAGGACGGGCGAGACGTCGCCGAGATCGACGTGCCCGAAGATGGCTGGACGAGGTACCTAGGCACCGACGGCGAGGTCAAGGAGGTCGCATTTTTCACGGCGTTTTTCTCCAAGCAGTTCCGCCCGCACCCAAAAGATGGCGAAAAGATCGGCTTCGTGCTTACCAAAAAGAGCGGCGAACGCATACCGATAAGGCTCGGCAATATGTATAAGGCGGCAGACGGCGCATTGGCGCTCGCAGATCTCGACGCGCAGAGCGACGTATGGGGCGGAGCCCAGGAGCTACGCAGAGCAAAACGGGCGAAATTTTATAAATTTCAAGAAGGCAGCGTCAAAGTGACGGATTATGAGGCGCAAAGAGGGCTTTGCGAGGCGTTTTACGCAGGCGAAAAGATAAGCGTCAAAAGCGTGCTAAGCCGCCGCACGAGCAAGATCGGCAAGGCTGGCGAGGTTAGCGGCGAAATTTCCACCATGCAAACGCAGGGGGAAATTTCGCGCGACGCCGTCAAGGCTTTAAACTCGCAGGAAAATCCGTCGCCGCAAAGCTCTAGCAAAAAATTAGCGAACAAAAAGAGCGCCGCGCAAAAAACCGATAACGAGGCGTTAAAACCGGAGGCAGAGGCGCTAAAAAATATTATCTGCTACAGATAAAAACAAAGTCGATTGAGATTTCAGACTAATGAGTAAAAATTTCGCTAAAATTTTGAATAAAAATATCTTTTCAAGGAGTAAAAAATGAGAAAAAGCGTTTTATTTTTCCTATTGCCGCTGTTTTTATTCGGCGGCGAGGCGCAAAAGCAGCTAAACGTCTTTGAGCTAACGCCGTCAAAGATGCCGCCGCAGCAGTTTAAAGTCGAAGCGGTCTTTTCAAAAGAGATCGAAGCCGACTGCAACGACGCGTATCTGATCGGCGGCAAAATAGAGCAAAAAGAGGGCTCGGACGGGCTTTATTACGAATTTAGCGGCGGCAACGAACTTGCTCAAACGCTGATGCTGTGCAAAACCGAGAAGCAAAAAAAATGGGTCTATTATGAGCTTGGAGCGCCTTTTTTCTACACTCCGGGCGAAATTAGAATTTTAGCGCCTAAAGACGTTAAGGTCGAGCTTAGAATTTACGAGCTCGTAGAGAGCAAAGAGCCTAAAATCCGTAAAATGAAATAATTTCGCAAGAAGCAGGGCGGACCGAGCTTATACGTGACGGAATTTCCGCCACGCAATAGATTTTTCATCGCGCAATGGATTTGCGCGCAGGCAAGATAAATTCTACGACGAAGAATGGAATTTTGGCATCAATGGGTCGTTTGGTTAAAATTTCAGTATAATTTCGTAAAAACAAGGAGAAAGCATGTCAGAGAGAATTTTTGAAAGCCTAAAAGAGCTTTTGACGCAGCAGGGCGCGCGCTTCCGCGTTGTAGCTCACGCAAGCGCGGGCACCTCCGCGGAAGTCGCCAAAGCTCGAGGCACGCAGCTAGGACAAGGCGCAAAGGCGCTAGTTTGCACGATTAAGGGTTTTAAGGACGGGCGAATTTCTTTCACGCAAAATTTAAATTTAGCAAGCGCCGATGACGCGCAAAACCCTAACGCTTCCTGCATTGCAACCGCTCAAGGCTGCGAAAATAGCGCCTGTGCAGCAAATTTAACTTTAACCGCCGATCAAATCTGCGCAAACGTGCCGCAGCAGCTGAAGCTTCCTAGCGACAAACCCGCGGGCAGAAACGGCAGGATCTACGTCCTAGCGGTCTTCGCAGCAGATCATAAAACCGACCTAAAGCGCTTGGCAGAGAGGCTCGGCGGCACGAAAGCATCGCTCGTAAGCCCCGATGAAGTGGGCGATCTCACAGACTGCGTCATCGGCTCGGTGCCGCCGTTTAGCTTCCATGACAAACTGCTGTTAATCGCCGATCCGTCGCTATTCGGACGCTTTGATGAGATTGCTTTCAACGCGGGCTTGCTCGATCACTCGATCATCCTAAACGCGCAGGATTACGCGCGCATCGCAGCTCCGCACATTGTTAGCTTCACCGAAAAGGCTACGGAAGGCGAATAGTCGCGCATCGTCCATTTCACACAAGAACAAGAGGGCTTGGATTAAATTAGCCCAAAAGCAAGGGCAGAATAGAAAAAGATGGCTAAGGATGGCTGTAAAGCGGCGCTTTGATTTTTGATCTTTTTTCTTCATATTAAGGCTTTAAAATTTGCAGTATGATCAGAAGCAAAGAGGTCACGACCGAAACAGGAGGGGGGAATGCTATGAAGCAGGTGTGGATATTTTTGTTATGTCTACTTACGCTATGCGGCATGGAAAATGCCGCGGCCAAGGAAGACGATGCGCCGCGGCCGGAGATTTATCAGAGTATGAAAGATATTTACGACAATCTGCCGATCGCGCAACTGCCGATTCGCTATCCGGGAGAAATTTCGCCCTTAGCGGCTATCGATAAAAATTTACTTGATAAAAATGAGCTGTTTTCGTTCGCAAAGGAGAATTTTTTAATCGACAATCTAAGCGCGTATTGGGAGAGGATCAAAGACATAAGGGCTTGTCGTTTGCCCGAAAAGAGCGTCAAAACAATTCTGCTAAGGCTTTATCTGAGGGATTTTCAAGATAGCGAACGTGGGCACGAATATGTTTTTATGTGCCTTTTAAACGACGCATTTCATATAAGTGATTGTCGCGAAATTTACGCCGATTACGTACACTGCGGAAAAAGCAAGCCACCAATGCGCGCCAAGCAGGAGTTCGTCATAGACGCCGATTTACGCTGCACAGTAACAACGCACTACTATACTTTAGATAGCGGTAAAGAGCTGCACAGAAATGTCTGCGTGCACGAAATAAAAAACGGCGCGATCGTTACTAAGGATTAAAATCCGAGGCGATTTTGCGAGATGATTTTGGCCGTAAATTTCATAGGCAGAGCGGCAAACTGAGACGAGAATTAGCTCTATCTATGAGCCCCGGCTATTTCAAATCGCGATAAAATAATGCTTAACCGAGCCTCGAATTCATCATATTGATGAGGCGCTGTTTCAAGCCGCGCCAAAACGGCTCGTAAATCTTTGGTACACCGCAGCGTCCCACTAAGATGCGTCGCCTTGTGGAGTATTTTAACGACGGCGAGCGCTTTATTGGTTTTGACTTCCTGTAACGAGCCGAATATCAAATCTGAAATTCTTGGTGCGCCTCGAAAGTAACGAGGATAAAACATCCAAATTTTAAAATTTAAAAATTTTTAAAATAAAAGTGTGAGTTTAAAAAGAATTAGTCGCGACGATATCGCATCGCCGCGACTGAAGAAGGCATCATCGTGCCCGCAAAGGTGCTTATTTCATAGCGCCTTGTTGTTTCATCTGATCCATCATCTGCTTAAATATCTCTTTAGCTTGTTTGCAAGTGGCCTCTTGCTGCTCCTTAGGAAGTGCGCTGATCTGATCCATAGACTGCTTTTTTTGATCCTCATACATCTTGACCTGCTGCTCTTGACCGGCTTGTTTGTAGGTGTCAACCATCTTATCAAGATCTGCGAAATACTCTTTGCAGCTATCTGAAAGATCTGCAGCGCTAAGACTTAGCGCAAAGCCAAAACTAGCCAAAACTAAAAGTGATTTTTTCATTTTTCTCTCCTTGTAAAAAATCAGCGAAAGTATATCATTTCGCTTAGTAAATTTGCCTTAAATTTTAATCAAATACGACCATTTTTTTAAATTTATAGCGCTTTTGAAATTTTAAAATTTTACTCTCGCCGCGACGCTTATATTTTTTAAAATTTAACTCGTCTTTAAATTTTAAAATTTCGGCTCTCGGTTTCGCAACTATCGCCGACGATCTTTAAATTCCGACCTCGCCGCCTCTTAGAGCTGCAGCGCAAAATCACTTCTCTTCAAATCTAATCTGCACCGATTTTTTGTGCGCGCCGAGCCCCTCGGCATCCGCTAGCGCCATGCACGCACCTCCGAGCTCGTCTATGGCGCGCTTATTTAGCGCTATGATCGAGCTTCGTTTGATGAAGTTATAAACCCCCAGAGGCGAGAAAAATCGCGCGCTTCCGCCGGTCGGCAGCGTGTGGTTAGGGCCTGCGAGGTAATCGCCCATCGCTTCGGGCGTGTAGTGACCCAAAAATATCGCGCCTGCGTGGCGTATGCGCGAAAGCAGCTCGTAGGCGTTCTCGGTCGCGATCTCGAGGTGCTCGACCGCAAGCTCATTCATTAGCCCCACGCATTCGTTCATATCGCGCGCGATGATGATCGCACCCTTATTTTGCACGCTAGCGCGAGCGATCGGCTCACGTGCGAGCGTAGTAAGCTCGCGCTCGATGTGCCCTGCGACGGCGAGGGCGAATTTTTCATCGTCGCTTATCAAAAAGCTGCTTGCGATCTCGTCGTGCTCGGCTTGGCTAAGCAGATCCACGGCGATGTTGCGCGGATTTGCCGCGGCGTTTGCGATGATACCAACCTCGCTAGGGCCCGCGATCATATCGATATTCACGTCGCCGAACACGAGCTTTTTAGCAGTCGCTACGAAGATATTCCCGGGGCCCGTGATGACGTCAACCTTGCCGATCGTGCGCGTGCCGTATGCCATCGCCGCGATCGCGCTTGCGCCGCCCACCTTGTAGGCCTTTTTGATCCCCAGCACATGCATCGCCGCAAGCAGTAGCTCGTTTACGACGCCGCCCACGGCGGGGGTGCAGACGCTGATATCCTCCACGCCCGCGACGATTGCGGGGATCGCGTTCATCAGAAGCGAGCTCGGATACGCTGCCTTGCCCCCCGGGATATACAGCCCCGCGCGATCTACCGGCGTGATCTTTTGCCCGAGCATCGCGCCGCTTGGATCGAAGCTAAACCAGCTTCTCTCAAGCTGCTTTTCGTGATAGGCGTATATGCGCTCGTATGCGACTTGTAGCGCGTTTTTTAGCTCTGCGGTTAAGCCTTCATACGCGAGACTCATCTGCTCTTGCGTGATAGCCAGATCGCCCTGCACGCGCCATCTGTCAAATTTCTCAATCTGTTCAGCTAGCGCCTCATCGCCGCGCGCTCTGATCTCCTCGATGATGCCGCTTACGACGGGCATTACCGATCTCATATCCGTCTCGCCGCGGCGCACCAGC
>CAURUA010000090.1:0-5350 GCA_963528045.1 uncultured Campylobacter sp. | reverse complement strand
GCATTTAAAGAGATAATAAAAACACTTAAAAAGGAGAAATGATGGCGGGTTCTATAGATTATTCGCAGTATCAAGTTGACGCTTCTACGCTGGATTTTAAGCAGCGAGATAGGCTAAATAAATATCTGGAATTTCTAATCCAAAACGGCGGTAGTGACCTTCACATTAAATCAGGCGCGGTTATCAGAGGTCGTATCCACGGCGAGCTAGTAAAATTTAGTAAAACGCCATTTTTGAAAGAAGATGCGATGACGCTAGCTAAGGAGCTTCTCATCACGCGCTTTCCTGAGCTTATCGAGAAAAAGAGCGTGGATTTTACCTACAAGCTAAACGAAGATTATCGCTTTCGCGTTAATATTTTCTTTCAAATTGACGGTATCAGCGCGGTTTTCCGAACGATCCCGGTTAAAATTCCTGAGATCGACGATCTAGGTCTGCCGCCTTCGATCAAAGATATTTGCGACACAGCTATGCGCGGCGTCGTGCTACTTACGGGACCTACGGGAAGCGGAAAGACGACAACGATCGCAAGCATGATCAATCGCATAAATAGACAAAGAACCAGCCACGTCGTTACGATCGAAGACCCAGTCGAGTTCGTTTTTAAAGACGATAAATGCATTATCAATCAGCGCGCTATCGGTGAGGACTGCAATAACTTCGCCGATTCGCTTCGCGCTGCGCTGCGAGAGGATCCGGATGTTATATTCGTGGGCGAGATGCGCGATTTAGAAACGATCGAGACCGCACTTCACGCCGCAGAGACGGGTCACCTCGTGTTTTCGACGGTGCACACCATCGATGCGAAAGAGACGGTAAACCGAATCATCGCGATGTTTGAGCAGGCCGAGCAGGAGCGTATCCGAATGACGCTAGCATCCGTCCTAGAAGCGGTCATCTCTCAGCGCCTTGCCCGTACTATCGAAGGTAAGCGTGTGGCCGTCGTTGAAATTTTACGCAAAAATACTCGCATTAAGGATATGATTCTCGATGCGCGCGACGATGAAATTCCAGACGCGATCGCCGACGGTCGCAACACCTACGGCATGCAGACCTTCGATCAGCACCTGCTTGATCTTTACAGAGATGGCATCATTACCCGCGAGGAGGCGTTGGATAAGGCCTCTAAGCGAAACGATCTCGATTTGCAGATCAAAAACGTGGACCTTGCCAAAAAAAGGGATTTGGCGGCAGAATCTGGAGAGAGCGCCGAGGAGATGCTCGCAGGCGAAGTCGTACAACTAAAAGAGATCCGCTAAGTCGTAAATTTTAAGATTCTAAATTTTTGCAATTTAAAATTTTAAAGAATTCTGCCTGCTGCCGCGCAGGCGGAATTTAATTCGTCTGTCCTATTGCGTACAAATATGCCGTGCTTTGTGGGATTTAGCGTAAATTTAATCGGCTAAATTCCGTGCGATTTTACTTCTAAATTTCATCGCGGCGCTTAAATAGATTTAAAGCAACATTTAGCTATTATCACGCTTCATTTTTTCACAAAGGAAACCTAATGTTAGAAGGTATCGTTAGAGATAGTATCGGTAAAAGGGCTTCAAAATCCCTAAAACGAGATGGTTATCTAATCGCTAATATTTATGCGAAAGGATTTGAAAATATTAACGCAGCGTTTAAAGTAAACGACTTTATCAAAGCTATGCGCGCAAAAGAAGATCTTCCTTTCGAGGTTAGCGTGGGCGGTAAGACATATCGCGTCATAGTGCAAGAATACCAAAAGCACCCCGTCACAAACACCCTAACCCACGTAGATTTACGCGTAGTTCAGGATGACGTGGTAAGCAAATATTTAGTGCCGGTTAAGGTAACTGGCGTCGCTAAAGGGCTAAAAAACAAAGGTATCTTGGTACAATCCAAGCGTCGTATCGCCGTAAAATGCGCCGGCAAAGATCTACCAAACGATTTTACGCTTGATGTGAGCGATCTTGACGTAGGCGATTCGCTTTTGATCCGCGACATTCCGGTAAAAGAGGGCGTCAGCATCATTCTAGACGGCTCAGTAGCGGTAGTCGGAGTTACTTCGGCTAAATAGGGGCGCCTATGATACTGATCGCAGGACTTGGGAATCCTGCTCAGAAATACGCAGACACCAGACACAATGTCGGTTTTATGCTAATCGACGAAATTTTAAAGACGGGCGGCTTTAGCGAGCTCGGCTCGTCTAAATTCCAAGGCGAGCTTTTTAAAAAGGGCTCGCTGCTTCTTTTAAAACCCCAAACTTTTATGAACTTAAGCGGCAACTCCGTAAAGGCGGTGAATGATTTTTATAAACCCGAGCGCATCATTGTGGTGCACGACGATATAGATTTAGATCTAGGCGCCGTTAAATTTAAAAAAGGCGGCAGTAGCGGCGGGCACAATGGCATCAAGTCGATCGATGCGCTAATCGGTGCAGATTACGAGCGCGTGCGTATCGGCGTGGGCAAAAAACGGCAGGACCAGGATGCGGCAAATTTCGTGCTCGGAAATTTTAACGAAAGCGAGCGCGAGAAGCTGAGCGAGATTTTACCCTACGTCGCGCGCGCGGTAGAGGAGCTCATTTGCTCGGATATAGAGCAGATCGCGCAAAAATTTACGATTAAAAAGGCTAGGGTGTGAAGTTATACGTAAAATACGCGGCTCTTTCCTATCTGAAGTATTTTTTTATCCTTCTAATAGCCCTTGAATGCTTTTACGTAGGCATCGATGTGCTTACCAATCTCAAAGATTTTCCCTCAAGCGCAAATACCGCTCTTTTGTATATCGCTCTAACCGCGGCAGTCGCGCTTAGCTACACGCTGCCGCTAAGTCTTATTTTTGCGCTTATTTTGATGGGCTTTAATATGATCCGTAGCAACGAGCTGGTGAGCTTTTATGCGCTTGGAGTTAGCAAAAACGCCCTGATAATCCCTCCATTTTTGATCGCACTTGCGATTACTGTGGGCTTTATAGCTTTAAATTCCACCCCGTTTGCATACGCATTAAAATTTCAAAAGAATTTAACCGATTTATCGCCTACAGGAGGAGATATGTTTTTGAAATTTGAGGGTAAATATATCTACATCAAAGCTCTAAGCGGCAAAAACGCAAATGATATAACGATCTTTAATATAGGGGATAACTCCGTTGCTTCGCGCTCGCATGTAAGCTCTGGCGAATACGCAGGCAAAATTTGGCATCTGCGCGACGTAAATACCACCACTTTACCAGCGCAGCTTAAGCTTGGAGGAAGTGGATTAAGAAGTGAGTTTAGCGCGCAGAGCGAGGCGCTTAAGGGCTTTGATCCAAGCTCAATTGCAAGCGTTTATGATACGAGTAATGTATATTCGATCAGGGATGCTTTGCGTTCGATCCGCACCTTTTCGCATCAAGGCGTAAATATCTCTACTATAAAAGCAAGTCTTTATAATATGATATTTTTTCCGTTGTTTGCACCTTTAGCGGTATTGGTGCTGTATTATTACCTGCCCGTTACGGGGCGATTTTTTAATCTCGCGCTACTAAGCTTTGGATTTTTTATCGCTACGCTATGCGCTTGGGGCGTGCTTTTCGTGTTAATTAGGTTTTCTCTCAACGGCGTTATCATCCCAGAACTTGGCATTATCGTGCCCATAACAGCGCTATTAGGCTTTGCAGCATTTTTAGTTTTTAAGCATCGTTAAGCCTTGATTTGTTAGAATGGCGCAAAATTTATCGATGGAAATTCTATGGATTATTCAAGCTTAGCCCGCAAATACGGCACCCCTTTATACGTTTACGATTTTAACGAGATACAAAAGAATTTCATAGCGCTCAAAGAGGCCTTCGCAGCGCGCAAGTCGCTCATTTGCTTCGCTATTAAAGCCAATTCCAACCTTAGCGTTTTAAAGTTTTTGTCAGATCTGGGCAGCGGCTTTGACTGCGTCAGCATCGGCGAGCTGCGCCGCGCTCTGTATATCGGCGCAAAGAGCTATAAGATCATATTCTCTGGCGTCGGTAAGCAAGACAGCGAGCTCGAGTTTGCGCTAAAGTCAGACATCTTGCTGATAAATTTAGAAAGCGAGGCCGAGATGCTGCGCCTGGAGCGGATCGCGCAAAAGCTAAATAAGCCCGCTCGCATCAGCATCCGCGTAAATCCAAACGTCGATGCTAAGACCCACCCCTACATCTCCACGGGGCTTAGCGAAAACAAATTCGGCGTTAGCATTGAGACCGCGCGCAAGATGTATATCTACGCCAAAAAGAGCAAATTTTTAAACCCCGTCGGCATCCACTTTCACATCGGCAGCCAGCTTACGGACATCTCTCCGATCTGCGACGCCGCAAAGATCGTAAGCGATCTGCTGCGCGAGCTGCGAGCCCTTGAGATCGATATAAAATTTTTCGACGTGGGCGGCGGCATCGGCATCCGCTACGAGGATGAAAAACAGATCGTGCTCTACGACTACGCGCAAGGAATTTTAAAGAGCCTAAGCGGTCTAGACGTCACGATCGTGTGCGAGCCGGGGCGCTTCATCACGGGAGCTGCGGGCGTCCTCCTTACCCGCGTGCTTTATGAAAAACAAAACTGCGGCAAGCGTTTCGTTATCGTTGACGGCGCGATGAACGATCTCATACGCCCGAGCCTCTACGGCGCGCACCATAAAATCGAGCTTGTAAGCGAGCGCAATTCCGCCTGCGAAAGCTGCGTGAGCCAAAGCGACACCGAGAATTCTATGACGCAGAATTCCACGCATAGCAAAGCTTTCGGTATCGAGGCTAAGTCCGCTTCAGAGGATTTCGTGCCACATAATTCCTCTAATTTAAGCTTCGCCGTGGGTAATTCTGCGCCGCAAAGCTATGCAGAGAGCTTAAGTCTCTGCGATGTCGTGGGTCCGATATGCGAAAGCGGCGATTTTTTGGCCAAAGGCGTTAGCCTTCCTAGCCTGCAAAGCGGCGATCTGCTCGCGATCAAAAGTGCCGGCGCCTACGGCTTTTCGATGTCCAGCAACTATAACACCCGCTGTCGCACTGCCGAGGTCGCGGCTTACGACGGACAGGACCGCCTAATTAGAAAGCGCGAAAGCTTTGATGAGCTAATCGCGCTAGAAAAGGATCTCGTATGATCTGCGCGGCGAGCCGTCCAAAAAGCGGCGCAATTTTAAATTTCAAATCCGAGCGCACAGCGGCTTTAAATTTTAACGCCGTAGCGAGTGCGGTCTTAAATTTTAAACACACCGCCGCTTTAAATTCCAAGCCCGAATGCACCCCCGCTTCAAATTTTAAATCCAAACAAAATGCGCCTCTAAATTTTACGGCAAAACGAAACTCCGTTTTAAATTTTAACCGCGCCTCTTTAAATTTCAGATCCCGCTGCGACGAATTTTATCGCGCCTTCTTA
>CAURUA010000089.1:0-5434 GCA_963528045.1 uncultured Campylobacter sp. | reverse complement strand
ACGTCGCGGATCAGCGCTATCATCTCGTCCTTGCTCATCCGAAAGCTCGCGCCCGCGGCCTTTACGACGTTTTCCTCCATCATCGTGCTTCCAAGATCGTTCGCGCCGAATTTCAGCGCCAGCTGCCCGATGTAGCTGCCCTGCGTGACCCAGCTACTTTGGACGTTTTTGAAATTATCCAAAAATAGCCGCGAGACGGCGAGTAGGCGCAGGTAGCGGTTTGGGCTTTGCTTTTTGATCTCTGGATGCTCGCGTAAAAGGCGGGTGTTTTGCCCCTGAAAGCTCCATAAAATGAACGCTCGAAAGCCGCCCGTGCGGTCTTGCAGCTCGCGGATTTTTTCCCAGTGTTCTACTATCTCGCGCGTGCTTTCCAGCGTGCCGAACATCATCGTGGCGGTCGTTTTCATGCCGATACCGTGCGCCTCCTCGTGCACTCTAAGCCACGTGGCGCTATCGCTTTTACGCGGCGCTACTAGCTCTCGCACGCGGTCGCTTAAAATTTCGGCTCCGGCTCCAGGCATCGAGTAAAGCCCCTTGGCTTGCAGCCTGCGAAGTACTTCGAGCGTGCTGATGCCGCTAAGGCGCGCGATATAATCGATTTCGATCGCCGAGAAGCCGTGGATCGTGATGCTCGGGTAATTTTTGCGGATGAACTCCACCAGATCCTCGTACCATTCGATTTTCAGCTTCGGATGGACGCCGCCTTGAAATAAAATTTGCGTGCCGCCCACGACGATGAGCTCCTCGATCTTTTCGCTAATCTGCTCAAAGCTCAGCACGTAGGCATCTGCGTCGCTTGCATGGCGATAAAATGCGCAAAATTTGCAATCCACCATGCACGCGTTGGTGTAGTTTATGTTTCGATCGATGATGAAGGTCGTGACGCGATCCGGGTGCAGCTCGCGCTTGCGTGCAAACGCCGCGCGTCCAAGCTCGTTCAGATCGGCATGCTCGATCAGCTCTAGTGCCTCATCGACGCTTATTCTAGCCATTGGCTCCCTTTAAATTTACATCGCTTGCGGCGACGTTAGAATTTTTATCGTCGGCACTCGTGCTATCCGCGCCGCCTAAATTTGCGTCGCTGTCATTTAAATTTACGCCGTCTGCGCCGCTAGAATTTCGACTGCTATCTTTTTTAACCACGATCTGGCCGTTTTTTACACCTAAAATTTCGACTCGGTCACCTTCGTTAAGATCTGAAATTTCATCGCTTTTCCAAAACGTACCTTTGAAATAGACCATGCCGTTTTTGACGGTGCCGATGCCGCTTTCGTCTAAAAAATTATCCTTATGCTTCTCTTCTGGTTTGAAAAAGCGCGATTTTAGCGGCTTTTTAAATGCGATCAGAAGCACGAAAGATAGCACGAACGAAAGCAGAATCTGCACGTCCCAATCAAGATGAAAGCCGAAGCTCAAAAGCCCCGTGATGAAAAATCCGGCGCTGAAAAATATAAAGGTAAAATCCATTACCAAAAGCTCGACGATCGCCAAAATCACGCCGATTATGATAAAAATCAGCGCGTTCATTTAGCATCCTTCGCGCCGTTTTTGCCGAGGAATTCTTTAAGCACGCTAAGAGAGCCGATAAGCTCGCTTGTTTCGTAAGGGATCAAAATTTTATCCTTGCTCGGGTTTTTGGACAGCTCGCTGAAAGCATTTACGCGACCCTGCGCGAGCAGGTATTCCGCCGCAAAGCCGGAAGCGCTCATCGCTAAATTTATACTGTCCATCGCGTCTTTTTGACCTTGCGCGAGCGCGATCTGCTCATATTTTTTCGCATCCGCCATACGTTCGATCGCCTCGGCTTCGAGCACCTTCTCCTGCTTTAGCGCTTCAGCGTTTCGGATGAGAGCTGCTTTTTCGGCCTCGGCTTTAAGCTCTATCGCACGCTTTTCGCGCTCGGCTTTCATCTGCATATTCATCGCCTCTTCGATGCCGTGCGGTACCGAAATTTCGGAAATCTCCACGCGCATGATCTTTACGCCCCAGTTATCCGCGGCGTCGCCCAGAGCGATTTGCAGCTTGGAATTTAGCTGATCGCGCGAGCTAAGCGTGCTGTCTAAACTCATCTCGCCGATCGCGCTACGTAGCGTCGTCATCGCTAAATTTGAAATCGCGCGGCGATAATCCTCGACGTTGTAAAGCGCCATCTTGCCGTCAATGACTTTTAAAAACACGATACCGTCGACGCTTATGTTGACGTTATCTTTGGTGATGACCTGTTGCTTGCTGATGTCCACGAGCTGCTCGCGCACGCTCATCTTCGCGCGCACCGCGTCAAAAAACGGCACGATGACGTGAAAGCCGCCGTCAAGTACCTTGTGAAAGCGACCCAGCCGCTCGATGATTAAAATTTCCGATTGCGAGACGATCTTGACCCCCATCTTTAGAATTGCCGCGATGAGGACGCAAAATACTATTACCGTAGTTACGAACCCTTCCATTTTCACTCCTGAATTAAAATTTTGCAATTATAGCATTTTTAGCTTATTTTGGCTTTTAAGGCGCGTCGTGATACAATTTCGCTAGATTTTTTATATTAAATTTACGGGATAAAATTTTATGATCAGATACATCGTGCTGCTTCGCCATTCACGCAACTACCGCCTGCTCTTTTCGGCGGGTTTTATATGTATGTTCGGCTTGTGGTTTTCGGTCGTCGGGGTCGCTACGCTGCTGATTGAGCTTGGCGCGCCGGTATGGGCGATTACGGCGGTGGGCGTCGTTTCGTTTGTACCGAACGTTTTTTTAGCGCCCATCAACGGCATCATCGTGGATAAATTTCAACCAAAGCCGCTGATGACGGCGATGTTTATAACCGAGATGATCAGTATTTTCATGCTGATTTTTATCGATAGCTTGGATTATTTGTGGCTGCTGCTTTTGATCGTGGTCGTGCGCAGCGTCGCAGGGACGCTGTTTTTTCAAACCGAATCATCTACGCTGCCGAAATTTCTAAGCCGCCCCTATCTCAAGCTTGCTAACGAGATGACGGGCATTATCTGGACGATCACATATACTTTCGGCATGGCTAGTGCGGGTATTTTTATCCACTATTTCGGCGTGCGAGCGGCATTTATTTTGGATTTTTGCTTATATGTTTTTTCCTTTTTTATCCTGCTGCGGCTAAATTTTAAAGACCTTGCAAGAAACGCGCCGGGGCCCGTGTTTAAGATGCTAAAGGAGGGCTTTTCCTACCTGCGCTCGCACCCTTTGGTGGTGCATCTCATCGTTCTTCACGCCTTCGTCGCCGTCACCACCTACGATAATCTCATCGCGCTTCTTGCGAAGTATAAATACAAAGAAATTTTAAGCGCCTCGCTAGTCATCGGGCTTATGAATATGTCGCGCTCGGCGGCTGCATTTTTCGGGCAGATATGGCTAAGCAAGATCGTGAATAAACATACGTTTTTTTGGCTATTGCTGGGGCAGTTTGCAGGCATCGCGCTGTGGGCAGCGCTGGAGTTTAACTACTGGCTTTCGTTTGCGGGCATGATCGCGGCGGGATTTTTCATCACGACGGTGTGGTCGTATTCTTTTACGCAGCTGCAAAGCCACGTCGATAGGGAGTTTTTCGGGCGCGTTATCGCTTATAACGACATGGCGTATTTCATTGTCGCGACGCTCGTGTCGGCTGCGATCGGATTTTTTTTCGAGCTTGGATTTTCGCTTTCGCAAATCACCTTCGGCATGGGTTTTATGTTCGCAATCGCGGCGTTTTATTATAAATTTTTGATCTACGAAAAAATTTAAACCCCGGTCGCTATCTTTTCGGCGCGATCTCGGGACGGAAAATAGCAAATATAAATAAAAAGCTCATCGCCGCGAAAAACACCCAGATAAAGCCGTTTGCGCCTAAAAATTTCATCATCGCGCCGATTATCAAAGGCGAGCAGAGCGACGCGCTCGAATAGATAAAAAGCATCGCCGCCGAAATTTGCACGCGAGATGCGCCCTCGCCGGTGATGGAGTCGTTTGCGCGCGCGATGGCGAGCGAATACAAAGGAAAGGCGCCAAATCCCAGCAGTAACGCAAGTGCGCACGTTAGGATGAAGCTTTTAGCAAAAAATAGCGCTGCGCAGGAAGCAAGACCTACGGCGCAAACTATCATTATGGCGCGTTTGCGACCAAACTTATCTGAAATAGTGCCGCAGACGAGCTGCGCTAAGAAGCCTCCTGCCATCGCCGATCCCATAAATGCGCCCACCGAGCCGACTCCAAGGCCCGCACTTAGCACGAAAACGCTCGCCATCGAAAAAAAGCCGTTAATCAAAATGCCCGCGCAAACTACCGTCGCAAACGCAAGCGGCGGCACGATCGAAATTTGCGGCATCGAGACGCGCATGCGAGCGGGAACTCTAGGAGGGTTGAAGCGGATTAAATTTACCGGCAGCAGCGCCAAGATTATGAAAAATGCGCTTAGCACGAAAACTTTCATCGTTCCGAAATTTAGCGCCAAAATTATAACTCCTATTGCAAAAGCGCCGTAAAAAACCGCTTCGTAGATCGCGAGCACGCGGGAGCGGATGGAGTTTGTGATCTTTGAGTTTATCCAGCTTTCGATTATCATCAAAAGTGCGTAGTAGCAAAAGCCCAAAATAAAGCGCAAAATTGCCCAATACACGAGGTTTGAGCCAAGATCGTGCAGCATCGCCGCGATGCCGAAAAGCGCCGTAAAGACTGCGTACGCCCGCACGTACGAGAGCGCGCCGATTATCGAAGGCACAAAAAAGCCGCTAAAGATCGCCCCTAAAAAGAAAAACGCCGAAATTAGTCCGATCTCAAGCTCGCTGTGGCCGGATTCTTTTAGCATGATGCCCGCGCTTGCGATGACTAGCGCATCGCCGATAAACATAAAGAAAATCCCCAGAAATAGAGGGCTTAGCGAGCGTGCCGCGCGCATGGATTCAAACAATGACTTTTCCTTGGAATTAAATTTGGCGTATTGTAGCCTTTTATTGATTAAAGCTCGGTTTTTATGTAAAAAATATTTGAAAAATTTCGATTCGGATAGAGATTTTAAAAAGATGCGAAAATTTATAAAGGAAAATAAAGCCAAAATTTTATCGCAGATGCCTAAGATCAAGTGCAGGTAGCGCCGAAAAGCCAAGCGTGCGATAAAATTTTACCGCGGCAGTTTTAAAACGGCGCGAGCGTTTAAATTTAAAGTCAAGCCCGTAACGAAGCGCTGAAATTTTTAAGATAAAATTTTAATCCAAAAGTTAAAGCTCTAGCAGTCGCGCCTAGTCGCATCAAAGAGACGAGCTTTATTGAAAAGCACTGCAGCTAAAGCGGCGAGTTGCTAAATTTCAAGGCGAAATTTCAATCTTTGCGGATAAATTTATGTAGCTTGCTTGAAAGATAAAATTTTAAAATTTCATAGAGCAAAACCGGGGCGCAAAAGGCGCAGAATTTTAAAGCTCTAGCTGTTTTG
>CAURUA010000088.1:0-5447 GCA_963528045.1 uncultured Campylobacter sp. | reverse complement strand
TCATCGCAAAGGCTCTGGCAAATCCGATAAATCAAAAAAGCTTTGACGAGTTTATCGCGGGCGATGAAAAGATCGTAATCATCGTAAACGACGGCACGAGGCCTACGCCGACGGCAAAAATTTTAAAGCAAATTTACCCGAAAATCCGCGAGAAAAATAAAATTTTCATCATCGCCACCGGCTGCCACAGGCAGTGTTCGCTCGATGAGTACGAGATGATCTTCGGCAAAGAAATTTACGCGGAAATCAGAGCCAAAAACGAAGTTCACGATCACGACTCCAAGCACGACGAGATGGTATTTCTAGGCGAGTCCAAAAACGGCACGCAGATGTATCTAAATAAAATCGTAGCCGAGGCTAAAAAAGTGATCGTCATAGGCTCGGTCGAGCCGCACTATTTCGCGGGCTACACGGGCGGCAGAAAGGCCTTTTTGCCGGGCACCGCGTCTTATGAGAGCATCACGCAAAACCACAAGCTAGCTCTTAGCGCCGACGCGCAAGCTCTGCGACTAGAGGGCAATCCCGTGCACGAGGATATGATCGACGCGATGAAAGTGCTAGCTCACATCGACGTTTTTTCGATCCAGACGGTGCTTGACAGCGAACACGGCGTGTATTATGCGAGCGCGGGCGATCTAAACGACAGTTTTTACGACTGCGTGGAAAAGGCCGACGAGGTATTTTGCGTAAATATCCCGTGCAAGGCCGATATCGTGATCTCGGTCGCGCCCTATCCGATGGACGTCGATCTCTATCAGGCGCAAAAAGCCCTAGATAACGGTAAACTAGCGCTTGCGCAGGACGGAATTTTAATCATGGTCGCAAAGTGCCGCACCGGCATTGGACCAAAGCCGTTTTTTGATCTGATGGCCTCCGCAGACACGCCTAAAAAGGTGCTGGAAAAGATTAGCGCGGGCTTTAAGCTCGGCTATCATAAGGCCGCTAAAATGGCCGAAATCTCGCTCTGGGCGCAGACCTGGGCGGTGAGCGACTTAAGCGACGATGAGATGCGAGCCGTACACCTAAAACCGTATCACGACATCCAAAAGGCCGTGGACGACGCGCTCGCGCAAAAGGGCGCAGACGCTAAAATCATCATCCTGCCGTTTGGCTCGATGACGGTGCCTAAGGCCTAGGCTTGGCTAAAATTTTATATTACGACGCGAGCGCTGGTATCAGCGGCGATATGAATTTAGGCGCGCTGGTGGAGCTCGGCGTGTATTTTGACTATCTTTGCGCCGAGCTTGAGAAGTTAAATTTAGCCGGCGAATTTAAGCTGGAGCGCAAAAACGTGCTAAAAAACGGCATCGCCGCGACAAAAATCGACGTAGTGCCGCTAAAATCGCAGCCTCACGCCAGAAGCTACGCGGACATCAGGCAAATTTTAGATAGTTCAAATTTAAGCCAAAGCTGCAAACAAAGAGCGGGCGCGATATTTCGCATGATTGCGCAGGCCGAAGCCAAAGTCCACGGCACGGAGGTAGAGCGGGTGCATTTTCACGAGGTCGGCGCGGTCGATAGCATCGCGGACGTCGCTGGCGCGGCGATCTGCCTCGAGTATCTTTTTGAAAAGCTCGGCGTCTCTCGCGTCGTAAGCTCTAAAATCGAGCTTGGCGGCGGCGTAGCGCTCTGCGATCACGGCGCGCTTAGCGTGCCTGCGCCAGCCGTTTGCGAAATTTTAAAAGGTGTGCCCGTAAGCCTCGGACGCGCAAATTTTGAGATGACTACCCCCACCGGAGCAGCGATCTTAAAAGCCTGCGCAGACGAGTTTGCGGACGGCGCGAGCTTTAAAATAGAAAAGATCGGCTACGGCGCGGGCGGCAAGGACGCTGCGGGCTTTGCAAACGTGCTTCGAGTGATGCTTTGCGAAACCGATGAGGAGCTAAGCGGCGAAGGGGGCGAGCGAAATTTAGGCGCGCGCCCAGGCTACGGCGAAGTTTGCAAGCAAATTTTAATCTCCACAAACATCGACGATATGGACGCCGAGAGCTTTGCGCTTGCCTGCGAAATTTTGCGCGAAAACGGCGCACTGGACGTGTTTAGCAGGTCTATTTTTATGAAAAAAGGGCGTATGGGCTTTGAGCTAAACGCGCTGTGCCGCAAGCAGGACGCGCAAAATTTAAAAGACCTGATATTTACGCACACGACGGCGATCGGCGTTCGCGAGGTAGAGGTTGCTAAAACCGAGCTGAAGCGCGAGTTTGCGCGGGTACAGACTAAATTCGGCGAGATAGGGCTTAAGATTTCTGGCAGCGGCCAAACGCAAAAGGCAAAGCCTGAATTTGACGACTGCAAGGCCGCGGCGATCGCGTACGGCACGACGATAGAGCGGGTGCGAAAAGAGGCGCTGAAAATCTATGACGAAACTAGAAAAACTAAAGGCTGATCTGCGCGAGCTGGGCGAGCTGGCGGTCGCATTTAGCGGCGGTGCGGACAGCTCGCTGCTACTGCGCGCGGCGCACGACGCGCTGGGTGCGCGAGCGATCGGCATAACGATAAGATCGCCCTATATGTCCTCGCGAGAGATCGCCGAAGCCGTGGAATTTGCCCGCGCTTACGGCATCTGCCACGAAATTTTAGAGCTAGGCGTAGCGGACGAGATCAAAGACAATCCAGAAAATCGCTGCTATCTGTGCAAAAAGGCGGTCTTTTCGCGCCTGATAGAGCGCGCCCGCGAGCTTGGCTTTAGCCGCGTCGCAGACGGCACGAACCGAGACGATCTGAGCGAGCATCGCCCGGGGCTCAAAGCCAAAGAGGAGCTAGGCGTGCTCTCGCCGCTGATAAATTTAACCAAAGCCGAGATCCGCGAGCTATCGCGCGAGCTGGGCTTGCCCACCGCCGAAAAGCCCGGCTATGCGTGCTTGCTAACGCGCCTGCCGCACGGGTGCGAGATCGACCCGCACGAGCTAAATTTGATCGAAGCGGCGGAAAATCTACTCATCGCAAGCGGCTACGCAAACGTCCGCGCGCGGTGCGACCGCAAAAATATAAAGCTGCAAATGCCCTTTTCTAGCATGCGGGACTTCCTAAACGACGCGAAATTTAAAAGCGTCGTTAGACAGCTCGTGATGCTTGGCGCAGCGGAGGTGACGCTCGATCTAAAGGGGCTTAGGGAGGATGTTTTGCATGAGAGAGGATGAAATTTTAGAGCTTTTCGCTGGGATAAAAAGCGGCCGCGTGAACGAGCAAGAGGCGTTAAAATACCTTAAAAACTACCCATACGAGGACGTGGGCTGCGCTAAGATCGACACTCAGCGCGCTCTGCGAAACGGCGCGGGCGAGGTGATCTACGGCGAGGGCAAGACGGATGATGAAATTTTGCGTATCGTGAGCGCGATCGGCGCGAGGCGGCAAAATATCCTGATCACGCGCACGAACGAGCGGGTTTTTAAGCGGGTGCGCGAGGCGCTGCCGCAGGCGGAGTTTAATGCTCGCGGCCGCGTCGTCAGCGTCAAATTTAAAGAGCCCGCGCTCACGCAAAACTACATCGCGATAGTCTCTGCCGGCACCGCCGACGGCGCGGTCGTGGAGGAGGCGTACGAGACAGCGAGATTTCTAGGCAACGACGCGCGTAAATTTAGCGACACGGGCGTGGCTGGGCTGCACAGGCTAATCGCAAATTTGGAGCAGATACGCGCCGCAAAGGTCGTGATCGCGGTAGCGGGCATGGAGGGCGCGCTAGCTAGCGTGCTCGCGGGCCTCGTGAGCGTGCCGGTGATCGCGGTGCCTACCAGCGTGGGATACGGCGCGAGTTTCGGCGGGCTGGCGGCGCTGCTAGCGATGCTAAACAGCTGCGCAAACGGCGTGAGCGTCGTAAATATCGACAACGGCTTCGGCGCCGCGTATAACGCGAGCCTGATAAATCATCTCTAAATTTTAAATAGAATTTGTAAGGGGTAAAATTGAGAGAGGATACGAAAAAAGCAGTACTTCCGCCTGCGGACGCATCTAGAAGTGAGTATTGTCGGGATGCTAGAATGAACTGGGCGATGACGGGTATTGCTATTTTAGCATTTGAAATTTTTATTGCAATTTACGTCAAAGGCGGCTTCACACGCTACTATCTAGGCGATGTGCTAGCTGCGGCGATGCTTTACGCATTCGGGCGAGCCGCGTTTAGGCTACCGCCTAAAATTTTAGCGCTCACGGTCTTTACCCTCTCGCTATTTATCGAAACTGCACAATATTTTAAAGTACTTGAAATTTTAGGCGTGCAAAATTCTGCGCTACGGATAATTTTTGGCGGAACGTTCGATTGGACGGACATCATCTGCTACGCGATAGGCTGCGTTTTAGCTTACGCATCTGAAAGTATCATTTATGATAAGGCGCAACTATGGAGGTGTAAAAGGTTGCCTAAAAATTTTAATGAAATTTTGCAAAGCGGCAATGAAGAAAAGATCAAAGAAGTATTCCAAACCCGTGATATAAATGCGACTGACAAAGACGGCAACACGATACTTCATATGCTACATGCGGACAAAGATATCAAGAAAAAAGACTCAAACTCGCCCTATGTGTATATGGGCGCAAATTTAATCGAATGGATCATGATGCAAGGCGGCGACATAAACGCTAAAAACAAAAAGGGCGAGACGCCATTTAGAAATTTTATGTGGTATGTATATAAAAATTTAAAACCGCATCAGAAACTAATAATTATAGCCCACCCCGGATCCTATTTTTATAAATATGCCAAAGAGATGAATGAGGTTTTAAATACTGATTTTGGCGTAATGTGCAATTACATATATTACATGCTGCCTAGAGTATCAAAGTATGTTATTAATCCGGAGCAAAAGCTAATGTTTGGTTTCTATCATATACAATTAGAGACATCAGGGGATTTGGATAAGATGACGCCGTTTATAATATACAATACTATACCAAAATCACCAGATGAACAAACAGATGTTTGGCGCCGCTTCGGCAAAAGGTTGGAATATCTATATGTGCCCGAGTATCCAACGGATATGGAAAAATACGATCCACAAGAATACAGCGAATTTACCTATGATTTTTGGATGAAATTCTTAAGGCAAAAAGATAGCGTGCAGTATAAAATGATACATGCGGCTACTAATTTATACTGGTACTGGGATTACAACGGGGAATATGGAAGTTGGATTTTATGGGATGACGATTATACCGATAAAACCGCCGTCGAAATCAAAAAATATTTTAAGCTAGGCAATAGGCTAGATGAGCTAAATGACGACGCGCTTGATAAGATGTTTTATGATCTAAGAAAGAGCTGGCGTGCCGAAGATGTAGGTAAGTTTAGATATCTATTTGTGCTTTGGTTGCTTAAAAATCCCGAGCCGTTTTTCGAGGATGAAATTTAAAAGGAGAAGCTATGGATAAACAAAAAGCCGTGCAAAAGATGACCGACGTCATGGCGAAATTCGTCGGCTACACGGGCAAGGTGCTGCCTGACGACGTGACGG
>CAURUA010000087.1:0-5547 GCA_963528045.1 uncultured Campylobacter sp. | reverse complement strand
AAAATAGAAAATTTTTAGTGATCAAAGGGGTGAAATAATGGGAAAAATTCTAGCCATCGCCGTCATCGCGGCGCTCATATATTTTTTGATAGTGCCTAGATTTCGCGTAAAGAAAAAGGATGATGCGACCGAGCTTTTGGCGTGCGACGAATGCGGGACGTACTTTAGTAACGACGAGCTTGCTCTGCGCGATAAAAAGCGCCTTTGCAAATCCTGCGAAGCCAAACTAAGGGGTGTTAAATGATCATCCTAGGCCATGCGCTCGGGCCCTACGAGCCGCTGTATCTCATCAAAAACGGCGACGAAGTTTTCAAATACGACAATCTGCTCTTTAAATTTAACGACAGGCTCATCGCCGCCGCGCAAAAGGCGCAGAAAAAGTTTAGCGTTATTACGAACGATATAAATGAAATTTTGCTCGCAAACGGCGCAGGCGCGCGCTTCATCGTCGTGGATAAAAAATCCGCCGCGGTCGCGCAAAAGCTAGCAAACGATTATCTTTTCGACGCCAAGATCGCGATGTTTATCGGCTCTGCGCGGGCGTTAAAAAACTTAGCCGAGCTCGGTATCGATGCAGCGATCTTTAAAGACGCGATCGCAAACGCGCCCAAATCGCTACTTGCAAGCATCGGAGATAGCGTAGGCTTTAAATTTCACTTCGGGCTTCCGAAAAAAGATGAAATTTTTGACGGCGCGCAAAAGCTCGCGGATAAAATTTCGGCTCTGGATAAAAAGCTAAGTGCGCCCGCAGCCGGCAAAAACGACGATATCTGGAAAAAATAGCAAAATCCTAAGCAAATTTGTTCGCGGGTATAAAATTCCTATGACTCATGCAAATTAAAATTCCGCGCTGGATTTCGTCACCCACGCGGCTTGGAATTTCACGCGAGATTTCACCCGCTTACGCGGATCGGAATTCTACGCAGAATTTTGCCCTCTTTCGCAAATTAGAATTCTGCGCGAAATCCCACGCGTCCTCTGCGAAATTCTCTCGCTTACTCAATTTAAAATTTTACCCGCTCGGATAGATTCGGATAGATTTAAATTTTACGTAGAATTTCGCCTGTCCTCGCGGCAAGAAATTTCAAATAAAATTTTATCCTCCCGCGCGATGCGAAATTTTACTAAATTTTCTACGCGCGATATAAAATCTACGTAAATTTTACTCGCGCAATTAGCGTAAATAAAATTCCGCCTCTGCCTACGCTTCATAGAATTTTGCGCAAAATTTTACCCATAGAAACCTACAGAGATGATATAAATTCTTAGCCATTGTTTTAAATTTTACTCGCGTTTTAGCTGCTTTTATACACATGATAAGGATTTTTTAAAGCTAAAATTTTATATAATTATGCGTTTCAAAAAGGCATATTTTGAGTACTAAATTCTTTCTAGCGATCCTCGCGATAGGCGTTATAATGGGGCTTTGCGCGGGGCTTTTAAACTTCGGCATCAACGAAATTGAAACTTTTGCTTTCGGGCATAATGATGAGGAATTCCACATTATCACGGAGCAAACCACTGCGCTTAGGCGCTTTCTTAGCGTCCTCGCAGCCGGCGCAATCGTAACTATAATTAGAATTCTGCTAATAAGACTAAAACCTTTTTTAAATGTAGCTTCGATGATGGAGGGGCAAAATCCGCCGTTTTGGCAAAATTTAATCCACTCGGTTTTGCAGCTCGTAGCCATCGCCCTGGGCGCACCGGTAGGCAGTGAGGCTGCTCCGCGCGAGCTGGGCGGCTTGTTTGCGGCTAAAATTTGCCGCGCCTTAAATATCGGCGGAGATGAGCTTCGGCTATTTATCGCATGCGGCGCTGGGGCGGGACTAGGCGCTGCATATAACGTCCCGTTAGCGGGCGCGCTTTTTAGCCTAGAAATTTTGCTTAAAAGCTTCGATACTCGAGCGATTTTATGCGCCTTTGCCACAAGTGCGGTGGCCACAGCTACGGCGGAATTCGGAGCTTCAAAAGAAATTTATTACGCGGTTTCGAACTTCGCTCCTACCCCGCAGAATTTACTCGCAGCGGCGCTAATCGGGCTTGTCACGGGGGTCGCGGCAAAATACTTTCAAGACGGGGTGCGCTTGTGCGAAAAGCTGCGCATAAAAAGCCTTAAAATCGCGCTTACACTGCCATTTGCATTCTTGCTTACCGCGGCGATCGGCGCATACGTGCCTGAAATTTTAGGTAACGGGCGCTCCGCAGCGCAATTTGCTTTCAACTCCGCATCCTTTAGCCCGTATTTGCTTGCGATCTTGCTTTGTAAGGCATTTTGCATTCTAATGATCTTTCGCTGCGGCGGATACGGCGGCACGCTCACGCCGAGTTTTGCGCTGGGCGCAGTTTTAGGGCTATGCGTAGGATTTGCGATCAGCGAAATTCTACCTATTAGCCTAAGCGCAGCGGGCGTTTGCGGAGGGGCTGCCTTTTTAGCGATCAACTTAAACGCGCCGCTTTGCGCCTTTGCCCTAAGCGCTGGATTTTGCGGGCTAAATCTCAACTCATATTCGGTCGTCGTTTTTAGCATCGTATGCGCCGTGATCGCTAGAAATTTACTGACGAAAAATTTAGCGTAGTCGCAGCGCTGATAATTCATACGCTGCAAATCTGAATAGACGGGCGCGGCAATGATGGTCCAAGAACTTGCCGTCGCGCATAGAGTGAGCGCAGTAGGTCGCATCACTGGGCTAGGGCGGAGCCGTAAGGATATGCGCCTAAGCTGATCGTTGGTAAATTTAAGATAAAATTTCGCCACTTTAACCAAAGGAGAAGACAATGGGTTTACTTTCATTCGTAGCCGAAGCAGGCAAGAAACTACTAGGTCTAGGCGATGACGCCAAGCACGTAAAAGACGAGATCGCCGCCAATCTCAGCTCGACGCCGGTAGAGGGGCTAGAGGTCGAAGTGCAGGGTGACACCGTCAAAATCAGCGGCAACGCCGATAAGGAAACTCTCGAAAAAGCAGCCCTCATCGCGGGCAACACCGCAGGCATTAAGAATGTGCAGATCGAGGGCATTAGAGAGGATAGCGCCGAGAACTACTACACCATCGTAAAGGGCGATAACCTATCTAAAATCGCGAAGAAATTCTACGGTGACGCGAATAAATACAAGGTTATTTTCGACGCCAACCGCGAGGTTATCAAGGACGCGAACCTCATCTATCCGGGACAGAAGATCAGAATTCCAAAAGCTTAAGCTCGCTTTTGAATGCTACGGCTTGATTTTGCAAGCCGCGAATTTTACTTTTGCGCGTATTGCGCTGCGTTTTGCGCGAGCCGCGATTTATCAGCCCGCAGTGTAGCGCGACTTTGGCGAGCCAAAATTTTACAAGTTAGCGAGGCGGCGCGGTTTTTTACGCTTTAAGAGGCGCGGTTTTACGAGCCGTACGACGGCGGATAGTGGATTATCTGCCGTACTTGCGCGCTGTCATCCTATTTGGGAATATATAAAACGCTTTGAAATTCTATTTATAAAGAGCTAAATTTGAATAAATTTAAAATCAGCACTACGCTAGAAAAGGCCGAGTCTAGAGACTACGACAAATATCCGATAATCATCAAAGACAACGCGATAGAGATGATAAAGCTATATCTGCCGTTTCTATTTCTTTTAGATATTATTTCATACCTCTCTCCATATAGGCACCCTGGAGAGCTGACCAGGCGGCCAAAAGAGCTAGGAAGCTGCTATATTAAATTTAAAAATTCCGCCATAGAGTATTTTTCTACGAAGAAGAATTTGATCTTATTTAAGATAGAACTATCAAATATAGTGGAGATTAAACGAACCTTTGGACCTTCCGAATTTCAATCACCGATTGCTACAAAAAAATTTGGATTTTGCGTCGTTATGATCTACTTCGTTTTAATGTCCGCCGTTTTTTACTTTAAGGGCTATGCGATAGCCCCATTTATAGTGCCGATAGCATTTGGGCTCGGCATGCTTCCATTGCTAATTTTTAGGATAATAAACGGGCTAGGACTTGGACTGGATATGCTAAGCGGCGATAGTTTGATCATTTTTGATAAGCACTTCATCATCGACGTCTCGATTTTAACAAGCAACGAATACAAGGAACTGAAAACCTATTTTCTGCTAAAAACGGGTAAAAATTTAGACAAAATCCAGCCGCAAATTTTTATATAAGCTAGGAGTAAAGAGCAGATTTAGACGTAAAGCAAGAATTTGATAAGTAGCTAAGCGATAAATGCTTAGAAGATAGCCTCGTATGAAATCAAAATTTAATAAAGACCTATACGCGCCGAATTATCTTTTAAGAGTTAAAGATTTTTAGCAAAAATACCGCTCAAATTTTATTAAATCCAAATCCTCACATTCAGTTTTAAAATTTTAACGATACTCAAAAAGCTTAAAATTTCACTCTTTATCTCGCTTGCGGGGTCGCGGCGCAGCACGCTTTCATAGACGCTAGGCTCAAAATTATCGCGCCCGGTGTGCACGAAAATATGGATCCGCCGCTCTCTGATACTCGCCCAGATCTGCGCCCCGAGCGCGTCGCCCACTGCCAAAAATCGCTCCATAAATGCAGGCGTCAGCACATACATCGCGTTTTGCGGCTCGTCGCTAAGCACCTTGTAGCGCGCGGCAAACTCCACGTTATCCATCGCAACGGGCTTTAGATCTATGTGCTGTTTGTTTTGTATCTCGCGCGGATAGATGAAAACGGGCGCGATGATGCGTTTGTTAAATTCCGCTACGAAAAACGCCCCCGCGAGCTCGTGCTGCAAATTTTGATGAAAAAAACTTACGTCGCTAAACTCGAAGCTCACTCCCTGCCACGCGCCGCCTACGCGGTCGTTGCCGCGCAGATTTTCGATGAATTCGAACAGATCGCTCTGTACCACGCGCCAAAACGGCACGCTGCCGTAAGAGACGTATTCGTAGCCCAGCTCGCGCACGAAAGGCGCCAGATAGTGCTGCTTGTAGCTTTGGCGGTATCGCCCCGTAAAGATCTCTTGCGCGCTTCTTACGCCGAGCGCGTAAAACCGCGCCGCTAGCCACACCGCGAGCGCAAGCGCGGCTAAGCCTATCAACGCCTGCGGCAAGGCTGCGGAGTATTTGAAGATCAAAAATGAGATCACGACCGCACCGAATTTCAAAATATTTTCCGTGCCGATGAGATTCTTTTGCCAGCCGTTTAAGTGCACCTCTTTAAGGCTCACGGCGAGCGAGGCGATCGCCAGCAGCATAAGCATCGTCGTGCTAAAACTCTGCACGCCTTGCCTGCGCGCGAAATACGCGATGACGCCAAATACCGCAAACAGCGCCACCGTGCTTATGACGGCAATCAGCTTTAGCTGCTCCACGTGCTTTTTCGCGTCCAGTCGCAGGCGCTCCAAATCGTAAATAGTCAAAATTTCGCCCCTCTTTAAATTTGCCTGCAATTTTAGCGAAATTCTAGGAATTTTGGAATTTCAAAGCTCACTCGTCCGCACATAAGGCAGATTTTTATATGAATTTCGCACAGCGCCCTAAATTTAAGGATAATTTCAAAGCTCTAAGCTTAAAATTTCGCCGTAGCGG
>CAURUA010000086.1:0-5667 GCA_963528045.1 uncultured Campylobacter sp. | reverse complement strand
TTATCCGCCTAAACGACCTTCACACGGTCGAAGAGATCACGCAATACACCAAAGCGGGTGCGTTTTGCAAATCCTGCGTGCGCCCGGGCGGACATGAGGAGAAGGATTATTATCTGGTCGATATTTTAAAGCAAACCAGAGAGGAGATGGAGAGAGAGAGGCTTCAAGCTCAAGCCAACGCGAGCGCCGCTACTAGCGCGAAAGCGGGAGCGGAGATGAGCTTTGAGCAGCTAAATTTGATCGGTAAATTTAAAGCGGTCGAAGGGGTGCTTGACGAGGATATCCGCCCGATGCTTCAGATGGACGGCGGCAATCTCGACGTCATCGATATCAGGCCTGCAGACGACGGCAAAACGGACATATATATCCGCTACCTAGGTGCTTGTAGCGGCTGCGCCAGTGGTGCGAGCGGTACGCTGTATGCGATAGAAAACGTCTTGCAAGAAAACCTTAGCCCAAACATCCGCGTAATGCCGATCTAGGGCTATTACTGCTACGTTTGCATCTTGGCATAGTTTTTAGCGAAATTTTAAGAGTTTGAGCTTCTGCGCAACAGCGGAGCTAAATTCCGCCCCTTAGCTAAATCCGTAATTAGACGCTAAATCTGCGTAGAATTTCGTAGTTTGCTTTTAAAAATATCGTAAATTTCGCTAAGGTTTTTCTAGCGTGAAATTCATCTATAAAATTTTGTCTATAAATTTAATTAAAAGCTTCTTATTTCGCCCGTGTAAGTTTTTTATGAGATTTCGTTTGTAAACCAGGCATAGAATTTTCTCCGTAAATTTCATCTTTTCATAAATTTTGATGAAAATGCGCCATAAATCGCAGAATTTTAGCTGGCTATAATTTCTTTTTATTATAATTGCGCCTTATTTCAACTAAAAGGAGAGCAAATGAAAGTATTTGTTTTGGCGGCTCTGCTACTTGGTTTTCTATCTGCAAATTCTTTGGATCAGATCAAAAAAGATAGGCTCGTTCGCATCGGTGTATATAACGATCAGCCGCCGTTTAGTGCGCTCGTAGACGGCAAATACAGGGGATTTGAGATTGCTCTTGGCGAAAAGCTCGGTAAGGAGATTTTCGGCGATAATCCCGGCAAGGTAAAATTTATCCCGATCACGGCTTCAAGGCGCATTGGCGCTTTACAGCGCAATGAAGCGGATATGGTGATTGCGACCTTTACTCCGACGCCCGCGCGAGCGAAAAAAGTAGATTTTTCGGAGCCTTATTTTAAGGTGCAGGTAGGTGTGCTAGCCAAAAAAGACGAAAATATCACGAGCTTCGATCAGCTGCGCAAAAAGAGGATTTTTGTCATCAAACACTCTCCTATTCACAATTTCTTACGAAGAGCGGGCTTTAGGAAGAATTTAAACTTTTGCGCCAGCTCGGCTAAATGCTACCGCGCTTTCAAAAGGGCGAAAAATGCCGTGCATGTCGATGATAATCTAATCCTGCACGCATACGCGATCATCGATAATAAAACGCAGGTTGCTTTGGATGGTCTAGGCAAACAAACTTACAATGCAATCGCCGTACAGAAGGGTAATAATGCGCTGCTAGAGCTAATCAATACATCTTTAGCGGGATTAAAAAAAGATGGATTTTTGGATAAGACCTTTGATGATACGCTCGGGATTTTTTATCACGGCACGATCGATAAGAAGGAATTCTTGGTTGAATAAAATTTCGTGCAGAATTTAATTCGTGCGTTTGACTTCCGCTTGAAATTCGTTTTATTGTAATGACGGAGTGAAAAAAATACGTTGCGGGCTTAATTTGCTTTTAGAATTCGGTCTTGATTTTGCTTGCCTCTCCTAAAGCGCAAATTTTATCGGGATTTGTGTGGTCGTTTAAAACGCACGCACCACTAGCGCAAAATTCCATTTTTGGAAGTAAAATTTTTAAGCGATTCGGCTGCATTTAAAATTTACGCAACTTTTATAAAGTCCGTTTCAATTTTACGTTCCGTAAAACCCGCGTTAGCTTGTAAATTTCTATTTTTTCAGCTCTAAATACCTGCTCCATCACTATAATTTTATGATTTAAATTTCAAAAATTCCCCCAAAAGGAGTTAAACCATCAAGCGCTATTGCTGCCTCGGTATGGAGGAGCCAAAATTTCGCTTTGTATCAAAGGCAAATCCTATGCAAAGTGCACGCTAAATGAGCAGGCGGAGCAAATAATTTCAAATTTAGTGGTATCTGTCTTATCGGGTGCCGCGAAGCTGCATATTACAAAGACCTGGCAAATGCAAAAAGCAATCGTAAAATTTTACCCCAAGAACCAATCTCGATTTATTTCACTAGCTCGTAATTATACTCTTTCGTGCCGTCGAGTAGATTTGTAACGTTGTAGCCTTGTTCGTTTAGGGCTTTGGCTAGCTTGGCGCTGCGGTTACCGCTGTAGCAGTGTGTGATCATCTTTTTGTCTTTATTGGCCTCAAGCACGTCCTTGTAGTTTTCTAAAGGCTCGCCGTATGGGATATTTATCGCACCCTTCATATGCCCCGCGTCGTAGTCCTGTTTCTGCCTAGCGTCGATAATCAGCACGTTTGGATCATTTGCTATTTTCAAAAACCCCTCCGCGTTTATGCTGCCGACTTTATACAGCTCATAGTCGTACTGCTTCACGCCGGGCGCATTCATAAGCACATTGAAGCCCTTTTGTTTAAGCAGATCAAGCGCCTTGCCGCTGCGGTTGCCCGTATTGCAATAAAGCACGACGTTTTTATCCTTGTAGGCGCTTATCTCGTCCAGCCTGCTTTCAAGCTCTCCAAGCGGGATGTTGATCGCGTGTTTTATGTGGCCCGCAGCGTACTCGTCCGCACTTCTGACGTCAATGACCAGATAATTTTCTTTCGCCCTATTGTCCTCCTCTATCACCGATAGCGCTGCGCCGCTTATGGCGTAGCCGTTAGGCTGTTGCATCTCGGCGCCGCAAGTCGCAAAAGATCCCAATGCCGCCAGCAAAACCGCGCTTTTTAAAATTTTGTGAGAAATAAATTTCATATGTTTCCTTTGAATTTTAGCTTTTAAAGCGGGAGATTATATCAAAAATTTAGCTAAATAGTGTGAATTTACGCCGTTAGCAGATGCGAACGATCAAGTAGGCGGTTTGCTTGCAAAAGCAAAAGAGCGATAAAATTTAATAAGGTCGGACTTGCGCCCGAGCAATACCAAAAGATAGGGGTTAAAATATATAGACCGCCACAATAAACGCTCTTAGGCAAAAGCCGCCCGCAAGCACGCCGCATTCGTTATAAACACAGCTTTTTATCTCCTCGCCGTCGCCGTGCGCAGAGGCTTGCTCGTAACGCTGCTCGCCGCCTTAGCCTGCAAAGTCCGCGCTTGAACTATAAAATTTTAACCTCTAGCTCGAGCGCGACGCCGAAGCACTGCAAAACCCGCTTGCGAGCGAGCTCTATCAGGCTCATCACATCCTCAAAGCTCGCGCCACCGAAATTTATGATGAAATTGGCATGCTGCTCGCTAAATTTCGCGCCGCCGATCGCGTGGCCTTTAAGCCCCGCCGCTTCGATTAGCCTGCCCGCGGCGTCATTCGGCGGGTTTTTAAAGCAGCTTCCAAAGCTAGCTCCCTTTGGCTGGTTGGCGCGTTTGGCGGCGAAATCCGCGGCGAGTTCGGCATCAAAGCCGCGTGAAATTTTAAACTCGGCGCCCAAAATCGGCTCCTCGATCCCGCTTTTTCGGTAGCCGAAGCTTATCCGCTCGCGCTCCACCCAGCCGCGAGCCAGGCGCACGGTAAGCAGGCTATCGCTAACGCTCGCGCCGGCGAGCCCCGCATTCATTTTGATTAGCCCGCCGAGCTGCCCTGGGATATTGCGCAAAAACTCAAAGCCGCCGATGTTTTGTTTTTTCGCGAAGTTGTAAATTTTACCCGACTTCGTCGCAGCCCCGATGCTAAGGACATCGCCGCTTAAGCTTATGCGATCGAACTCCTCGCTTAGCATCGCAAGGTGCGGCGGCGCGGACGAGATGAGCAGATTATTGCCGCCGCCGATGATCGCGCGCTCGCGGATACTCTCAAACTCCGCAAAATCGGCCTCGTCCTTTAAAATTTGCACCGCAAAGCTCCCGCCGATGCGCACGGAGGTGTATTTGCTAAAATCTATCTGCTTTGTTTTCAAAATTTTGCCTTTTAAATTTCATTTCTAAATTTCGCGCTTGCCGCTCGCCCCGTATCGTTTTAAAATTTAGCGATACCGCCGCACCGCACGGTGCAAAAAGCGAACACTATTTCAAAATTTAACGCTGCTGCTGCGATTAAATTTAGCTCGCTTTCGATACGTTTTCAGCGGCGCGCTATGTTGCACGCGCAACTCGCACTCTACGGCACGAAATACAGCCGCGCAATGTAGCGCCGCGTGTAAAATTTCATCGCCGCATAGCCGTAAATTAAGGCGGCACATTACGCGGCGACAAGCGCCACAGTGCAGTCGATTAACGAACTTGGCGGCAATCCGCGGCTAGCTCGGCGTTAAATTTACGCGAAATCTTAACCCGCCGCAATTCACGACTAAATTCCAAAAGCGGCGACACATTATTGCTGCGGCGAAAACGTGATAAAATTTTACTCTGCGCGTCTGCTTTTACGCCGAAGTAAAATTTTAGCCGAGGCACAAATCCCTTAACGCCTAGAAATTTAGCCGAAACGAAGGGGCAGTGCTCCAAGCAAAATCAGCCGAAGCAAGGCTCAAATTTCGGCCAAATTTTAACCTCACCCGGCTTTACATCGGATTTTGTCCGCCGCAGTCCGCGAAGCGGATCTCGTTATATTCGCGCGGGATAAAATTCTCCTGCGCGCTAAGCGGCGCAGGGTAAAATCCGCGCTCGTAGCCAAGCTCAAATAGCCTATCCACCGCCCTTATCTGTGCCCCCGAAAGCTCGATCGAGGCCTCGTTAGCATAAAGGCTCAGATATTTTTCGAGCTTTGCATCGTCCACGCGGATGAGATTTCGCTCCATGAGCATGTGTGATAAAAAGGGCTTATGCGCGGTGGCGATGCGCACTCCCTCCGTTAACACGCGCTCGCACTCGATGGCGTCCGTTATCGGCAGGCTGCGGCGAACCGCCATGCCTCCTAGCGGCAGCGGCAGATTTTCGCCCGCTAGCTCACTCCAGATATCCCAGATTTCGCGCTCCACGCAAAGCTCGTCCGAAAAGTCCAAAATACTCTCGTGTATCAGCACGCCCGCGTCCACCTCGCCGCTTAAAACCGCGCTCTCGATCTCGAGAAAGTTTTTATAAACTATGCGCGCCTGCGGGTATGTCATGCGGAAAAGCAGGGCGTTTGTCGTGTGCTTGCCGCTTAGCGCGACCTTGAAATTTCGCTTTAAAACCGCGCCCTTTTTCTTAACTAGCTTTGGTCCGTAGCCCTCGCCGAAGCTCACCGCCGTGCGCAAAAGCGCGTATTCGTCGCAGATTAGCGGATATAGCGCGAAGCTAATCGCCGTGGCCTCGTAAGTGCCCTTTAGCGCCTCGTCGTTTAGGCTCTGGATATCAAGCGCGGTGGCGCTAAGCTTTAGATTTTTTGAACTAACCCAACCGAAATCAATCGCCTTATACATAAAAATATCGTCAGCGTCGGGCGAGTGGGCGACGTTTATATGCTTAAAAATCTTCAAATTTTATCCTTTTTGCTCCGCTTTAA
>CAURUA010000085.1:0-5865 GCA_963528045.1 uncultured Campylobacter sp. | reverse complement strand
CGAGCGTGCTGTAGATAAAATTCTTAGCAAAAGCGGCGTAGCAGGGCAAAATTTCTACGCAATATGCACGGCAAAGACAAAATTTGCCAAGCAACTACGAGCGAAAACCCTGGAAAATTTGGCGAAGCTTGGTAGAGTGCAGAATTTTCATTAAATCTACGCAGCTTTGCCAAATTTCTAAATTAGCCGAAATTTTCTATCAGATCGCTAAAAATTTTAGCTAGATTTTCGACGTCGCTAATCTCTACTCGTTCGTTGATCTGATGGATCGTGTCGTTTCGCACGCCAAACTCCGCCGTCTCCACGCCAAACTCTGCGAAGTATCTCGCATCGCTCGTACCGCCTGCGGTGTTTAGCTCGGCTGCTGCGCCGCAGATCTTCTGCACGCTAGCGCTTAGTTTTTGCACGATTTTGGAACTTCGCTGAGTTAAAAAAGGCTTTGAGGAGCTTTTTAGCGCGAGGTGTAGCGACGCGCCTGCTCGCAGCTGTGCGGTGCAGCTCATTTCTAGCTTGCCGCAGGATTCGCTTTCGTTGCACAGCGCGTCTTTAGCGTCCAGTTCAAATAACCTCAGTACGTAGTCTCGCACGTTCTCTAGCCCCAGTCCTACGCCGCCGCGGACGTTAAACATCACGCGCACGTCCTTGGGTGTTACGTTTACGACCTGTGAGCCACCGCGAATGTCAGTGATGACTATCTTAGCCGGAGCAAAATCCTCGTTACCCGCGTCCAGATCATGCCCCGCGAGGCTTGCGAGAACCGGCGCTAAAATATGGACAGGATTGATGCATTTATCTGGGTAGGCTGCGTGCCCGCCGATACCCGTGAGTGTGAGGACGCCATTAATCGAGCCGCGACGACCGATCTTAATGGTATCGCCGAAGCGCACTTCGCATGTAGGCTCCGCAACGACTGCGAAGTCGGGTAGGGCACCTTGCTCGCGCAATTTAGAGAGTATTTCGCGCGTGCCGTAGATGCCGTCGCCCTCCTCATCGCTGGTTAGTAGTAGGCTCAGCGTACCCTTAAAATCGCGTACTGCCGCTAGCGCGCAGATTGCCGCTGCGATGCCGCTTTTCATATCCTGCGCGCCGCGCCCGTATAAAAAGCCCTCTGCTTCCACCGGCTTAAACGGATCGCTCGCCCAGCCCTCGCCCGGCGGCACGACGTCGATGTGCCCGGCAAAGCACAGATGCGGACCAAGCCCTAAGCGCTTGGTAAAAATCGCGTTAGTTACGCCGTTTAGCTCGAATCTATCCTCGCTAAAGTCCGCCAGCAGCATTGAGACGTAGTTGAAAGCTCCATCGTCGCTAGGCGTGAGCGAGCGGAATTTGATGAGCTCTTTTAGAATTTCAATCGGTTTCATAAGCCTTCCTTTGGTTTAAATTTTAGCGAAAATTATAGCGTATAAAAGCTTTAGTGCGAAAAATACCAAAATAAACGCCGAGATATATGCAAACGCCCGCACTACAATGTTTGGAAGCTTGCTGCGGGCTAGATATATCGCAAGCGGAAAAAGCGTGATCCAAGCTAAGATTCCGCTTACAAGCCCCGCAAGAGCAAGCGTAAAATCTGCTCGCGCGGTGCCGGCAGAGACGCTGAGCCAAAACATAATGACGTATGGATTTAGTAAATTTATCAAAAAGCCTTTGCCGTAAAGCGCCGCGCCTGAGCAAGCCTCGACGCTTGCAGGTTGCACCGAGCTAGCCGCACCATGCCAGATCGCGTACGCCGTGTAGAGTAAAAAGCATGCGCCAAATACCGATATGCAGGCAAAAACGATCGGGATTTTGGCTAACTGCGATATGCCGAACGCCGATAGCGCCAGATACAGCATATCCGCGCTCATGGCACCGAGGCCCAAGCACAGCGCCTTGGTGTAGCTTCGCAGCGCGTAGGACATTATCAGCACGTTTACCGGGCCGATCGGCACACTAACGCCCAGCCCCATCAAAACCCCTTGTGCGAACGATTGCATCCCTCTTTGTACTCCCCAATTTGCTCTAAAATTTCGGCGTGCGGCGCTGCGAAAAAATCTATGGGCACGGCTTTGCGAATAGATCGATGATGCACAGCTTCGCGAATAGATCGATCTGAAATTCCGCCCGCCCGCCGATCGGTTTTAAATTTTACGCAAACGCCGCTATACGCGCCTTAACTTTAAAATTTTAAAGCGAGCGTCGTAGCGAGCTCGGCTCTACAATTTTTGACGTATGCACTTGCATGCGCCTCGGCTTTGAAATTTTAACGAGCGCTTCCGCACTCGGCCGCAAAATTTCAACGCGATCATTGCATGCTCATGCTTTGAAATTTATACGAGTATTCGTGCGGCGGACCCGCTCACTAGACTTTAAATTTAGCTTTTAAATTTTTAACGCACGGATTGCGGTTTAAATTTGTAGTTTAAATTTGCGGCTCAAATTTTGCGAGGCAAAATCCGCCGTCTCGCCTGCATTGTGAAATTTCGAGCCAAATTTCGCAAGGCAAAATTTAAACCGGCAAAAGATCGGTGACGAACGGCGGCTCGCGCAAGCCGGTAAATTTTAGTCGTGTAAATTTAAAGATCGCGGCGATAAAATTTAACCCGCCGAAATTTTACTTTGCGTAATTTCGCGCGTCCGCGCTTATAAACGGCTCACGATCGCAGATAAAATTTTGCGAAGCGAAATTTCGCGCTTTAAAATTTTATCCGTAAATTTTAAAAACTCAACGAAGGATACAATCCCGCCGTTCTGCCTGTCTTAAAATTTTATCCACAAATTTTAAAAATCCGACCGCGGAGCCCGATCAACGTTTGTCCGCTTCAATTAGCCGCGTGCCGAATTAACCGTATGTGCGTTTGAAATTTAGCCGCGTGCCTGCAATTTGGCTACACCTTCATTTTAAATTTTATCGCCCGCCGTAAAATCTGGCCCGCAAAACAGACGCACCGCAAAACCTGCATGCAGAGCAGATCCCGTCGCGAGGCTAAACGCGCCGTAAATTTTATCGTTTCGTAGCGGGACAAATTCCGTGCCGCAGAGCAAAATTTGCACGCTATCGGATTAAATCCACATTGCAGAGCAAATTCCACGCCGCAGTCTGCTTCGCGAAAATCCTGCGCCGCAAGAGCTTTAAGCAGTCCGCTTCATAAAATTCCGCGATCGCAATAGCTAAATTTAAAACGAAAAATCCCCCGTCGCGCCGTGCGACATACTCTCATAAACCGCCTTGACGTACTTGTCGCGCACCGCGCAATCTAGCAGCTTCTCACACTCCAGGCAGCTGGTGAGGTTGTGCTCCGCCTGGCACGCCTGCAGCGCGGCTAAGCTTTTATCTAAAATTTCGTCGTAAACGTCGCGCGGCGCGCTGCTCTCGGTGTCAACCATTAGTTTTTCTTGCCGTAAATTTCATGCATTTTCGCGATCTCGTACTTCGAGCCGAAAAAGCAAGGGCTGCTTTGGTGGATTTTTTCAATCTTTAGCTGTAAAAGCGAGCCGTTCGCGCCGTCGCTAGTGGCGCCTCCCGCGCGCTCGAAGATAAACGCAAACGGCAGCACTTCGAAGGTTACGCGAAGCTTGCCGCGCGGATGATCGCTAGTAGCGGGGTAGCTGAAAAGCCCGCCGCCTTTTAATAAAATTTGATGCAGATCGCTTACCATCGCGCCGCTGTATCGCAGGCGGTAGCCCTCATCAAACAGCGCCCGCACGAGCTTCCGGTGCGGCTCATTCCAGCCCTTTTGCGTCGCACCGGTGGCGTTTAGCTTGCCTTTTTGCTGTAGGCGCAGCTCTTTTACGAAGCTAAATTTGCCCTCGCGATTTAGGCGGTAGAGCTTCGGCGCATCCTCGCAAACGACCATCTCAAGGCGCGGCCCGTAGATGCAATAGATCGCCGCCTTTAAGTTTGCGGGCGAAATTTCGTCCTCGTAGATGCCGAAAATCGAGCCCACGGCAAAATTTACGTCCACTAAGCTTGAGCCGTCGAGCGGATCGTAGGCGATGATTAGGCGCGCGTCCTCTCGCAGCGTTAAAATTTCATCTTTCTCCTCGCTGATTAGGGCGCGTACGAGCGGATTTTTGCGAAATTCCGCTTCGATTATGGCGTCGCTTTTTACGTCGAGTTTGAGCTGCGTATCGCCCGTGCTGTTGTGATGATCTGTGTAGCCGAAGTCCGCGTATTTCAGCTCCTCGGCGATTTGTAGCGCGATATTTTGGATTGATTTTACGATCTCTTGCATTTTATTCCTTTACATTTTTTTGGCGTTTTTTAAGATCCATTCGCTAATGCCCGCAGCGTCGTCGATGCCGAAATTTACAGAGCAAAACTTATCCATCTGCTCGCCGCTTAAATTTGAAGCGATCGCGTCCGAAAATGGCAGATACGTCTCGTCGATCTTGTCGCGAAACAGGCTAATGCGCGGCAGCGGCAGCGTCTTTAGCCCCTCTACGAGCAAGATATCAAACTCGCCTAGCATCCGCACGACCTCGTCGATTTGCATACAGCGCTGCGAAAAATAGCTCGTTCGCGTTGGGCTCATCACGACGGTTTCAGCGCCGAGCTCGCTAAATTTGGCGCTGTCCTTGCCCTCTACATCAAAGCGCGCCTTATCGCCAGGATCGTGCTTTACGATAGCAGTCCGCAGTCCGCTAGCGATAAAAATTTTAGCGATCTTGCAAATTAGCGTCGTTTTGCCGCTGTTGGAAGGGCCTGAAAATGCGATAGCAAGTCTTTTCATTTTTAAAATCCGGCTTTTAAGATGAGCAGATTGTAGCGAATTTAGCCTTTTAAAAAGCAAAATTCGTTAAAATGCACCTAAAATTTCAAAGGAAGATCGATGAAGAAATTTGATTTTGGCGGCGCGCTAAACGGCTTGTTAAAAGGCTCGCTCTTAGCGGTGCTAGCGCTATTTTTAAACTCCTGCTCCGCAAACGATCCCCGTCATGATCCGCTTAAAAACGAGTTTCTGGCTTACACTCAAAAATTTGAATCGGTGCGCGCGGGCGATCGCTATTTGGCAGTGGCGACCTATCTAAATCCCGTCGCGCCCGAGCTTAGAAACGCCGCGGAGGACGAGGTGTTTTTGCTCACCTCCTATCCTAAAGAGGTGCGGATCCGTGCGGTGCAGCTCAACGGCGCAAACGCAAACGTAGTGCCGCTGCACGACGGCGATCCGCTTTTGCAAAAGGAGCTTTTTAAAATCGCGTGGGCGAGCCGATACAAGATCACCGCGCCTAAGAGCGATAAGGACGAGTTGGTGCTTAGCTACCGCACCTCAAATGGTCTGGATGCCACGATGAAATTTCGTAAAATTTCAAAGTCGCTGTATTGGCAGCCGCAGATCGATCTGAAAGATTAAAAGGAGAGAGGGTGGGTTACGACATAAGCTATCACGCGATCGGCAAAGATGAAATTTCGCAGTGGTATTTTAAGCCGCTAAAGCTCGCGCAGAAGGGAGATTTTGAGGCTATCGCTAAAACCGCGCGCGAAGCGGGGATGGATGAATTTTACGTAGAAAAATACGCGGACGGCTTCCGCTCGGCGCTGCAGTACGGCACAGGGGGTATTTTTAATAAAACGCACGGATTTCACCTCGCCGTGGCGCAAGGCTATTTTAGAGAGTATTTTTACACGCGCGGCACGGCGTTTAGCTTTTTGGCGGAGCAAAGCTCTAAATTTAAACCTTACATAAGTGATTGGCGCGAGGTTTTGCCAAAGGAATTTTTAGCGGAATTTAGCGGCGAAATTCACAACGAGATCATCGAAAACTACTGCTGCGGCGCGTATCTTGGCGCCGATGGCGTGCAGAAACTGCTGCGCGATTATGAAGCGGACGGCGAGATAAAAGAGGCGATAGATGAGTTTTACGCGCAGAATTTGCCCGTGTTTTTAAA
>CAURUA010000084.1:0-5967 GCA_963528045.1 uncultured Campylobacter sp. | reverse complement strand
TCGCAAAATCGATCAACGAGGGGCTGGCGGAGCTTTTGCGCGCAGACGGCTTTAATAGCATCAGCGAGGCGGTTGGGGTAAATTTAAAAGATCGCGCGGGCGAAGGATACGGCGCGAGAGGCGATCAGGCCGAAAATCGCGGCAGCGGCGCGGATTTGCGCGCCTGCGAAGACAAAGAGGCGGATGCCAGAACGGATAAAATTTCGAGTACGAGCAAAAGCGAGGAGACGAGCGAAATTTCAAACGCGCCCGAAAATAAGGATACGGACGGAATTTCAAAAAACGACAAAAGCGAAATATCGAGCGCCCAAGTTAATAAAATTCCCGCCGCTAAAACAGATGAAATTCCCGCAGTTCAAACAAGCTCAATCTCCGAAACGGATGAAAATTCTAGCGCTTCGACAAATTTAAACGCCATGGTAAGCGCAGATGTAGCGACGGATCAAAGCTCAGCCGAGCAAAGTAGCGCGGAGAACAAAATTTCCGAGGTTAAAAATACAAAACGAAGCAGCGCAAAAAGCGAAAATTTAAAGGCTAAAAGCGCAAAGCAAAGCAGTGCCGATCGAAAGCAGGATAAAATTTCAAAAACTACCTCCAAAAGCGGCACAGAGCAAAAGCAAAGCCAAATTTCAAAAGGCGACGCAAGCTCCAAGCGCGGTAAAATTTCAAAGGACGCCTCGCAGAATGACGCTTCGCAGAAAAATGACGCGCAAAATGGCGCTGTGCATAAGGATGCTGTACGGGATAACACCGCACAGAATGATGCTGTGCAGGATAGCGCCTCGCAGCAGAAAGATGCCGCAGCTAAAAATCTCTCGAAAAGCGATGCGAAGAGCGAGAATTTAGAGGTCAAAAAAGCAAAACAAAGCGGCGCGGCAAGCAAAACCGCAAAAACTAAAACCGCGCAGAAAAATAAAACCACAACTAAAGCTGCACTAAAAAATGACATAGAAAGTAAAAATTCTAAAACTAAAGCCGCGCCAAAAAGTAGCACTGAAAGCAAAAGCTCCAAGGCCAAAAACGTAAAACAAAGCAGCGCCAAAACTAAAAATGCCGAGGCCAAAGAGGCCAAAGAAGCGAGCGGCACCCAAGACGCAGAGCAAAACTCAAGCAAAAAACGAAAGGCGAAAAAAGATTAATGTTTCCGAAATTTAAGAAAATCACGCTGCAAAACGGGCTTCAAATTTATCACATCCCGATGAATAAAGGCAGCGGCGTCATCAGCGTGGACGTGTTTTACAACGTCGGCTCGCGCGACGAGACGATGGGCAAAAGCGGCATCGCGCACATGCTGGAGCATCTAAATTTTAAATCCACGAAAAATCGCAAGGCGGGCGAGTTCGATGCGATCGTGAAGGGATTTGGCGGCGTGAATAACGCAAGTACGGGCTTTGATTATACGCACTACTTCATCAAGTGCGCGAGCTCAAATTTAGAGGTCTGCTTGGATCTTTACGCCGACATAATGCAAAACTTAAGCCTCAAAGACAAAGAATTTCAGCCCGAGCGTAAGGTCGTGCTCGAGGAGCGGCTGTGGCGCACCGATAACGATCCGTTCGGATACCTATTTTTCAGGCTCTACAACGCTGCGTTTTTGTACCACCCGTACCACTGGACGCCGATCGGCTTTCGCAAAGACATCGAAAACTGGAGTATCAAAGATATCAAGGAATTTCACGCTAAATTTTATCAGCCGCAAAACGCCGTGCTGCTGGTCGCCGGCGACATCGGCGAAAAGGCGGCGTTTGATGCGGCCAAAAAATACTTCGCGCCCGTAAAAAATAAAGGCGAAATTCCGAGCCTTCACTGCACCGAGCCAGCGCAGGACGGCGAGAAGCTTAGCATTATTTACAAAAGCAGCGAGGCGCAGATCGTGGCGGTCGCCTTTAAAATTCCGCCGTTTAACCACCCTGACGCCGCGGCGATCAAAGCGATGGATATATATCTTAGCGGCGGCAAGAGCTCGCTTTTACAGCGCGTGCTGGTCGATGAGAAAAAGCTCGCCAATCAGATCAACATCTACGATATGAGTGCCAAGGACGAGAATTTATTTATAGTCTTTGCCGTTTGCAACCAAGGCGTAAGCGGCGAGGCGCTGAGGAGTGAAATTTTAGCGCTGATCGAAAAAGCCAAAAAAGCTAAAATAAGTGACGATGATATGCTAAAGATCAAAAACACCCTAAGTAGCGATCTGATCTACTCCCTCGACAGCGCTAGCAAGGTAGCGCAGATGTACGGCAGCTACATCGTCCGCGGCGATCTGGACGCGCTATTTAGGCTGGAGCGCGAGATCAAAAGCCTCGATAAAAACGCGGTTAAAAAAGCGATGAAAACCTATCTAAGCCTTAAAAGCTCCACGAGCATTATCTTACGAAAGGAAAACGATGAATAAAAATGTCATAATCGGCTCTATGACGGCGCTGATTACGCCTTTTAAAGAGGGCAAATTAGACGAGCAAACCTACGCCAAGCTCATCAAAAGACAGATCGCAAACGGCATAAGCGCGGTCGTGCCCGTCGGTACCACAGGCGAGAGCGCGACGCTGACGCACGACGAGCACCGCGTCTGTATCGAGATCGCCGTAGATGCGTGCAAGGACACGGACGTCAAGGTGCTAGCAGGCGCGGGCAGCAATGCAACTCACGAAGCGATCGGGCTCGCGCAGTTTGCGCAGGCTCACGGCGCGGACGGAATTTTATCCGTAGCGCCCTACTACAATAAACCCACCCAAAAGGGGTTGTATCTGCACTACAAGGCGATCGCAAGCTCGGTAGATCTGCCGGTGCTACTCTACAATGTGCCCGGTCGCACCGGCTGCGACATAGCCGCAGATACGATCATAAAGCTTTTTAACGACTGCGAGAACATCTACGGCGTTAAAGAAGCTAGCGGCAGCATCGATAAATGCGTCGATCTGCTCGCACACGAGCCGCGCCTTAGCGTGCTTAGCGGCGAGGATGCGATCAACTATCCGATCCTAAGCAACGGCGGCAAGGGAGTGATCTCCGTTACGGCAAATTTACTGCCCGATTATACGGCAAAGCTTGTGAAATTTGCGCTACAAAATGAGTTTTTAAAAGCCAAGCAGATCAACGACGATCTCTACGCGATCAATAAAATTTTATTCTGCGAGAGCAATCCGATCCCGATCAAGGCGGCGATGTATATCGCGGGCCTCGCGCCGAGCTTAGAGTATCGCTTGCCGCTTTGCGAGCCGAGCGCGGAAAACCTCAAAAAAATAGAAAACGTAATGAAACAATACACTATCAAAGGATTTTAATTGACGAACGAATTTAAAGGAAAAACGCTAGTTATCAGCGGCGGCACGAGAGGCATAGGCAGGGCGATAGTTTTAGAATTCGCAGCTGCGGGAGCAAATATCGCTTTTACGTATAATTCCAACGAGGAACTAGCGACTTCGCAAGCAGCCGAGCTTGAGAAGGCTTGCGGCATCAAGGCGCGCGCTTATGCGCTAAATATCTTAGAGCCAGAGACCTACAAGGAGCTCTTTGCCAAGATCGACGAGGATTTTGCACGAGTGGATTTTTTTATCTCAAACGCCATCATCTCAGGTCGCGCAGTCGCTGGCGGATACACTAAATTTATGAGGCTAAAGCCGCGCGGCATCAATAATATCTTTACCGCGACCGTAAATGCCTTCGTCGTGGGCGCGCAAGAAGCCGCAAAACGCATGGAGGCGGTAGGCGGCGGCTCGATCATATCGCTTAGCTCCACTGGAAATTTAGTCTATATCGAAAACTACGCGGGTCACGGTACGGCAAAAGCCGCCGTCGAAGCGATGGCGCGCTACGCCGCGACCGAGCTTGGAGAGAAAAACATCCGTGTAAACGTAGTAAGCGGCGGCCCGATCGAGACGGACGCACTTAGAGCCTTTACGAACTACGAAGAGGTGCGGGACAAAACCGCCGAGCTTAGCCCGCTAGGACGCATGGGGCAACCGGAGGATTTGGCGGGAGCATGTTTATTTCTATGCTCGAGCAAGGCTAGCTGGGTGACGGGGCACACCTTCATCGTCGACGGCGGAACGACCTTTAAATAATGCTAAATTTACCCAATATTTTAGCGAGCTTTCGCGTTGCGCTGGCGCCGCTGTTTTTTTGGCTGATCTTACTAGCCGGCCGTGCAAACGGCGGTATGGTGGGCCCTGTGCACGTCAGCTGGATCGATTATTTTGCCGCGCTAGTCTTCGTCATCGCCTCCGTCACGGACTTTTTCGACGGATACATCGCGCGCTCTTGGAACCAAAAGACCAAACTAGGCACCATCATCGATCCGCTTGCCGATAAGATGCTGACGCTTGCGGGCTTTTTGGGGCTTATGTTTATCGGGCGCGCTAGTGCTTGGGCGATCTATCTGATCCTAATTCGCGAGTTTTTTATCACGGGTCTTCGCGTGGCGATGGCGGGCGATGGCGTAGAGGTTGCCGCGTCGATGGCGGGCAAGGTAAAAACGGTCTTTCAGATGATCGCTATCGGCTGGCTAACGATGCAGTGGCCCTATGCAAACGCCCTACTCTGGATCGCGGTTGCACTGACGCTATATTCGGGCTTTGAATACGTCGCGGCGTATGCTAAGGCTACGAAAAAAGGCTAAATTTTAGGCTAGATATGGCTTTCGTATTTGAAGATAAAATCAGCGAGAAAAATACAAGAAAGCATATTTTCGACGAAGTTAAAGCCGATGTTGAAGATAAAATCGACAAAGGATTGCTCCCATTTCGCTGTAGTCTATTATACTTCACACCCGCTTGGCGAATAGACAGAGAGCTTGACGCTTGGTTAATGGGCTACGGTACATTTAGCGGCTTTTGGGATCATTGTAATTTAGATTTTAACGCATATAGATTGTATTATCAAGGCAAAATGTTTGATGCAGTCATTACTTACGGTGCTTGGTTCGGCGATTTTAGGATGATAAATGGACAGAAGCGACGTATTCATAAAATTTATGCACTAGAACCGAAAAACAGCGGCAAGTTCAGTCAAAGTGATATTTTTAAAATTTTACAAGACGCCCTTAACGCCAAAAATGAAAATGTTTTGCTAATAGACGCCCTAGACTACAGCATTGATTATGTAGGTGGATTTTTAATTGACGGATACCGCTTTGAGGATAACCTAGAGCAAATCATAAATCCATTTAGAAATCAACACGGCCTAGCTAGCTTAAGCCGAGATGAGATAGATGGTCTATGGTGTATCTCAAAGGAGCTAAACGAGATTTTTCTTATAAAAGTGGGCTCGGACGGTAGCAATGATCTTTTTACGCTTACCCGTTACAATCACGGTTATTACAAATACCGCGCAAATATAGTGCTAAAGCAAATTTCCAACAAAACCGTAGATGGAGTAAATGAAATCAGCTACAAGATAAAGAAAATAGAAATTTTAGGCGATCGCAGCGCGACTCCGACGCGAGGCAAAATAAAACGACTAGTACGCCAAATGTTTAGCTCCACTCGCGAAAGCGGCTTAGAGGGCTTTAGTCCAAATTTAATAGATGAAAAATTTAGACTAAGCTTAATCTCGCATTCATTTGAAGTTAAATCAGAATTTTTTACCAAACTAAAACAATGGATTGTGAAGCTACAAAACCTCATCGTAAAGCGTTAGAACCCGCGCTTAAGTGGGTTTTAGCAATAGAATTTCAGCGTAAAATTTCACACATACTGGCAAGCGTAAAATTTTAAAATTTCGCGCTATAAATTGTGACATAAAATTTTATAAATGTTTAATCTGTACGCGCACAGCAGTGCGCTAAGCCTATAAAATTTGAAAGATAAAATCCACCGCGCAAAATTTCACGGCGCAGAATTCCGTCTAACCACTATGCAAAATTTTACAGCAGCGCGGCAGTATTTTAAAACACGATGGAATTTCAATACTCGACAAAATTTTAGAGTATGACGACTCGTCAAAACATACTGAAATTTCAAAGCATAGCGG
>CAURUA010000083.1:0-6138 GCA_963528045.1 uncultured Campylobacter sp. | reverse complement strand
CCTCTAAAGACGAGCCTAAACATCGCCAAGCGCTGGGGCGAGCTGAAGTAGCTATGCTAAATTTAAAACGCGACTAAAATTTAAGCGGAATTTAAACGGCGCGTAGAATTTTAAATTTTGAGCAGGATAGAGCCTAAATTTGCTTGTTTGATAAATTTAATCGCTCTAAATTTAGACCGGGCGGCTGGCGTGGTGCGGCACAGATCGCCGCCGTCTTTAAATTTTTGATTAAATTTAAGCTCTCCGCTTGGCAATATCAAACGGCGGTTAGATAGATTTATCCGAATTAAATTTAAACAATGTGTTTTAGCAAGAGGTCTGGGTAAATCTTGCCGTGCGTATAAATTAAAATTTTATTTCAACGCCGTAGTGGCGGAATTTTTAAATTTAAATTTTACGCAAAGCCGCGCGCTTCGTAAAATTTAACGAGTGAAAATTCATACAAAATTTAGCTCGCGAGAAAATGGACATAGGTTTTGCGAAAAGAGATTTTTGTAAGATGAGATGATCGGCGGCGAAGTCCTTTTAAACCTGCCCTGCGCGCCGGCTCGTAAAGACCGCGCCCTTATAGCTTCACGAGCGAAGCTATAAGGATTTCGGACTAAATTTTGGCATGAATTCTGCGCGCCCGCGTAAATTTTGCGAGCTTGCGTAAATTTCGCGCCGCCTATTTTTTAGATTTTTCTAGCGCGGCGGTAAGGTCCGCTATGAGATCGTCCGCGTTTTCGATGCCTATGGCTAGGCGCAGCAAATTTTGACTGATGCCGATGCGCTCTTGCAGGTCGCGCGGATAGCTCTCGTGCGTCATCGATGCGGGATGGCAGATCAGGCTCTCTACGCCGCCCAGGCTCACGGCTAGATCGAATAGCTCAAGGCTGCGCGCAAAGGTTTTATAGTCGTATTGCGGCTTAAGCACTATCGAGATGACCGCTCCAATGCCGCTAGCTTGGCGATTTTGTATCTTTTTCTCGCTCTCAGAATGCGAGCCTGCAAAATTTACCGCCTCTACCGCAGGATTGTCGCGTAAAAATTCTATTATCTTTAGCGTATTTTCGCTCTGGCGGTCGAAGCGCACGCTTAGCGTTTTAAGCCCGCGTATGAGCGAATACGCGTCGGTAGGCGATAGCGTCGCGCCCAGAGTGTTTTTCATAAACTGAATTCTTGCGGCAAGCTCATCGTCATTCGTCGTAACGATGCCGGCAATCAGATCGGCATGCCCGCCTATGTATTTGGTCGCGCTATAAACCACGACGTCTGCGCCGTGCTCTAGCGGGCGCTGATAATATGGGGTCAAAAAGGTATTATCCATAACCACAAGCGCGCCGTTTTTATGCGCGAGCTCGCTGATGCGCTCAATGTCGGTTACGCGCAAAAGCGGATTTGACGGCGTTTCGATGAAGACCATTTTAACGTCGCTTGGAATTTCGGTGATCAAATTTAGATCGTCCACCAAGTCGTAATTGATCCCTTGATTTTTAAAAATCCCGCTTACGTAGCGATAGGTGCCGCCGTAGACGTTATTATTTAGCAGCACGCGATCGCCGCTTTTAAGCAGCGCAAACGCAGCGCTCGTAGCCGCCATGCCCGAAGCTAGCGCGAAGGCGTATTTGCTGCCTTCAAATTTTGCAAAAAGCTCCTCAAAGGCGTTGCGCGTAGGATTTGCGCCGCGCGAGTAGGCGTATTTGCCGAAATCATCCAGGCTTTCTTGCACGAAGGTGCTGGCTAGATATATCGGCGGAATCACCGCGTTGTGGGGATTGGACTTGGCCTCTATGCCCTTTACGATTAGGGTGTCTATTTTCATTTTTTCTCCTTAAAATAGTAGTTTTAGCTTTAAAAATTCATCGCGTTTATAAATTTTGCTATGCGCTCGTCGCGGCTTTGGAAAAATTCCTCCGCGCCGCCGTCGAATGCGATGACGCCGCCGTCTAAAAATAAAATTCTATCCGCGACTTTGCGTGCGAAGGACATATTGTGCGTTACGATGACGAGCGAGCATCCTTCGTCGGAAAGCTCCTTGATAGTCTTTAAAACCTGCGCCTCAAGCTCGGGATCTAGCGCGCTCGTAGGCTCGTCTAGCAGCAAAAACTCGGGCTGCATCGCCAAAGCCCTCGCGATCGCTACGCGTTGAGATTGCCCGCCGGAGAGCCTATTGGGATAGGATTTTGCGTTATCCGCCATTCCCACCTTTTCTAAAAGCTCCATCGCCTTTTTCTCGGCAAGCTCGCGCGGAGCCTTTAAAACCTGCACGGGGCCTTCTATGACGTTTTGCAAGACCGTTAGATGTGGGAAAAGATTAAAGCTTTGAAAAACCATTCCCGTATGCGCGCGAAAGGGCTTGTATTCGCTTGCCTTATGCGGCGTATCGAAGTCGATTGCGAATGCGCCCAGCCGCAGCTCGCCGCCATTTGGAATTTCGAGCAAATTTATACAGCGCAGCATCGTGGATTTGCCCGAGCCGGAGCTTCCTAAAATCACCGTCGTTTGCCCGTCGTAAATTTCTAAATTTAATCCGTTTAGTACGACGCGATCGCCGAAGTGTTTCGTTAAATTCTTAAATTTTATCGCCATTATACATACCTCGAGACTGCTTTTTCGAGCTTACTTTGCAAAAACGTAAGCGCGGTGCAAACGACGAGATAGATGAGCGCGGCTAGGACGTATAAAATCAGCGGCTCGAAGGTGCGTGCGGCGATGCGCTGAGCGACCATAAACATATCGACCATCGTAATGGATGCCGCTAGGGAGGTGTCTTTTAGCAGCCCTATGAAGGTGTTTGAAAGCGGCGGCAACGAAATTCTTACCGCTTGAGGCGCGATGATGCGGCGCAGAATTTGTGCGTAGCTCATCCCGAGCGCCGTCGCCGCTTCCCATTGACCCTTCGGTACCGATAAAATCGAAGCTCGCACCGATTCGGACGCGTAAGCACCCACGTTTAGGCTAAAAGCTATGATAGCGGCGCTCCACGTATCAAGCGTGATGCCGACCGCGGGCAGTCCGTAAAATACGATAAAAAGCTGCACGAGTAGCGGCGTACCGCGAAAGATCCAGACGTAAGCGCCGAAAATGAAGCGCAGAATTTTAACGTTTGATAGGCGCGCGATCGCGGTGATTACGGCGATGATAAGTCCGCAGCTAAACGATATGAGAGTGAGGGGTATCGTTACCTTTATGAGCGCGACTAGCATCGGCAGCGTCGAGCTTGAGAGTATTTCCGCGATGCGGTTTATTCGATCTATATCCAAAATTTGCCTTTAGCTTTGATATGCGCCGCACAGGCGCCTAGGCGGCGGAATTCTTAAATTTCAAGATCGCGCAATTTAAAATTTAAATTGGAGCCCGTTCTTAAAATTTACGACTTCGCCGCTTTTAAATTTTACTCCGAAATATCTTTGCCGAAGTATTTTATCGAAATTTCTTTTAGCTTTCCCTCGGCTCGCAGCTCATTTAGAGCTTTGTTTATCGCTGCAACTAGCTCCTCGTTGCCCTTTTTTACGAGCGCGGCGGTCGGCGTCGGATCGCTTCCCGTAAAGGCTATTTTAATAGGCGCGTTCGGGCGCTGCTTGATGTAATCGAGAAAGGTTACGTTGTCGTTGATAGTCGCGTCCGCGCGTCCCGTGGCGATGAGCTCCACGCCCTTGCTAAAGCCGTCTACGACAACGATCTGCGCGCCGTTTTGCTCGGCTACCTGCGCCCAATTGCTAGTGGCGGAGTGTGCGCTTCTTTTGCCTTTTAGATCGGCGAAGCTCTTGATGTCGTCGTTGTCCTTGTGCGTTACTATAACCGCGTAAGGCACGGTGTAGGGCACGCTATAATCGTATTTTTTCTTGCGCTCGTCCGTGATGCTTACTTGATTGAATACGACGTCAGCTTTGCCCGCGTCAAATGCCGCAAACATCGCGTCCCAAGGAGCTTCGACGAAGGCTATTTTTAAATTTAGCTTCTTAGCTACGGCTTTGGCAACGTCGATGTCATAGCCCGTTAGCTCGCCTTTTTCGTCGTGGAATGAGTAGGGCGAATACGTCCCCTCCGTAGCGACCGTCAAAACGCCGTTTTTGAGGGTTTTTGCATTTGCGCCGCTTGCAAGGGCTAAGCCCGTCAAAGTGAGTAATAGAAATTTTAATATATTTTTCATTTTTCGTCCTTTTTAAGTTCATCGCTAGCTATACATTTAAAAAGGCTCGAGTATGCGTATTTGCGTAGAATTTCTTTTTAAATGTTTAGCGACTTGCTAAGCATTTAAAAAGAGATTTAATGCCTAGCGCCCTAGCTATCCGTTTTGCAACGACACATGTCGCACATATCGCTTTTCATTTCGCACCTTCCTTTTATTAAAATCGGCGCAGATTTTATGCAAAAAAGCTTTAAAACAAGATAAATTTATATTAAAATTTCATTCCCGCCTCAAACGAAGCCGCCGCGGAATTTAAACTGCGAGGGCTTTGCGAGGGCGGTTTTGCTTTATTTTGAAATATCCTCGCCGAAGTATTTTTCTGAAATTTCTTTTAGCTTGCCCTCGGCTCGCAGCTCATTTAGAGCTTTGTTTATCGCTGCAACTAGCTCCGCATTGCCTTTGTGGATGATCGCTGCGGTATATATCGGCTCTTTAGCGGTATAGACTACCTTTATCGGCGCGCCGGGGCGTTGCTTGACGTAGTCCAAAAACACCACGTTGGTTTTTAAAATAAAATCGATCCTTTTTTGCATCAAAAGCTCCACCGCCTTGCTAAATCCGTCGACTGTTACGACGTTAGCGCCGTATTTTCGAGCCACCTCCGCCCAGTTTCCCGTCGCGGAGTCGGCATCGGTTTTGCCCTTCAAATCCTCTAGCGAATGAATGTCGTTGGTATCTTTATGCACCATTATGACGCCGTGCAGAGCGGTGTATGGCACGCTGAAGTCATATTTTTTCTTGCGATCCTCCGTCATATTGACCTGATTGAATACGACATCGGCTTTGCCCGCGTCAAACGCCGCAAGCATCGCATCCCAAGGCGCGGTTAGAAATTCCAGCTTTATATTCATTTTCTGCGCTACGGCTTTTGCGATTTCGACGTCGTAGCCCGTAAGCTCGTTTTGCTCGTCATAGTAAGAAAACGGCGAAAACGTCCCCTCCGTAGCCACGATCAAAACTTCGTCTTTTAAGGTCGCGGCATTACACGCAAGCGCGATAGCCATACCCGCTAACGCTAAAAGTATTTTGTTAAATTTCATATTCTTTCCTTTTTAAATTTTAATTTTATCGATAAAATTTCGATTTTATCGGCTTTATCGGCGCAAATTTCATTCCGAAATGTCTTTGCCGAAGTATTTTTCCGAAATTTCTTTGAGCTTGCCCTCGGCGCGCAATTCGGTTAGAGCCTTATTTATCGCCTCTAACAGCTGCGCGTTGCCCTTATGCACGATAGCGGCGGTATACATAGGCTCCTCGCCTGCCTCGATTAGCTTGATCGGAGCGTTTGGATGTTGCTTCTTGTAGTCGTAAAACATCACGGCGTCGTCTATCGTGTCGTCGGCGCGCTTAGTGATGATGAGGTTTATCTGATCGCTCAGACTATCAGCTACGACGAGCTTCGCGCCGTATTTCTCGACGGTGGGTATCCACATACTATTTACCGAGTGCGTCGAGCGCTTGCCTTTTAAATCGGCGAAAGATTTAATGTCATTATTGTCTTTATGCACGATGATCGCCGAATATGAGGTCATATACGGCACGCTATAATCGTATTTTTTCTTACGCTCGTCCGTGATGCTGACTTGATTGAACACGACATCGGCTTTGCCCGCGTCGAATGCCGCAAGCATCGCATCCCATGAGGCTTCTACGAATTTCGGCTTGAGTCCTAGCTTTGCCGCGACCGCTTTTGCAATCTCGACGTCGTAGCCCATGAGCTCGTCCTTTTTGTTATGAAACGAAAACGGCGAATATACGCCCTCCGTCGCGATCCTAATGACGCCGTCCTTTTTGATCTGCTCAAGCGAATTTGCGCTCGCTAGATTTAGGCACGCGACAAGCGCGAGCGCAAATTTGATTAAATTCTTAAATTTCATTTTTTCCCTTTAAATTTTTAATTCATCGGTGTAAATTTCATTCCGAAATGTCTTTGCCGAAGTATTTTTCCGAAATTTCTTTGAGCT
>CAURUA010000082.1:0-6528 GCA_963528045.1 uncultured Campylobacter sp. | reverse complement strand
AATACGAAGCGGCGCTTGCCAGCAAAAAGGCGCAGGCTCTGCTCGCGCAGTGGGATGCGGGCTACGAAGTCGCAGTGATTTCGGGCGTACCGGCATTTGTCGTCAGTGGCAAGTATCTCTTAAACACGGCTTCGTTCGGCTCCGTCGATGAAATGGCCGCCGCGGTAAAAGAGCTGCTGGCGAAATAGGTTTTGCCGCGCCATATCAAATTTAGCCGCGATGGGAAAGTTTCTAGTAAATTTTGCCCCTAAGCGGCATGGTAAAATTTTAAAATTTTGATCGCTTTTACGCCAAAATAGTGGCAGATTTGCACTTGAAAATTTAAATATCATCTCAAATTTAATGGATTCGGGGTAAATGCCGATTATTAACGTTATGATGAAGGAAAACGGTGGGCTTAGTAAGCGGCAAAAGGAAGCCGCGGCAAAAAGAGAGCTCAAGCAAAGTTTTGTCGAAGTTATGAGCGAGGCAAAAAACTTTCATCGTGGCGATAAATGAAATTTCTACTGATGACTATGCAATCGGTGGCTAGACGATAAGTGATATCCGCTCAAAAGTTCCTAACTCATGATTTCTCGCGCTTAGCGAATTTTAACTTTGTGCTCGTTATGAGACTTCGCTACTAAAAAGCTTTAAAATTTTAAAGCCTTTTAGGCTTGCGTTTCTAAATTTATCAAATCAGGCGAACGCCGAAGTTATATGCCTTAAATTTACCACCTAACTCCCGCCTCAAGCCAGAAATTTCGTCCTAGATCGTAGTCATAATACACCTTGCCGTCGTATGTTCCAGCTTCGATGGCATGTTTTTTATTTAGGATATTATTGATAGTGAGATTTGTGAAAAATCTAAGATCCTTTGCGATCTTTTGCTCAAAGCCCACTCTCATATCCCACGTCACGTAGGACGGGAGTTTAAATTTGCTATATTTTCGCATCCCAAGCGCTCTATCATAGTCGCTTATCAGCGTATTGGTTTTACCAGTGTAGGTAATGAAATTAGAAATGTTAAACGATGAGAAATTTATGTTATGCCCGAGCCTTGCAATGACCGGAGTATAAAAAGCAATCACCGGCAAATCACCCTTTTTTATGACGCTTCCTTCGTAATAAACGGGATCATCGATGTCTATGTCGGTATAGGAGCTAAAATTTTTCTTTTTATGCGTGTAGGTTACGGAAAATTCCAGATCGTTTTCAATCCCCATAAGCATCAAAGGCTCGATATTTTGAATACTAAAAGTCGTTATGTCGGTATTGCTCCTACCCTTATTCATATAGACGTAGTATTCGTTCGCAAGACCGCTAAGCGCGGGCAAGCCTACCTTGCTTCTTGACATTCCTACGACTTCGTTTTTACTTTTTCTTTTGACATATTTTAAATTTAGTCGCGCATTTTGTATATCGCCTCTGTAAAATAGGCTAAGCTCATCGTCATAAGGGGTTTTTAAATCAGTGCTTAGCCTGTTGTTTTTGTCGCTTTCGTCAAGGGTGAATTCTTGATTAGGCGCCGTTCTAGTATAGGTTTTATAATGCGCTTGCATATCGTTAAAAATTTTATACGCGAAAAAATTCCGCCCATAGTATCGATTCAGCCCAAAGCCTAGAAAATTTTTATCCAAGAATTCATATTCGCTCACAAGTCTAGGCGCGATATTTATATCGTTATTAAAGCTATCTTTTTCAATCCTGGCGCCTGGGCGGATCTTAAATTTACCAAATCTCATCTCGTCTTCGATATAAAGAGAAATTTTATGTAAATTTAGAGTATTTTTGACATCGCATAGTAGTCTTTAGTCTTTAGGAATTGACCTCGTCCGCCAAAGCTATCGTCATTTATGCAAGTCTTGTCGCCACTAGCGCAGACGTAGCCTGCAGGTAGGGCGCTTGGATTGCTGTAGCGCACGTAAGGCGTAAGTACCTCGTAGCTTCCTCTTTGTGATGTGAACTCAAAGCCACTTTTTACGGCGTGAAGCGCGCCAAGAGCTTCAAATTCTTTCAAGCTAGCGTCAAATTTGTAACTTAAGTTTTTCTGGTTTTCCCTTATATCGTTTAGTCCGCCTTGATACGAATACGTTGCACCCCTGAAATTATAATTTCCCCAGTTTTTGATATTTGATTTTCTGTATTCATAAAGACCATCTTTATCGTCGAAGTATCTTGAAGTTGTATATTTTGAGTAGCTTAAGCTATGCTCTAAAAATACGTTATCAAGATCGACATCCGCCTCAATAGATGCAACGTATCCGCCTAGGCGCAGATTCATATCCGAACCCAGATCGTATTCGATAGAGGTTCTGTTTTTTTGTAGCGCATAAAGAAAGCTTGGCCTTAAAACGACGTTATCACCTGCGTTTATGATTCCTTTTAGAAAATAGTTTTCCGCCTTTCTTTTATCATCGGGCTGGGTTGCGATACTGCTATCCATAACGCCAGGTTTTGTTATATTTTTTATCACCGAGCTCGTCCTCGTGTAATCAAACAAAAGTCCAAAATTTTCGCTCACGTAGCCTTCTATGCCCGCTCGGTAGCGTTTTTTGACAAAGTCGCTTTTATTTAGCCACATCATTGAGGTATTATCGGTATAGTTTTGTTCCACTAATGGATCAATGAAAATTTTGCTCCATTTTTTACTCGTATAGCTCGTGCTCAAAATTCCATGAAAGCCCTCTTTTGGATCTCTGGTTTCGTATTTATCACGCCACCTTGGAAGCCGCCGTATTTGGCTGAGACGCCGCTATCGATAACTTTGATTCTTTTGAACAAATCAGTGTCTAAATTTAAAGCCTGAGAGCCTAGCGTCGGAGCCCACCAAAGACCGCGAGATGGTCTTTTGCCTGCGGGATCCAGATCGTAGTTAAAATTTACGTTATCTACTAAGAAGTTGTTTTGATAATAGCTTGCGCCGTTGATGCTAAAATCTTTAGGTGAAATTTCGCCGCTATCTATGCTTTTATCAGCTTTTTTATTAAAAGCGACGTTTGGATTGGCTTTTATCGCTTCAGCGATAGTGCTTTCCTTTTTAGGCATCTTTTCTATCTCTTCTTGCGAAACGGTGTTTGAAGAGCTGTATTCGCTGGACTGCGGATTTGTTCGGTTTTATTCACCAATCACTTCTATGCGTCCCAAATATATATCTTGCGCGAAGGAAATATTAATAAAAACAAAGGCTACGGCAAAAGAGATATTATTAAAATTTTTCATAGCTATCCCCTTAAAAATTTTATGAAATATTACATCATATATTTTTAAGGTTTTATAAATCCAGCTTGATATTAACCGCTAATTTATCGCGATAAAATTTTAACAAATATATTTTTAAAAAGCTTTTTCAATCACGGATATTGTGCTTAAATTTTACCCTCCTCCTTGTCTAGTAGTATGTACCCACTCTCACTAATATTTTTAAATTTAACCCCCAGCTCCCGCTTCAGCCTCAGCACGACGTTTTGTATCGCGCCCTTGCTCGTTTGCTCGCCCTCGTAGACGAACTCCTCGATCATCTCGTAGCTTACGAGCTTGTTTAGATTGTACGCAAAGAGCCAAAAGAGCTTGTTTTGCAAAAATGATAGATAGATTTCCTCGCCGTTTTTGTAGATCTTTTCTTTGGCGAGATTTATGCTGGTTTGCGGGCCCAGGCGCACGAGCTTTTCGTCCTTTTCGTAGGTTAGAGCTACGAGCAGGCGGCAGAGCGCGGCGATATCGACGGGCTTTTTTAGAAACGACGCCGCGCCGTGCTCGATGCTTTTGATGAGGTTGTCGTCGGTGTCGTAGGAGGTAAAGACGATAAATTTTTGCGCGGGTTTGATGCGCATCATCTCCTTCATCATCTCAAAGCCGTTCATCGCGGGCATGTGGATGTCGGTGATGACGACGGCTGGGGCTAGCTTTTTAAATCGCTCCAGCCCCTCCAGCCCGTCGCCCGCGCCCCAGACGCTTAGGCAGTAGGGCTTTAGCCCGCCTATTAGCAGCTCCCTTGCGATCTCGTCGTCCTCGACGATGAGGACGGTTAGGTCTTTAAGCAGCTTTAAGTGCTCTTGCATCTCACTCCTTTAAATTTATCTCAAAGCCGAGCTCAAACGTCGTCGGATCGCCCGCGCTTAGAAGCCTAATGTCGCCTGCGAGCTTTTCGTTTGCGAGCTTTTTGCCAAAATACAGCCCGATACCGCTTCCTTGCTTTTTGGTGGTTTTTGGCTGGGTTAAAATTTTATCCCGAGCCGCCTTGCTCACGCCGCTGCCGTAGTCCGTGACGGCTATCTTGCACATGCCGTTTTCAAATTTGACATCGATAAAAACTTGCCGCTTGGCGATTTCGTCTTTGTATCGCTCCACGACCGCGTCTTTGGCGTTGTGAATGAGGATGAGTAAAATTTGCTGCACGATGCCCATTCGCTGAGTGGCCTCTTCGTCTTTAAACTCGCGCAGGCTTACCGCGACGTTTGCTTTGCTAAGCTCGGTGTGCATGAGTTTTAGCAGGTCTTTGATGCAGCGCTGCACGCTAAATTTTTGCGGAGCGTCGCTTGTTTTGTAAAAATTTCTAAAAATCTCGATCGTATCGCTTAGAAGCACGGTCGCGGCCTGCCCTTTTTGCAGCATATGCTCTAGCGTCGCGGCGTCTAGTTTGCCGTCTTTTTGTAGCATAAGCAGGCTTGAGATCATCAAATTTAGCGAATTTACCGGCTGGATAAACTGATGATTGATGCCGCTGATTAGCTCGCCCGCCTCGCTCATGCGGGCTTTATGCTTGAGCAAGGCTTCGTAGTCGTCTTGCAGGTTTTTGATTTTTGAGTACATAAAGTTATGTAAGAAATTTGCCACGAGCGCCAGCGCCGCAAACGCAAAAAGCAGGATGAGGGCGTTTTTTAGCACGGAGTTAAGCAGTGCGGCGAGCTCCTTTTCGTTATCCGTACCTGCGCCGATGAACCAGTTTAGCGTGGGGATCTCGGCGACGGAGATGAAATTTGATCCGATATTTAGGCTCGTGATATCTTCGCCTCGCAAAAAAAGCTCTTTAAATTTATCCTCGATCTGCTTTTTTAGCGCCGCATCCTTCATCGGGGTTAAAATTTCGCCGCCGTGAGTTACGATAAAGGCGTATGAATCGGGCGCTAGCTTAAATTTTTCCATATTTTTTAGTATGTTTTGCAGCTTCACCACGCCGCAAAACACCCCTGCAAACGAGCCACTGTCCATGACGGGCACGCATAAATTTAACGTCGGTTCGCCTAAAATTTTATGGCGCTGCATAAAATTTACCGTAGGTGCTAGCGTGCTTTTGGTCTCCTCAAACCACACAAGCCCCGTGCGCAGGCTCTTTGGCATCGCTTCATCGTCGCCTAGTTCCTTGCCGTCCACGAAAATTTCTCCGTCTTTGCGCAAAAACTGCAAGGCGTCAAATTCTGCGGAGTTTTCTTTGAAAAGTCGTATGAAGCCGCCCAGCTTTTCGCTATCTTGCGAGATGTTTGCATTTTCTATAAATTTAGCCGCGCGCACCAAAGAGTGCAGCCGCTCGTCTAGCCAAAACGAGAAATTCCCGACCATATTTTCGCTAGCGGCGATCTTGTTTTTATCCGCGAGCGCCGTGATCTGCGCCTTTGCGTCCTCGTAGTTTTTCACGCCTAAAAGCACCACGGAAAGGCTCGCAAAAATGATAATGAAGTAAATTTTAAAATTGTGTTCGCGTAAGGCTCTCATACGGCGAGTATAGCAAAATCGGTCTGAATTTAGACCGATTTAAGCTTTTTTGAGAGTTAAAATTTTGCAAATAAACATCGCGGCAAGCACGACGAAGCAGACGCTAAAGCCTACGAGCGTGCAGTCTGCCATCGACATAAATTTACTTGACGGGATCAGGTACCAGCCGTCCTGATAAAGATCCACGAGATACTTCTGAAAGCTGCTTAGCGTGACGCCCTCGGGTACTAGCGGACTATCGTAACCGCAGTCGCCCGTAGGCAAGAACCAATCGGGCGCCCACCGCTCAAGCGGCAGGCAGAACGGATAATGCGGCTCGGTCGAGCAGCCCTGCACGCCGAACGGATCGTCTCCGTGCACGGCGTCGTGGATCTTGGCGAGCTTGACGCTGTACATTATGCCCTGGATCGCGCCCCAAAAGGCTAGCAGGTAGCCAAGCGCGGCAAGGAGCAAATTTTTGGGATTTATGATCGCAACCAGGCCTCCTAGCGCCATGCACAAAAATGCAAAGCGGATATAGACGCACTGCTCGCAAGGCGGCATATAGACGTAGTTTTGAAACAGCGAGTGCGCGAGGATCACGAGCCCTACGCTCACCGCTATGAGGATCGCCCACGGCAGTCGGCTATCGCCGAATTTCGCTATTTTTTCCGCAAATTTCATGCTCGCGCCCTATTTTTTGAGCAGCTCTTCGACTAGCTGCGCCATGCCGTCGATGGAGCTGATGGACTTCGTCATGATGAGGTATTTGCCGTTTACGACGAACGCCGGCACGCCTTGGATTTTCGCTACGTCGTAGCTCTCGTCCCATTTTTTAAGCAGTTCGGCGACTTTTGG
>CAURUA010000081.1:0-6529 GCA_963528045.1 uncultured Campylobacter sp. | reverse complement strand
GGCTCAAAATCCTCAGCCCTCATCTGCGGAAAGGTAAGAGCTAAATTTGTCAGATCGCCTTTCGGGTCGATGATGATGGATGGGATATTATCGATCGCAGCTTCCTCTAGCAGCGTGATGCCAAGACCCGTTTTACCGCTGCCGGTCATTCCGATGATAAGCGCGTGAGTCGTTAGATCCTTGTTTTTATACAAAAACGGCTCGCTGTTTTCAAGCCCCAGATAAAAAAGCTTTAAATTTTCTTGAAGCGTTTTCATTGCGTTCCTTAAATTTGCAATTTGTGCGGCATTATATCATTTAAATTTTTAAATTTAAATTTGCTAAAATGCGCGAAAAATCAAGGAATGGCAAGTGTTAAAAGAAAAAATTAGAAACGGAAAAAGCGGAATTTTGCTCTACGGCATCGTCCCGCCTAAAATCACGTCCTCTCAAGACGAGCTCGAGCGCCTGGGTACGGCGTGGTCGCAACGCCTAGGCGAATGCGAATGCGACGGCATCGTCATCTACGATCTACAAGATGAAAGCGCGCGCACGAAAGATGAGCGGACCTTTCCTTTTGTGCATACGATCGATCCTGCGCGCTACTACACGCAGTATCTACACACCGATAAAGAAGCGATCATCTATCGCGCGGTAGGCAAATACGACGAGGCGGAATTTTGCGAAATTCTAAGGCATGCCGCAAGCGGGCTCGGTGTTTTCGTGGGGGCGAGCTCTAAAAACGAAGAATGCAAACTGCATCTAAGCTGCGCCTATGAGCTCAAGCGACTCGTGGCGCCGCATCTTTGCCTAGGCGGCATCTGCATTCCTGAACGCCATGAAAAGAGCCGCGACGAGCACCTAAAAATCGCGGAGAAGACTGCGGACGGGTGCGAATTTTTTATCACCCAGGCGGTTTATAATGTGCAAAACGCCAAAGATTTCATCGACGATTACGCCACTTTGGAGTGCAAAAAGGTGCCTATAATCTTTACTTTCACGCCGTGCGGCAGCCTAAAGACGCTTGAGTTTATGAAGTGGCTTGGTATCTCGGTGCCGGATTTTTTGCAGCAACGGCTGCAAAGCAGCGTCGATATTTTGCAAAGTTCAACAGCGCTGTGTGCAGAGATGTTTGATTTCATCTATAAATACGCCCTCGCAAAAGGCATAAGCGTAGGCGCGAACATCGAGAGCGTAAGCACCCGCCGCGTCGAAATCGAAGCCTCGCTCAGTTTACTAAAAGAGATCAGAAAAATTATCCTTAAGCACGAGAATTTGGGATTTTACGTTATTTAAAATTTTAAACCGGGCACATGAGCAAAACTCTAGATAGTCCAAGCTAACGGAGGAATTTTAAATAATTTCAGATCGCTTTCTGAAAAATAAATCGAAATTTTATCCGAACGGAATTTGAACTTAAAATTTATAAGAAATAGCCCTAATTATATGCTTTAATACCCGTCGTCCATAACTGTGAGATGATATTTCGTGCTAAAATTTTTAAATGCTTGCAATGGCATTGAGCTGGACCTACCATCAAAACCTATAAACTGCTGTAGCTTTCGCAATAAAGCTAAGTGCATTGACCCGCTTTAGTCTGCAGCTGACATGAGCACGCCCTCCGGCTCGCCGCTATCTACACAGAGATAATGTATATTGATAACGGGAGATAGCTGGAGATTTTAACGCCCTATAGATTTAGAGATACGACGCCTCTTCGCTCATGACATAGCGTCCCTTATTGTTCCATTCGTAGTATTTGATTTAAATTTACCGGCGTTTATGCTAAATTTCAAATCTAAGGCAATTTGATGCTTGCTGTTGTGAGCGTTTTGGTATTTGAATTTTATTCTACAGCCTATGTGTAGGTCACTCAAAAGATCCACATACGCCGCCGTAAAAATACTTGTCGAGCTTTGCAGCTAATCACAAGCCATTAATGTGTAGAATCAACTGAAAGTAACGCCCATTTAGGCTATCATATTTGATTTCTTTTATATTTCTAAAAGCCCGTCGCCAAAAAGCAGTAGCCTCAGACTAACGTCGTTTTATAATCTCGCACAGAAAACCAATACTCAAACTACGCAATATTATAATATGCTTTTTATTACAAACGCCTCATTTTAAAATTTTGAAACCCGACTCGGAATAAATATAAATTTGAAATTAGTTTTGTAAATAAGCTCGGAATTTTAACTCTTAAATATGGCGAAATTCAAAGATTAATGAAATTTAAAAAATGCTAGTTTATGCTCTTGCCACCGAATTTCAAAAGCGCGCTGCCCCACGTAAAGCCGCCGCCGAACGCATCAAGTAGCATAAGCGAGCCGTTTTTGAGCCTGCCACTCTCGTAAGCGTCATTTATCGCCATCGGGATCGACGCCGAGCTCGTGTTGCCGTATTTGCCGATCGTAAGCACGCACTGCTCGTCGCTAAATTCCAGTCTAGCCTTGACCGCCTCGATAATGCGTAAATTTGCCTGATGCGGGATAAAAAGATCGACCTGCTCGGGCGAAATTTTATTTTTCGCCAAAATCTCCACGACGTCGTTACTAAGCGTCGGTACCGCGATTTTAAAGACCTCGCGCCCCGCCATCTGCATGAAACCTAGCTTTTCGTCAATGATTTTTTGGCTGAGTGGATTGACGCTACCCGGGGCTGCGGTGATGAGAAGATCGCCCTTGCTGCCGTCGCTAGCGGTATGAATGTCGATGATTTCGTTATCGTCGCGTGCCGCGATAACCGCAGCGCCCGCGCCGTCGCCGAAAAGTATGCATGTAGCGCGATCGTTCCAATCGACTATCGAGCTTAACTTTTCCGTGCCGATTATCAACACGTGTTTTTTAGCACCGCTTTCGATGAGGGATTTTGCAAGCTCCAAAAGATAGATGAAGCCCGTACAGGCGGCATTTATATCAAACGCCGTGATGCCGAAATTTAAGCCCAGTTTATCTGCGATGACGCACGCGGTCGAGGGCATGCAGAAATAATCGGGCGAGATCGTGGCGCAAATTATCGCATCGATCTCATTTTTTTGTAAGCCGCTACGCTCGATCGCCTTTAACGCCGCTTTCGCGCCTAGATCACTAGTACTCTCGCCCTTCGCGATACGGCGCTCATGAATGCCCGTTCGCTTGACGATCCATTCATCGCTCGTTTCAACCATCTTTTCAAGATCAAAATTGGTTAAAATTTCGCTCGGCGCGTATGCTGCGATTGAGATCATCGAGGCTTTTTGCATTCGTTTTCCTATTCGTTTGAAGAAATTTCGCTTTCTATCGCGGAGTTGATTTTGGAGTCTGCAAATTTAAGCGCTTGAAAGATCGCGTTTTTAACGGCTTTCGAGGTACTTTTGCCGTGACTTATGATGACGCACTCTTTGACGCCCAAAAGCGGCGCGCCGCCGTATTCGTCGTAGTCCGTGCTTTTTTTGATTATCTTAAAGACGCGCTTCATCAAGATGGAGCCAGCGATGGCGATCGGGGATTTTTTCGTTTCGTTTTTAATAAGTTTGCCGATAGCGCTTGCGACACCTTCGCTGGATTTTAGCATAATGTTACCGATAAATCCGTCGCAAACTACGACATCCACGGAGCCGTCAAAAATTTGATTGCCTTCGACATTTCCGATAAAATTTTGCATCTTCTTAAGCATATGAAAGGTTTCTTTTGTTACCTCGTTGCCTTTACTATCCTCCTCGCCGTTGGATAATAAGCCGATGCGTGGTGCGTTTAAACCCATAATCTCCTTGGCATATGCTTCGCCCATAATCGCGAATTGAAACAAATTCTCAGGCTTACAATCCACATAAGCGCCCACATCTAGCACAAGCGTGCGGCCGCCTATGGAATTTGGCATCAGCGTAGCAATCGCCGGGCGTAAAATGCCTTTGAGCCTTCCTATGCGAAGCGTAGCAAGGCTCATCGTAGCGCCGCTATGTCCTGCTGATACCACGGCTTTGCAAGTGCCGTCTTTTACTAGATCGACCGCCTTAAAGATGCTACTCTCTTTGCGTTTGAGAGCGTCGGTTGCGCCCTCTTTCATCTCGAAAACTTCGCTTGCAGCTACGTAAGTAATATATTTCTCAAAGCCTTGATCTTGTGGAATAAAAGGCTTGATTTGCGCTTCGTCGCCTACCAAAAACGCATTAAATTTACGCTCTCGCAGCGCATCTACGACTCCGTTTATTATCGGCTCGCAGCCGAAATCACCGCCCATCGCGTCTATAGCAACGGAAATCATCGGATTAATATTCGCCCGTAGTTTTGTTTATTCTATGCGGAATTTTCCAGCTTCCGTCTTTATCTTTGACGGGGATCGGAAGGGTCACTTTGTAGTGAGTGCGTCTTTTCGCCGCACGAGTTTTACTAACTCTTCGCTTTGGAACTGCCATTTTTTCTCCTTTATAAATTTAGTTCTTGCATTCTTCGCAATAAAAATAGTCGCTTTTGAAAGCTTCCGTTTCGCTTCTTAAAATTTCATCCAGATCAACTTCGGCGCCGAAAAACTCCATAACGTCTAAGCTCTCGTGCCTTTCGTCGTTAAAAACGCCTTCGCTTAAAAGCAAATTTACGCTCTCGTTTACGTCAAGATCAAATTCTTTGCCGCAGCGGTCGCAAATGTATGGAATTTTGCCCTTAATTTCGCCCTTGCACTCGATAAACTTAGAGTCTTTTCGTTTCAAATTTCCGCTGAGCTTAAGCCCATCTCGCAAAATTTCAAACGGCACAGGCGCGGCGGAAATTTTAGCAAAAGCGATCTTCACGCGGCACTCTTAGCAAATTTCTCTTTTTGCAAAGAAAAATGCGATCTCGGTTTTTGCGTTTTCTAGGCTGTCGCTGCCGTGAACGGCGTTAGCGTCGATGCTATCCGCAAAGTCCGCCCTGATCGTGCCTTTATCGGCTTTTTTCGGATCGGTAGCGCCCATTAACGCACGATTTTTAGCTACGGCATCATCGCCTTCTAGCACCATTACGACCACCGGGCCGCTAGTCATAAACTCAATCAGATCCTTATAAAAAGGGCGATCCTTGTGAATTTCATAAAATTTACCCGCATCTTCAGCGCTTAGGCATAATTTTTTAGCCGCTGCGATTCTTAGTCCGTGGCTTTCGAAACGATCAATAATTTTGCCTATAACGCCCTTTTTAACGGCATCAGGCTTAATAATAGAAAGCGTTTGCTGCATATAATCTCCTTAAAGTAAAAGGCGGATTGTATCGAAAAATAGGTTAAAATTTATTTAAGGATTGAATGAATTAAAATTCCGCGCATTTGATCGCGGAATTTTATCTGCTAAGCAAATACCGGGGTGTCTCCGCTGCGCAGATCCGCACCTATACTATCCCTGCTAGGTTGACCCGCTACGATGTCGCTCCAGACTATACAGCCGTCGGTCGGACAGGCGCTAGCGCACGCAGGCTCGTCGTTGTAGCCCACGCACTCGACGCATTTATCGGCATATACATAGTAGCTATCCTCGCCGTTTGGGTTATCGCTATCGTCCACGATCGCATTTACCGGGCACTCGTCGATGCATGAGCCGCAACTAATGCAAATATCGGTGATTTTTACAGCCATTTTTTCTCCTTTATCAAAAAATGAAGCGTGATGATAACATACTAAATTTAAAAAACGATAAAAGTAATATTATTGGATAAATAAATTTTATTATATAAAAATTTTCATCAAATTTCAGCAAATATAAAGTTTTAAAATGTATAATCGCCATCATAAATTTTATTAACAAGGAGAAATAACATGGTAGTAACCAACAAAGCCGTAGATTTTACGGCGAGCGCGGTTTTAGGCAACAACGAAATAGTCGAGGATTTCAACCTCTATAAAAATATCGGCGAAAAAGGCGCGGTCGTATTCTTTTATCCAAAAGATTTTACCTTCGTATGCCCGAGCGAGATCATCGCATTCGATCACAGATATCAAGATTTCAAATCCAAAGGTATCGAAGTTATCGGCGTTAGCTGCGATAGCGAGTTTACGCACCTTGCATGGAAAAATACTCCGGTAAATGCAGGCGGTATCGGCAAAGTGCAGTTCCCGCTAGTTTCGGATATCACAAAAGATATCGCGCGTAGCTTTGACGTGCTGTTCGGCAACGCCGTAGCGCTTCGCGGCAGCTTCCTACTTGACAAAGACGGCACAGTCCGCCACGCAGTCATCAACGACCTACCGCTAGGCCGCAATATCGACGAGATGCTTCGCATGGTCGATACGATGCTATTTACGAACGAGCACGGCGAGGTTTGCCCTGCGGGTTGGCACAAAGGCGACGTAGGGATGAAAGCAGATCCTAAGGGCGTCGCGGATTATCTAGGCAAAAATGCGAGCAAACTATAAGTTGTAAAATTCTTCGCGCGAGCGTATGAAGTTCTAACCGCGTAAGGTTTAAATTTAGCCTTGCATGGGCTGTTAAAGCTAGCAAAGCTTTCTAAATTCCGCTGCCAAAATTTTAAGTCTCGGCAGCGGAATTCCAAAAATTCCAAAAATTCCAAAAATTCCAAAAATTCCAAAAATTCCAAAAATTCCAAAA
>CAURUA010000080.1:0-6592 GCA_963528045.1 uncultured Campylobacter sp. | reverse complement strand
TTTCGTACAAAAGTAAAATCCCTAAACCTAAAAGCCCTAGGCTTAGGGATTTTGCTGCCTTGGCTCCCTGCCTATACGAATAAAATTCCAGCTGCTTAAATTTCAGCTGCGCGAGAAATTTCCTTGCCGCGATGCTATGGATAAAATTCCATCCCAAATAAACTCTACAGAGGCTTTCGCAGATAAGCTCCACCGCCACAAAGCCCGGCGAAATAAAATTTAAACTAGCGCGATGCTGTGGCTACCGCTAAAAAGCTAGGCGCGATAAAATTTCAAGCCTAAAATTCATATTTTAAAGCCCCATCTTAAAATTTTAAAACAAAGTTTTAGCGATAAATTTTGCATTTTAAAATTCCGCGGCAAAGCTTTGCGATTAAAATTTTACATTTAAAACTCCAAGGCAGAATTCTAAAGCAAATTTTACCTCGTTGAATTGTCCGTTTGGAATTTAACTTCCGCCGCAAAATTTCACGCTTAGAATTTTATCTAAAATCTCACACAACGGAGCTTGGGTAAAATTCTAGCTCGAAATTTCAAACTACGAAATTTCGTGGCGGAATTTTTGCCAGGAATTTCGAGCTACAAAATTCGGCTCGAAATCCCAAGCCGCGGAACCCGCGTGAAATTTTACCCGCTAAATTTACGGGCAAAATTCTATGACGGATTGCATACCGAAATTTTGCGAGCATTATAAAATTTGCAGCGAAATTCGACGTAAAATTCCAAATTATTAAATTCCGCGTTGAATTTCAATCTGCAAAATTCACGAGAAATTCCACGAGAAATTCCACGCGAAATTTGACGACACGCCCGTCAAAGCCCTAATTTGAGCAGGCGCTCTTGCCGTCCATCACCGGCTGGATCGCGGAGTTGTCCGCCAGCTCCTCGCGATCGATCTTCTCGATCTTCTCCCACAGCTTGCGCGCGGCCTGCTCGTAGCGCTTCGCGCTCAAAGAATCCGGCGCGTAGAAGCTTACCGGCTTGCCGCTGTCGCCACCCTCGCGGATAGCGATCTCGATCGGGATCTCGCCGATTACCTCGGTGTTGTATCGCTGCGCCAGCTTTTGCGCGCCGCCGCGGCCGAAGATATCGTACTCCTTGCCGTTATCGGGGCAGATGAAGCCGCTCATGTTCTCGATAAGGCCTGCGATCGGGATGTGGAGCTTTTCGAACATATCAAGTCCGCGCGCGCTGTCGTCCAGCGCAACCGTCTGCGGCGTCGTGACGCACACGCCCGCCGTCACTGGCACGCTCTGAGCAAGCGTAAGCTGCGCATCGCCCGTACCCGGAGGCATATCCAAAAACAGCACGTCCAGATCGCTCCACGCCACGTCTTTTAGCAGCTGCTCGATCGCTTTCATTATCATCGAGCCGCGCCAGATGAGGCTCGCGCCCTCCTCCATCAGCACGCCCATGCTCATCATCTCCACGCCGTGGCTTAAAATCGGCTTTAGCTTCTGCCCCACGACGCTTGCTTGCGTTTTATCTTCGCCCAACATTCGCGGCAAATTCGGCCCGTAAATATCGGCATCCAAAATCCCCACTCTCTTGCCTAGCTTTGCCGTGCTGATGGCTAAATTTAGCGTCGTCGTGCTCTTGCCTACGCCGCCTTTGCCGCTGCTGATCATCACGAAATGCTTGATCTGCGGCGCGATATTTTTGCCGCTGCGAGAGTTGCTCTTTTCCTCGGCGATCTTGGGCTGTTTGATTAAAATTTCCACGTCCGCGCCGAGTGCCTTTTGCACTGCCGATCTGAGCTCTGCTGCGATTTCAGGCTTGGCGCTGGGGATTTCGATCCCTACGAAAATTCTATCGCCGATCTCGACCTCTTTTACAAATCCAAAATCCACGATGCTTTTAGAAAAGCCCGGATAGATCACGCTTTTAAGCAAATTTAAGACTTCGTCTTTACTCATTCTTTCTCCTTATTTTCGGTTAAATTTCTACTGATTTTATATGCGCAAAATTTCGGCCCGCACATCGAGCAAAACTCCGCGCCTTTGTAAATTTCATCGCCCAGGCTCTCGTCGTGCAGCTCGCGCGCATGCGCAGGATCGAAGCTAAGCTCAAACTGCCTGTTCCAATCAAAATTATACCTCGCATCGCTCATCTCGTGATCGCGCTCTATCGCGCCTGCTTTGCCTAGCGCGATGTCCGCGGCATGAGCGGCGATCTTATGCGCGATGATGCCCTCTCTGACGTCTTTTGCATTGGGAAGCCCTAGATGCTCCTTAGGCGTTACGTAGCAAAGCATGCTGGCGCCGCAATACGCAGCCATCGTCCCGCCGATAGCGCTGCTGATGTGATCGTAGCCCGCGCCGATGTCGGTCGGAAGCGGCCCCAGCACATAAAACGGCGCGTCGCGGCAGAGCTTGCGCTCTAGCTGCATATTAAGCTTGATCTCGTTAAACGGAATGTGTCCCGGCCCCTCGATCATCACCTGCACGTTTTTATCATTTGCGCGCAGGGCGAGCTCGCCTAAAATTTCAAGCTCGCCAAGCTGCGCCCTATCGGTCGCGTCGTATAGGCAGCCCGGGCGCAAGCCGTCGCCCAGAGATAGCGATACGTCATAAGCGGCGCAGATATCGCAAATTTCATCAAACGCTTCGTAGAATGGGTTTTGCTTATGAAATTTCATCATCCACGACGCTATCAGCGAGCCGCCCCTGCTTACGATGCCCATTTTGCGATGGGACAGCAGCGGCATAAACTCGAGTTTAAAGCCCGCGTGGATCGTGAAATAATCCACTCCCTGCCGCGCCTGCTTCTCGATCGTGCTAAGAATAGCGCTCGTTTTTAAATTTTTAATATCGCCCAACTCATGGATCATCTGATAGATCGGCACCGTGCCTATGGGTACGGGCGAGCGCTCGATTATCGCGGCGCGGATCTCGTCCAAATCGCCGCCCGTGCTTAGATCCATCACCGTATCGGCGCCGTACTTTAAGCAGACCTCAAGCTTTTCCAGCTCGCCCTTAATATCGCTCGTCGTGCCCGAGGAGCCGATGTTTGCATTGATCTTGCACCGCAGCGCGCGTCCGATACCGATGGGTTTTAGGCTTTTGTGATTAACGTTTGCGGGGATGATCGCTCTTCCTTGCGCGAGCAGATCGCACAAGGCCCGCACGTCCATGCGCTCGCTTTGTGCGACCTCTCTCATCTGCGGCGTCAGCTCGCCTTTTTTTGCAAAATAGATCTGCGTTACGCAGCTTTCGGTCATTTTCGCCTCGCTTACTTAAAAATGCGCGTATAATATAACAAATTTCATTAATCCTTACTTTTCTTTTGCGGTTTATTTTCGTAACGCAGGCTGAAATTTTACCGCCGCGCCGCGTAAATTTACGCCTAAGATTAAGATATTTTAGCCCGCAAGCCGCGATTAATTTTGCTTTCATTTTTAATACGTATAATTTCGTAACAAAATTTTAAGGATAAAATTTGAAAGATATATCGCTGATTTTGCTCGCCGCGGGCGATTCGAGCAGGTTTGAGCTCCCCGTCAAAAAGCAGTGGTTGCGCGTGGGCGAGCTGCCGCTTTGGCAATACGTCGCGCAGAGAATTGCGCGGGCACACCCATTTAAAAAGATCGTAATCGCCGTAAACGAGGAAGACGTGAGCTATTGCAAACGCCTCTATGCGTGCAGTTTGGCCTCGGCGCGCGGCAAAAGCGCAGAGTGCGGCACGAGCGAGTATAAATTTCAAAGCGAGCAGGGCGGGATCGGATGCGGCGCAGATGATCTAAACGACGCAAGCAAGCCGCGGGGCGCGGAAAATTTTAAAGCTCAAGTCGGATGCAACGCAGATGAATGCGGCTCTTCAAATTTAAAATTTCACTTCTCCCCCGGCGGCGCAAATCGCCAAAGCTCGCTAAAAAATGCTCTGAAACTCGTAGATAGCGAGCTCGTGCTCGTAAGCGACGTAGCTCGCGCGCAAATTTCGCCAGGGCTGATATCCTCGCTGATACGAAATTTAGGAGGCGCAGACTGCATCAGCCCCTATCTTGGCGTAAACGACACGACCTACCTCGGCGAGGACGTAGTTAAGAGGGAGGAGTTGCGCCTCATCCAAACGCCGCAGCTTTCGCGCACGGCCCTGCTTAAAAAGGCGCTTGAGGGAAGCGAAATTTTTACCGACGACAGCGCGGCGGTCGGCAGCGCGGGCGGTCGGTTGGAGTTTATAAAAGGTGAGGCGGGCGCGCTTAAGATCACGCGCGCAAGCGATCTGGCGGCGCTAAATTTAAAACCATGCTCGCACGATATATTCTGCGGTACGGGCTTTGACGTGCACGCGCTTGAAAAAGGCGCAGGCATCGTGCTTGGCGGCGTAGCGATTCCATGTGAGTTCGCGCTGATCGCACACAGCGACGGCGACGTAGCTATCCACGCCCTAATCGACGCTATTTGCGGCGCGGCGATGCTGGGCGACATCGGCGAGCTTTTCCCCGACAGCGACGCCAAATTTAAAGGCGCGGATAGCAAGGAGCTGTTACGAAAGGTAATGCGGCGCGTCAGAGGCTACGGCTATGAGCTCGTAAATGCCGATATTACGATCATCGCGCAGCGCCCGAAGATCGGAGCCTACAAAGCGCAGATGCAAGAGGTTTTAAGCGAAATTTTAAACTGCGCCCGCGTCAATGTCAAGGCAACCACGACCGAAGGGCTCGGATTTACGGGCAGAAGCGAAGGCATCGCCGCGCAGGCTGCGGTAAGCTTAAAATTTTACGACTGGCAAAAGTACGCAGCAAAGGCGCAGGGCGCATGAAAATTTTAATAATCGAGAGCGAAAGCTATCTTGCTCAAAGTATCGCAAACAAGCTGGGTGCACTGGGGCACGAATGCACTAACGCGGCGAGTTTGGCAGCCGCGGCAGCTCTTGCGGAGGAGTTTGAGGTGGTGTTACTTTCTACGAGCTGGAGCGGCGCGAGCTTTTATCCGCTGATCGAGAAATTTAGGCGCTCGATCATAATTTTGATGGTCGCTTACGTCGATAGCGAAACGGTGCTAAACCCCGTAAAAGCGGGCGCTACGGATTATATCCAAAAGCCTTTTATGATAGAGGAGCTCATCAAAAAGATCGAGCACTACGCGCAGTTTCGCTCGCTAAAATCGCAAAACGAAGCCTACGAGGCGCTGCTTAGAGAAGCCTCCCTTTCGTGCGAAATACTGCCCGCGCGTTTAGCGCAGATAAAATTTCCGCTTCTTTTGCGCGGCGATGCGGCAGCGCGAGCTGCGGCGGTATTTAAGATCGCGCTTGCGCTAAAATCGCGCCTTAAAATTCTATCCTCGCAAAGCCCTGAGCTGCTAGAACGCGGTGCGGAGATTTTTTACGCACCGGATTTTGACAGCCTAAGCGGCGCGGAGAAGGAAAAATTTATAAGCAAAACCAAATCCATGCGCGTAATCGCCGGATCCATCGGCGCGCAAAAGGGCTTTAGCGACGAAATTACGCTTGGCAGTAGCAAAGAACGCAGTGAAATTTTAAGCATCGAAGAATACGTAAAGCTCACGATCGTAGCGCACCAAGACGAGTATTTCGACTCCGATCTGGCAGCGGCACTTGGGATTTCGCGAAAATCGCTTTGGGAGAAAAGGAAAAAATATGGCATCGCAAGAAAAAAATAGCCGCGCGCATCCGGTACGGATCGCAGGCGAGATGGGAATTTCGCGCGATGCGGACGATTTGCACGAAATAAAACCGCTTGAAAGTGAAGGGATTTCAAGCGGCACAAAACCTCTAAACATCGCAAAAGCTTCGAGCGACGCGGCGCTAAATTTAAAGGCAAAGCAAAATTTAAAAGCATCACAGAACTCAAAAGCAAGACAAAATTCAAAAGCAAAGCGCGATTTAAAAACGGTGCGGAATTTAGAAGCGCCAAGGGCGGGCGATGCTAGAAAAGATGAGATGCAAGCTAAGGGTGCGGCATGGAATTTAAAGGCAGAGCAAGCTGGAAGCGAGAGCAAAGGCGCAAATAATAGCGCAACGCAAATCCGCAAGATAGTGATCTCGCGCTCCGACCTAAACGTCCTGAGCCTACTCACAAACGGCGCTTTCGGCAAGAACTGCGAGCTACTGCGCCCAAGCAAGCTTAGCATCTGCGGCATAAATTTCGTTTTTTCCTGCGCGGACGCAAAAAAGGGCGATATTTTGGAGCTTTATCTCCGCAAGGACGGCATAGCTGAACGCGCCAAAAATTCGCTTAGCGGCGAGAGCGGCGCGTATTTGCTAGCCAAAGGATCGCTCAACTTGCAGGATGGAGTTTCTGCCGCAACGCAAAACGAGCAGAGTTTTGCGAAAAGCGACACGGATTTCGCGCGCAATGCAAGTGCGCAAAGCGCTATAAACGCCACAAGCGAGGACTTAGACCATATAGAAAGCCTTGCTGCGAGCTATGATCAAATTTTTACTTGCAGCGCAGATACAAAATCTGCGAAAAACGCCGCTTTGGATTTGGCGAAAAGCTCCAGCGAAAATTCTGCGGTAAATTCCGCGCGTAGCATTGACGAAAATTCTGCGATCAATCGCGTTTGCAGCACAAACGCAAAATCCGTAGCAAATTCGGCGGGAAATTTTATTTCAAATTCCACCGAAAATT
>CAURUA010000079.1:0-6730 GCA_963528045.1 uncultured Campylobacter sp. | reverse complement strand
GACGTCGTTGCACATAAAAGTAGGCAGCCTTTTCGTGCCTAAAAACTCATTTGCCTTATGAAAATGCAGATAAACGCCGTCCACGCCCATGCCTTCAAAAAAATCGCCCGGCTTATCAAACGCTTGAAGCGGCGCATTCCAAGTGACGCTTAGCATGTGCGATTTGCCCTTTATCAGCCCGCCTGTGCCGTAGCCGTCGTTTGGGCTTGCGCTGTGCCGCCCGTCGTTTGCCACTATCTTGCCTATGCCGCCCATAAACACCTCGTCCACGTACTTTTTGACTAACCAAGGCTCGCCCATCCACCACGCGGGCATCTGCCAGATCACGGCATCCATCCATAGAAATTTTTCTACCTCGCCCTCTATATCATAGCCCTCAAATATCGTAGTTTCGCGCGTTTCGTGCCCTAGGGCTTGTAGCGTTTTTTTGGCTAGTTCGTGCAGCGTCTTGCTTAGCTCGCCGCCTTTGCCATTAAACGGCGCTCCACCGTTGATAAGTAGTATTTTCATTTTAATCCTTTGATTAAATTTATTCGTTAGCGACTTGCCGCACCTAAGTTAAAATTTCACCTCGCAGCCCTATGCGAGAACGTAAGCGTAAATTTTACGAAGCGTTTAATTACTAAATTTTACTTTCGCGCTGCAGTTTAACGCCCTAAAATTTCAAATTTATCGCCGTGCACTGCGATCGCTTCGGCGTTATTTATCGGCGCTAAATTTAGCTTGCCGCCGTAAGCTTTTAAAATTTCAGCCGCGCTTTGCACGAACGGCTCCTCGCCGTAGTGCGGCACGGGGTAAAATTTCACCAGATCAAGCCCCATTTGCGCCGCCGCCCCGTAGCTGCCCGCATCGTCCATTACGCTCGCGTACTCCACGCTGGGTGCGGCGATCATCGCGCCCGCCGACTCGCCCACATACACGAGCTCGCCGCTGCGGACGCGATCTGCGATGAGACCTGCTAAACCTTTCTTTTTAAGCTCGCGCAAAAGATAAAAGGTGTTGCCGCCGCTTACGTAAAGCACCTGCGCCGCGCCGATCTTTGCCTTTGCTTCGGCCTCGCTCGCTTTGGAAACGTCTAAAATTTGAACCTCAAAGCCCATTTTGGCAAACGCATCTTTCGCCTCGTCCACGTAGTCTCGGTACTCCTCTACGTTTGCGGCGGTCGGGATGAAAAGCACCTCTTTAGCGCGGATATTTTGCTCGGCAAAATCCTCAAAAAGCGTCGCCGCGCCCGCAAAATAGGAGCACAAAAACATCTCTATCATTGTTTTTCCTTTAATTAAATTTGCGCTGATTTAAAGCGCTCGTAAAGCTCGGCCGCAATGACTGCGAGCAATGCGACCCAAACTAGCAGAGTAAATTCTACCGCGCCCACAAAGCAAGCGCACGACAAAAAACGGCGCGGGCGGAATTCTGTCGATAAAAGGGCAAAATTTACCGCCGCAGCAGTTTGCAAACTATGCAAAAACCGAACGCAGCGCAAATCACTCCACAATCGCCAACTGCCTGGCGATCTCAAACTTCACTAAAACGATGCGAACCTGCTAGATTGAGCTAGCTAGAGGAGTAGATCAGAGCGAACGATCAAAACGATCAAATTAAGCCGATCGATCTAATCAACCAAGGCAAAACGGCTAGTGCTTTTTATCTTTAAAAAATCTAACGATCTTAGCCTGCAGCTTGAACCACTCGCTAAGCTCCATTATAGGATGCCCTGCGTAGTTTTTACCGCCCGTCAGATCCTTACTTATGCCGCCGCGCGCCGCGATCTGAGCGAAATCGCCCACGCTTACGTGCCCGCCGCTGCCGCTCTGTCCGCCCATCACGACGTTGCGTCCAAGCGTCGTCGAGCCCGCAAGCCCCACCTGAGAGACGATGAGGCAGTTTTGCCCAAGCTCGCAGTTGTGCCCGATCTGAACGAGATTGTCGATCTTGCTGCCCCGCCCAATTATCGTGGAGCCGAATACCGCGCGGTCGATCGTCGTGCACGCGCCGATCTCGACCTCGTCTTGCAGCACGACGTTGCCGTTGTGGTAAATTTTAACATGCTCGCCCGTTTTGGTGTGCGCGTAGCCGAAGCCGTCGCTCCCGATGACGGCGTTTGCGTGGATCACGCAGCGCTCGCCAATGATCACGTCGTTGTAGATGACGGCGTTTGCGTGGATTACGCAACCGCTTCCGATATGAACGTCATCGCCGATATACGCGCCGCTTAAAATGACGCAATCCTCGCCGATCGTGGAATTTACGCCGATATGCACGCCCTGCTCGATCTGCGCGCTGGCGGCGATCTTTGCGGGCGCGCCGCTGCGAATGAGCGGCTTAGCAAAATGCGCGCTTACGATCGCAAAGGCTAGGTGCGGGTTTTCGCACTCCAGCGCTCGCACGCCGCTTGGGGCTACGGTGCCGATTTTTACCAGCACGGCGGCTGCTTTGGTGGCAGATAAAAATTTCTCGTTTTTGTCGCTATCGCAGTAGCTTAGCTCGCTTTGCCTTGCGTTTTGAAGCGAATTTATCGCGGTGATCTCCACGTCCGCTCCGTTAAGCTCTATATTTAAAATTTCGGCAATTTTTGATAATTTCATTTGCGCTCCTTTGATTAAATTTTATCGCCGCTTACATATCCAGCGCGACACTGCCGCCACGGACGATGTCAATCGGATTGTATTTTTTTATCGTCTTTAAAAATCCGTCGATGCGGTCTGCGTCGTCGCACGCCATGATGACGATCTTGCTGTCGTCGCTGTTTGCGATGCTGCCGTTGTAGGCTTTTAAAACGGCGTCAAGCCCCGCTAAATTTTCGCCCAGCGCGATCTTTACCAAAACCATCTCCTTTTCGACGAATTTTGCATCCTCGATAACCTTGTAGACGGGGATCAGCTTATGAAGCTGCTTAGTGATCTGCTCTATGACGCGCTCGTCGCCCGAAGTAACGATGCTAAGGCGCGATAGACCTGTATTTGGGATCGGTGCAACGGTGAGGCTGTCAATATTATAGCCGCGCCCCGCAAAAAGCCCCGAGATCCGCGATAAAACGCCGTGCTCATCGGTAACGACGACCGAGATTACTCTTCTTATGCTATTCATCCTAAGACTCCTGCTCAAAAATCATATTATAAAGCGCGCCGCCTGCGGGCACCATCGGCCAGACGTTTTCGAAGCGATCGATCTTAGCCTCGATGACGCTTACCTTTTTGCTAGCAAGAGCCTGTTTCAGCGCGTCTTCGAATTCCGCTTTAGTGCTAACGCTAAAGCCCACGCCGCCGAAGCCCTCGACAATTTTTACGAAATCTGGCTGCGAGCTAAGATCGGTCGATGAGAAACGCTGCCCGTAAAATAGGCTCTGCCACTGCCGCACCATGCCTAAGAAATTGTTGTTTAACACGATATTTACGACGTTTAGGCCGCTCGCGCTCGCAGTCATCAGCTCTTGGATATTCATCAAAATCGAGCCGTCGCCGCTAAAATTTATAACAGGTCTATCTCCCGCATAGGCCTTCGCGCCCAATGCTGCGGGCAGGCCGTATCCCATCGTGCCCTGCCCTCCGCTACTTAGCAGAGTGCGCGGCTTGCAAAACGGATAAAACTGCGCGACCCACATCTGATGCTGCCCCACGTCCGTAGCAATGATAGCGTCCTCGCCCGCGATTTTTGCGGTGCTTTGGATAACCCACTGCGGCTTTAAAATTTCATCGCTGTCGTTAAATTTAAGCGGGTGAATTTCATCGTATTTGCGGATGAGCTCGCGCCACTGCTCGAAATTTGCAGGGCTGAGCTCGCTTTTGATGCGAGGTAGCATCTCCTCTAGCACCGATTTTACGTCGCCCACGATCGGATAATCCGCGTTTATGATCTTTGAGATCGAGCTAGGATCGATATCGACGTGGATGATCTTTGCGTTTTTGCCAAATTCGCTAAGCTTGCCGGTGACGCGATCGTCAAATCTCGCGCCCAAGCAGATTATCAGATCCGACTCGCTAAGCGCCATATTTGCGGCATAGCTGCCGTGCATTCCTACCATGCCGAGGCAGTTTTTATCGTCACTTCGCACGGCTCCCAGCGCCATAAGGGTTTGCACGACCGGGATCTGCGCAAACTCGCTAAGTTCGCGAACTAACTCGCTAGCACCCGCGCTAATAACGCCGCCTCCGATGTAGAGGATAGGTTTTTTGGAATTAGCGATTAGCTCGACGGCTTTTTTGATCTGTTTAGAATTGCCCTTATAGTTCGGCTTGTAAGTCTGCATCTTGATTTCGCTAGGATATTCAAAAACACCAAGCTTCGCCGTTACGTCCTTCGGCACATCGACATGCACGGGTCCAGGTCTGCCGCTGCGAGCGATATAAAAGGCTTCTTTTAAAATTCTAGGCAGCTCTTCGATCGTTTTAACTAGATAGTTGTGCTTGACGCAAGGGCGCGAAATTCCGATCGCATCGATCTCTTGAAAAGCGTCGGTGCCGATAAGCGAGGTCGCCACCTGCCCGCTGATAAGCACGATCGGGATGCTATCGCTATACGCCGTAGCAAGCCCCGTAAGCGCGTTGGTAAATCCAGGACCGCTCGTGACGAACGCCACGCCCACCTTGCCGCTAGCGCGCGCATAACCGTCCGCAGCCATCGCCGCGGCCTGCTCATGGCGCACCAAAATGTGTCTGAAGTATTTTTGTTTGTAAATTTCATCATAAATGTTTAGCGCCGCACCTCCAGGGTAGCCGAAAACAACCTCGACCCCCTCCTGCCGCAACGCCTCCACGATCATCTGCGATCCGCTAATTTCTTTCATACGCCCATCCTGTTTCGTTGGAATAATTTTGTGATTATATTATTTTGTAAATTAAATTTCACAAATTTAAGGCGCTAAATCGGGTCGAATTTAAAATTTAATAGCAGCAAGACGGGGGCAAAATTTTGGAATTTAGCGAGAGCAGAAAAGGCAAATTTAAAATTTAGTCATAAATTTAAAACGGACGGGATGTTCGGATTTAAAATTTTAAAGTGCAGATTTTATCTTGACCAAACGCGGCACGGAATTTTTAACGTAAAATTTTGGCTTGAAATTTTACCACGCGAGGCTTGGATTAAATTTATAAAATTTTTTGGAATTTTATCGTAGCGCGAAGCAATATCTGCGTAAATTTTAAATTCCATAGCTACGAAATTTTAAAATTTAGCCATAAATTTAGGGCGGGCGGAATCTCGATTATAAAATTCTAAATCCCGCCTGCGTAAAATTAAATTTTAAAACCCTCTATCTACCTGCACGCCTACGCCTACGCTAGCACAGTTACCGCTTTGCGGATCGCAGTCGCCGAAGCTTGTAACGCTACTGGATCTTTTTGAGCGGATCGTTCCCATATGCATAGGCACCGGCATGTTACGGCGCGAGCTTCCGCCAATCTCGCTATCGCTCATACTATTAGAACTTCTCCTGCGAGAATAATCATCACGCGGAGGTGGCGGTGGCGGAGGAGGTGGTTTTATACCTCCGTGCGGAGGTGGTGGCATGCCGCCAGGAGGTGGGGGAGGAGGCGGCATCATGCCGCCGTGCCTACCATATCCTCGCGGAGGAGGCGGCGGTAAAGTGCCGGTCTCTGTGATCGTGATGCCATTGCCGTAATTTTCAACGCGTTTGTAAGTAGAGCCTCCGTAAACCGTGCGGGTGCGGGTCTTTTCGACTACGACTATGTCGCGCTCAGGCTGCACCGGCTGCTGCACATTAGCTCTAGGCGATATTTCAAAGCTCTTCTGCAGTTTGGCGGTATCGTAACTTGCAAAGCCGTTGATGCCCTTTAGCTCATCTGCACTTGAAATTTCGCGCTTTTGGCGGTATTGCATAAGCATATCCGCCCTACCCGCATCAAGCCCACCGATCGTCATCAGCTCGTAGCGACTAGCTTCGTTTATGTTGATTTTCGCCGCGGCGAGGCTCACTAAAAGAGCCAAAATCACCAAATTTTTCATGTGCGCTCCTTTGTTGGAAGTTACCAAATTCTAAACCCTCACGATAAATCTTTGATTAACACGCAAGCAAAATTTTGCTACAATTGCCTATCTTATTTCAAAAGGATCAACCGATGAACGGAATTTTGCTCCTATGCGACGAACCAGCCGCCTACCAATCCGAGCTAAAAAAACTAGATAAAATTTTATCCATGAGCTTTCACAACGTTTTGCAACTTTGCATCGCTGGCGACAATGCCCTTTTTAGCAGAAGCGAGCTTGAAAAAGCGCTCGCAAACGGGCAGAATGAGCGTGTGCGAAAGGCGGCGATAGAGCGCTTTGCGCAGATTTTAGAGCAGTGTAATTTTGTGCTGGTTCGCGGCGTAGCGGGAGCCGATCTGCGCGAGCTAAATTTACAAATCGCAAAGGATCTAAATATCCCCGTTTGCGGATTTTATCCTAACGAAATTGCCGCGCGCATCGGCACGCGCTTGATCACCGCAGCAAAAGCGGTAAGCTTTGCCAGCATATATGAGGATAAAATTTCATTTTCCGCGCTAAGATCTACACAAGAGGGTGCAAATTCTAAAAAATCGGAGCTTTGCGGTAAAAATTTCGCCTGCGAAAAGGGCGCAAAATTTCACGACGAAAATTCCGCTTGCCAAAGCAGCGCGATAGAGCTTGATAAAGTCGCTGCCGACAAAAGCTACTTCACGGACGCCGCAAACTCCACGCGCTGTGAAATTCTAACCCCATTGAAATTTGAAAGCAAGCTCTACGCCAAGGCTCG
>CAURUA010000078.1:0-7022 GCA_963528045.1 uncultured Campylobacter sp. | reverse complement strand
AAAGTGCTTTAGCGCGATTTCGCCACCGAAGCTCTCCGCAAAGCTCGCCCGCTGTAGCTCGCGCAGACGCTCGTGCGGCTCGATGATCGCAAAGCTAAATCTATCAAGCGCCGCCACGCCGCCCAGCGTAAAGATAGCTTGCGCTATGTCGCAAAGCAGCCGCCCATCGTGCGAGCCGATCTCTACAATAGCGATTTTGGCGTTATTTTGCGGTCTTTTTGCAAGCGTGACATCTAAATTTAGCTCGCACGCCGCCGCAAGGTTTTGCCGCGATGCAATTGGGCTTGTCGCCACGTCTAAGCTTAATGCTTGCGTCGCGCCAAAATCCGCGCTTAGGCGTAAAATTTCGCGCGCGATGCAGATCCCAAAGAAGCTCCCTACGCTCACGGCGGTGTAAAAATCGCCGCTCTTGCCAATTTTAGCGGCATTTGCGTAGTAGCTCTCGTTTAGCCAGCCCTCAAAAAAATCGCTAAATTTCACGCCCGCACTATCTCGTCCAGGCTCTTGCGTAGGCGCGCAAAGCCCTCTTTGATCTCCGGTTTTTTGATATTTAGCGCAGGTAAAAATCTAAGAGTGCGCTTGCCGGATTTTAGGATCAAAAGTCCGTTTTGCAGGGCTTTGTTAAAGATCTCGCCCAAGTTTTTTTCATCGCGTAGCACGAGGCCTTGCATCAGACCGAGCCCCACGCGCTTTTCGATCAGGCTAGGATAGTCTGCGGCGAGCCCGTCTAGTTTTTTGATAAATCTTTTTATAGTCTTATCAAGCTTACCACTCGCTTTTAAAAACTGAAGCTGCGAAAGCACCGCAAGCGCCGTAGAGGTCGCCAAAAAGTTACCGCCGAAGGTGCTGCCGTGCTCGCCCGGAGCAAAAATATTTTGCTGCGCCACGCACGCGCCGATCGGCACGCCGCCCGCAAGACCTTTGGCAAAGGTGATGATGTCGGGGCGGATGCCGTAAATTTGCGACGTCGCAAACTCGCCCGTGCGATATACGCCGCACTGCACCTCGTCGGTGATCAAAAGCAGCTTTCTCTCTTTTAAAACAGCCGCCAGCTTTTGCACGCTAGCCTTATCCAGAGGTTTAATGCCACCCTCGCCCTGGACTAGCTCGATCATCACGGCGACGCTGTTTTCATCGATATGCGCGATGATCTCCTCGATATCGTCGAAAAATTTAAACCCGGGCATATAGGGCGCAAAAATTTTCGGATGAAATTTCTCCTGTCCGGTAGCTTGTAGCGTCGCTAGCGTGCGGCCGTGGAAAGAATTTCGCAGAGTTAGAATTTCAAATTTTTTATTAGGAAAGTTTACAGTGCCGTATTTGCGCGCCATTTTGATCGCAGCTTCGTTAGCCTCTGCGCCCGAGTTGCAAAACACCGCGTATGTGCGGTATCCTAAAAGCTCGCTAATCTTTTGAGCCAGGGCTTCTTGGGGCAGAATTCTATAGATATTTGAGCCGTGGATGATCTGCGCGGCTTGCGTGCCGATCGCTTCTAAGACAATCTCGTTTGCGTGCCCTAGGCAGTTTACGCCGATGCCTGCGCCAAAATCCACGTAATCCTTGCCCGCTTCATCATAGACTATCGAGCCCTCGCCTCTTACTAGCGCTACGTTTACGCGCGCGAAATTATCCATCAAATAGTTCATTTTTTATACTCCACTTTAGGCAGATGCCAAGATTTGTAATAAGCCACCATGCGAAACGCAACTCCTAAAACCAGCAAAATAAGCACCGAAACTACACCGCTAAGCCCCAACCCATCAAGCACGAAATATATCAAACCTACGCCCATACTTATCGTACCGTAAAGCCCCGTGCGCAAAAACCACGGCACTTCGTTCAGCAGCACGTCGCGCAAAATGCCGCCGCCCACGCCGTTACAAAACGCGATCAGCACCACGCCAAAAACGTTGTGATTGTAGCTTAGCGCGACCATCGCTCCGACGATCGAAAAGCTTACGACGTCGATCGCATCGGTTAGAATAAATAAAAATTTACCCTCTAAATCGCGGTTTTCGTAAAGTTTGGCAAAAATGGCTACGGCGCTTACCGCAAGCACGATCGTTACAGGCGCATAGTGCGTGAACGAGTAGATCTCGCGGCTTACTAAGGTATCGCGCATGATCCCGCCGCCAAGCGCGGTCAAAAATGCCGCGATAAAGATCCCAAGCCAATCGCAGCCCTTCTTCACGCCGAATAAAAACCCGCTAAGCGCCGCCGAAGCGATGCCCACGCACTCCGTAAGCTCTAAAATACTCATATCACAACCCGCTAAAATCCTTTTAAAAACGCATTTTACAACAACTAAATATAAATTTCGGTAAAGCGCGGCGGGCTGGAGAAATTTAGACGCGGCGGGATAAATTTCGGAACGTCGGATAAAATTTGAGCGCAGCGAATTAAAATTCTACGAGATAGAATTTCGTATGGCAGAATTTTGCGCGGCTAAAATGCGGCGTCGTCAAGGTACAAATATAAAATTTAGACTTGAAATTTATAAACGGCTGCGGAGATAAAATTTCACAGAATTTTATCGCGGCTAAAGCATACGGCGTTGCGACCTAGCGCAAATTTTAGCTTTAAATTTACTGCGCGTGCGCGCTAGGAAGAATTTAACGCTACAAAGTCGGCTCTATACTCACGCTAACGGCGCATAAATTTTGATTTGAAATTATGCCCTCGTTTTTGGCGCCGTGTTTCGCCGCTATAAAATTTCATCTTATTTTACGATGACCTAATCCGCGTGGAATTTTGCGTAAATTTGAAAATTTAGCGGTCGAATTCTGCGTAAAATTTTACGCCGAGCTCCGCTATATTAGCGCAGCCTCTCTTTTAAAATCTTCCAAGTCCCGGGCATTGCCAGCAGTCCATTATGCCGCGCGTCTAGTATTTCATAAAATAGATCGCCCGCCTTAAGAAATCCCGCAAGATCGTTTGAGTGCTGCACGGGTATCAGCTCGTCGGCGGCGCCGTGGATGAGCGTGATCTGAGTGCCGCGTGCTGCTTGCAAAAATTCCGCAGTCGGAATCTTGTAGCGGATCAAAAATTTCGGCGCGAAGGGGATTTTTTCGTGCGCGAGCCGCTCGAAGCTAAAATATGGCGCGAGCAAGATCAGCCGCGCCGCGTCCCACTTCGCAGCCTGCTGTGCCGCGATGCCGCTTCCGATCGAGTAGCCGATCATCGCGAGCTTCCTTGGCGAATGCTGCGCTAAAACGTAGCGGCTCATCGCATCGGCACTCGCAAAAAGCTGCTGCTGCGACGAAATTTTGCCGTCCGATTTGCCGTAGCCCGGGTAATCGAAAATATAAAAATCGTATCCCAAAGCCGCAAAATCCGCGCCGTATGTGCCCCAGCTGCTCACGTCGCCGAAGTTGCCGTGAAAGAACAAAATCGCGCCTTTAGGCTCTGCCGCGCTAAATTTCAGCCCGTTTATAAACCCGCCCCCAAACGGGATATTGATCTCTTGAAATTTTATCGCAGCGGCGTTTGTCTTATTGCCCGCTGCGATGTCCTGAGAAGTATTTTCGCCAATATGCTCGCCGCTAGTTTGAGCGCTTTCGTTTTTGATCTCGCCCGCTGCGGCGCCGCTTTCTTTTGTGTCGCTTGCTGCGGAAGCGCTTTCGTCCGCAGCGCCGTTTGTCGCCGCACCATTTTGCGTAGCGGACGCCTGCATATCTAAATGCGCGCCGCTCTCGGGAGCGTTCACAAGTCCTGTAAATTCGGAATTTTCAAAGCTAAATTTGAAGTTTTTATCTAGCGGCTCGCCCAAAAATATCAGCCGTTCCTGAAAGATATAAAGTCCCGCTAGTACGCAGACATAAACACACGCCGCGATAACGCACAGCCTAAATAAAACTCTCATCGCCATCCTTTAAATTTAAAGCCGAGACGCAAAAGCGCGCAGCAGCACGCGAAATTCCGTCTCGCAGCTAAGCTTTAAACTCGCTCAAAAACCATTGAAATGCTAGGATCAGCCCCGGCGCGCGCACGATCTTTTCGTCAAACATAAACTCTCGCGCCTTGGCCGCAGGCAGGTAGAAAAGCTCGATCTTCTCGCCGTCCACGCCGCCGCCGCTACCGATCTTCATCGATTCGTCGATGCACGCGAAGTATAAAATTTGACGGTTCGCCGCAAAGCCAAGGGCGCTATAGTAGCTCGTGATAAATTTCAGATCTTTCACGGCATAGCCCGTCTCTTCGAGCACCTCTTCGATCGCCGTTTGCTCCTCGCTGATGCCCTTGTCTAAAATGCCAGCGCAAAGCTCATAGGTGCAGCCCTTTTCGGGCGAATTTATTAAACCTTCCTCTTGATAAAACCATACGCTGGGGCGAAACTGCTTAACGAGCAAAAGCGCGTCGCGCTGCGTATGGTAGAGCAAAATCGAGACGCTATCGTGCACCTTGACGCAGTCCCACGCGCGCGCTACGCCGTCCATTTCGAAATTTAAGCGAAAGGGTTTAACGAAATTCGAGCTTTTAAGCTCGGAAATTTTAAAATTTTTTATAGTAGTATCCACGTCGCAAGTCCTAAAAAGCTAAAAAATCCCACGATGTCCGTAACCGTGGTAAGCAGCACGGAGCTGCCGACGGCGGGGTCGATATTTAATTTTTTAAGCGTGATTGGAATGACGGCGCCGAAAAGTCCTGCAAGAGTTAAATTTAGCACCATCGACATCGCAATTACCAGCCCCAAAAGCTTAATACCGAACCAAAAATACGCCACAAATCCCATCAGCGTGGCAAAAATGAGGCCGTTTATGAAAGCGATCGTGATCTCGCGAAAAAGGACCTGCTTTTTGTCTTTAAACGCTATCTCGCCCAAGGCTAGGCGGCGCACAGTTACCGTAAGCGCCTGCGTGCCGGTGTTGCCGCCCATGGAGGCGACTATTGGCATAAGCACGGCGAGCGCGACCAGCTTTTCGATAGTGGCGTCAAAAAGTCCGATGATCGTGGAGCTTACGATCGCCGTGCATAAATTTACCGCTAGCCACACGGCGCGCGCGCGTCCCGCCTTAAAGATCGTAGTCTCATCGTCCTCCGCTTCGTCATCGACGCCCGCGAGGTTGTAAATTTGCTCGGTGGCGCGCTCTTGGATGAGATCGTGGATATCATCGGCGGTAATCCGCCCGATAAGCACGCCGTTAGCATCGACAACGGGGATGACATTAAGATCGAATTCTTCAAAGTCCTTGATTACGTCGTCGATCTTATCGGTATCAGTGGCGAAGTGGATTTTGTTTTCGGCGCCGAATTTTTGTGAGATTTGCTCCAGTGTGAGCGAAAAATCATATAAAATCAGATCGGACGTCGAAAAGCTCGTAAGCAGGTGCCCTTTTTTATCAAGTACAAAGAGCTGAAAGACATTCTCGATCTCATCCTTCTCACGCATAACGCGAAGCATCTCGACCGCCTGTCCCAGGGTCTGATCCTGCCTCGCGCTAAAGACCTCAGTCTGCATATACGCGCCCGCCTCGTCTTCGCTATATTTGGAGATAGTAAGAATATCGTGGCGATCGTCCTCGTCAAGCCCATAGAAAATCTGCTCGGCCTTGTCCTCGTCGATTTCGCCGATGTTTTGCAAAAGCTCCGCCTGATCGTCGCTTTCAAGCTCCTCGATCGCTTTGACGATCTTTTCGTGAGGCAGAGTTTCGATGACATCTTCGAGCATATGCTCGGGCATCTCAAGCGCAGCATCGGCAAGATCCTCAGGATCTAGCTTTTTTAGAAATTCTACGTATTTTTCTTCGTCGTGCTTCTTTAGAGTTTTTAAATGCTCCGTAAGATCGGCGGCGCTTAGCTCATGTTCAAGCGTATCGTCCAAGTGCGCATCAAGAAGCGCTTTGGCTTCCTCGACGTCGTCCAGCTGCTCTTTATTTTCCATTTTCAGCCTTAATTTATCGTGATAAGCGACTCGTAGTTTTCAAATTTAGCAGGGTTTTTCGAGCCGTCTTTAGCCGCAGCCATTCTGGCGTCCATATCTTTGACGAGGGCTTTAAATTTAAGCTCCTCAGCGCTTATAACGTTAGTTTTTTCAATCTTGACTACCTTAAGCGGATCTATCGCCTGCTTATTTTTATAAAGTCCGAAGTGCAGATGCGGTCCCGAACTAAGCCCGGTCGAGCCCACATAAGCGATTAATTGACCTTGCTTGACGCTAACGCCTGCTTTTGTGCCGCTAGCAAAGCCACTAAGATGTGCATAAAGCGTGCTAATGCCGCCGCCGTGGTTGATCTCTACGGTATTGCCGTAGCCGTTTTTACGCCCTACAAAGCTAATCTTGCCCGCTCCTGCGGCATTTACCCTAGTGCCTTTGGGAGCTGCATAATCCACACCCAGATGCGCGCGATATCGCTTTAAAATCGGATGAAATCTTTTAGGAGTAAAATACGATGAAATTCTAGTATAAACAAGCGGTGTGATTAGTAGAAAAGATTCGACCTTTTTACCGCTTCGGTCGTAGTATTTATCGTCGAAAAAATATAGCGATTTAGGCTTTTTATTTTCCTCGATCATTCCTGCGGTGATATTTACTCCGCCGAAAGGCTTGCCAAGGCGCGTCTTTTGCTCGTATAGGATCACGAGCCGATCACCCTTTTGCAGCTTTTTAAAATTTACCTCGTTTTTAAAAACAAGCATAAACTCATTCGCTAAAGCCGCATTGCCCGTAGCTTTGATGATATCTTGATAGGGCGAGCTTTCGATCTGAATTCCTAAAGAGTAGCTGTTTTCCTCATAAACTATCGGAGTATAAACGAATCTAAAAGTGCCGAATTTATCGCGGTATATATGGATCTGAAGCTCCTCACTGACGGGGATTAACAGCTGGGAGACACGACCTGCGGGATCACGCAAAATTTGACACTCCACGCCCGCTCGCACCTCAGCGGCAAGCTCCTGATCCTCTTTATCCAGGTCGTAATATACAGATGCGGGGATGCCCGCGGTTTCCATAAATTGCAGCAGACTCACGCCATCGGGCCAGGCAAACTTCTCTACGCTGGGGTTGTTCGCAAAAACTACGC
>CAURUA010000077.1:0-7144 GCA_963528045.1 uncultured Campylobacter sp. | reverse complement strand
AATTCCAAAAATTCCAAAAATTCCAAAAATTCCAAAAATTCCAAAAATTCCAAAAATTCCGTTTTTTGAAATTTTGCAAGTAAAATTTTAAAACCGCAAGTAAAATCCCAAATCCTTGGCAAAATTTCATCCATAACAAAGCTCGCAAAATCATACTTTAAACTAGCTTTTGTTACAATCGCAAGTTTTTAAATCCAAGGACAATTATGAAAAAGCTTATATTTTTTATCGCCACCCTACTTTGCTCTTTGAGCCTTTACTCCGCAGACGCTAACCCGGACGCGCCGCTTAAGCTCGATCCCAGCGTCGTGCACGGCGAGCTGGCAAACGGCGTGAAATTTTATATTCTAAAAAACGACGTGCCGAAAAATAGCGCACTTTTTTACCTCAACGTAGCCGCGGGCAGTGTCGATGAAAATGACGACGAACAGGGTCTTGCGCATTTCGTCGAGCATATGGCGTTCAACGGCAGCGAGCACTTCGATAAAAACGAGCTAGTCCACACTCTGCAGCGCCTTGGAGTAAAATTCGGCGCCGATCTCAATGCGCAGACTGGCTTTGAAAACACCACATACAACATCCAAGCCCAAGTAAGCGATGAAACGCTAAAGGACGTATTTTTGGTACTGCGCGACTATGCAGGCGGCGTAAAATTTGACGAAAACGAAACGCAAAAGGAAAAAGGCGTCATCTTAGAGGAAGCAAAAAAGGGCTTTGAGAGGCGCTTTTATGAAAAGCGCGCCACATATTTATACCCTAATTCCATATTTTCCAGACGCTTTCCGATCGGACAAAATGAAATCATCAAAGGCGCCACCGGCGAGCAACTAAAAAAATTCTACGCGCGCAACTACCTTCCTAGCGCCATTAGCATCATAGTCGTGGGCGACGTAAATGTTGAGCAAATTAAAAACCTAATCAAGCAAAATTTTAGCTCTCTTTCTGCGCACGGCGAAAAAATCCCGCGCGATCTTAGCCTACGCCCATTTGAAGGCGGGCTAGCAAGCACCGTAGAACCTGAGCTCGGCACTAATGTTGCTAGCGTGCTTTACGCAGGCAAATATGAGCCGCTAAGAAGCTACGGTGCACTTAAGAATGAGTGGCTGCAAGCCTACGTATCGAGGCTGATGGAGCTTGGATACGACGCGATGAATGTAAATGCCAAAATTCCGCTTAAAGCCTATTTCGGCTCGGACGATCTGTTTAAAAACCGCAGACTATACAGCATAAGCGCGAATATTTTTAATTTCGACGCCAACGCCACGCTAAGCAGTCTTTTTAGCGCAATCAAAGGGGTGCGCGAACATGGATTTAACAATGACGATTTTGATAGCGTTAAGGCGGAATTTAAACATCAAGTGCAAGCCGATCTGCTTAAAAATGATACGCAAAGTGCGCAAATAGAGGCACTACTTGATTTCGTACAAAACGGCAATGTAAAGCTTAGCAAACAAGACGAGCACGATCTAAGCCTCAAGGCCTTAGAAGAAATAACGCTAGCTGATGTTAATAAATTTTTCTCTCAGATAACGGATGGAGCGAGATTTACGGAGATTATCTCGGCAAAGGATTTGGGCATTAGCCAAAAAGACGCGGAGCTGCTCTACGAAAAAGCAGTGCCGTTTAATTTCGCTGCTTCGAAGCTTGCTTCCAAGCAGCTTGCGGGAGCAGATTTAAAAGAGACGGAATTTAAAGCGCAAAAAGGCGCTAGCGGCACTGAAATTTTGGAGTTTAAAAACGGCGCAAAGGTAATTTTAAAGCCTCTTAAAAGCGAGAAAAATAAAATTGCCCTCGTAGCCGTTAAAAAAGGTGGCTACGCGCATTTTGGCAAAGCTCGTGGCGAAATTCTAACCGCGCTGCTAAACTCAGGCACCATAGGCGAGCTAAACGAATACGAGGCGGGACGTTTGACTTCAAAATTTGATTATAAGCTAAGATTTAGGATGGACGACGCGGACTGCGGTTTTAGAGGCGCAGGGGCGGATCTGGAGGCGATGGCACACGAGCTTTACGCAAGATTTAGCGAGCCGTTAATTCATGCAAGCTCACTTACAAAATACAAAACCGACGCGCTTTCGGCGATTGCGCTACGAGACGAGACGGCGGAATTTAAATTCGGTGAGCAAATTTTAAAATCTCTATATTCGGGAGATACGGCTCGCAAGCAGCCGCTTAGCGTAGATGACGTAAAGAGCGCAAATCTTGCCGATTTGCAGCGCGATGCGGATGAAATTTTTTCAGGTGCTGGAAATTTTATCTTTGTGCTTAGCGGCGATTTCGAGCCTGCACGCGCGAAACAAATTCTAGCCAAATATATCGGCAACCTAAAGCCTGGCACAAGCAGCGCTACACCTAAAACTTTGATGCTAAATACTTCTAGCGGCGAGATTGTGCAAGATTACGGCGATAGTGATAAAAGCGAAGTTCGGATGATTTTTTCAAACTATGAGCTACAAAATTTCGACTTTGCAGACACTTATAAATTTCAAGCGCTAAAAAGCGTGCTAAGCAATCGCATCGTCGAGCAGATCCGCGAGGCGCGCGGACAAATTTACTCAGCGATGGTGCATAGCGCCTATGTGCGCGAGCCACAAATCGCAGCGAGCTTGAACGTATCGTTTTCTACCGAGCCGAAAGATGCCCGTGCGGTTGCAGCAAGCGTGAGTGAAATTTTAAAGCAGATCGAAAGCTCGGGCGCAAAAGATAGCGAGCTGGCAAATTTTAAAAAAGCTCAAATTCTATCGACCAAAAGGGCTACTCAGACGAATGATTTTTGGCTTGCTAATATCACTGCGCACGAGCTTTACGGCTATCCGCTCTATGACGAAAAAAGCTACGCGGCAAGCATAAATGCGGTAAAAAGCGCGGATGTGCAGGAAGCGGCGCAAATGCTAAGCGATAGGCTATTTACAGCGATTTTGAATCCAAAAAGCTCTGAGAAACGCTAATGTTCGTTTCATTTTTTAAAAGCAAAAAATGGGCGCTTTTAGCATATACAGGGCTAGTATTTTTGATCACTATCAATTGGTATCAAACTACGCTGAGCGTGCGTTTCAACGAATGGTATCGCGTATTTTATGATTTATGTCAAAACGTAGATCGTCATACGTTAAACGATTTTTACGCGCAGATGAGGGTCTTTTTATGGATAGCGATGCCTGCCGTAGTAGCTGCTATTTCGGAGCGATACGTGGCGCGAATTTGGGCGTTTAAATGGCGAGAGGCGATGACCTTTTCCTATTTTTCATACTGGAAAAAGGTGAGTAAAGATATCGAAGGAAGCTCGCAGCGTATCCAAGAAGACATCTACCGCTTCTCAAAAATCATCGAAGATATCGGCACGCGCGTACTTTCGGCGGCGATGACTCTTTTTGCGTTTATTCCCGTTTTGTGGAGCCTTAGCGAGAAAGTACCTTTTGAGGCGCTCAAAAAAATTCCCGGCTCTCTCGTATGGATCGCACTTGCAGTAAGTATCGGCGGACTGATAATTTCTTGGCTAGTAGGTTGGTTTCTGCCTAGGCTTGAATACAACAATCAAAAGGCGGAAGCTGCGTTTCGCAAAGAGCTGGTTTATGCCGAGGAGAATAAGGCAGAATATGCGAGCGAAGAGACCACAAAGACGCTATTTGGCAAACTAAAGCACAACTATTACAGGCTATTTTTGCACTACTGCTACTTTGATTTATGGCTAAATTCTTTCTCGCAAATCCTAGTTATCGTGCCCTATCTCATAATGGGACCGGGGCTTTTTACTAAGGCGATTACGCTTGGAGTGATGATTCAAGTAGGTAATGCTTTTAGCCAAGTACGCGGTAGCTTTAGCGTTTTTATCGATAACTGGACGACGATCACGGAGCTTCGCTCAATCCATATGCGACTTAAAGAGTTTGAAAAAAATATCGATTACAAGGGCTAGATAAAATTTCGCCCGTATCTTGCGGCCATAGATTTCGCTTTTTAAATTTAAAGCGAAATCCCGGGTCGCTAGCTTTTAAAATTTCTACGCTTTTACTGCTCTCTTTTTTCGTGATGAGTAATGTTTAGCTTTATAAATTTATAGCTTCCTACGAGCAAGATTATCCAAATCGCGATGAAAACTAAAGATTTGACCATTTTTAATCCTTAAAATTTTTATAGATGCGGCGCATAAAAAACGCCGCCGATATGAAATTTAACTAAACGCAAAAGCACGCAGTGCCGAGCAAAAAAGTACAGCCTCGCCGCCACACGGCGCGCGGAAGCCATGCTGGAACTGACGCGCCTAATAATGCTCGTTTGAAAGCTCCTCTTTATCAAGCTTTTTTGCATCCATCGCGCGCCAAACATAGCTTATATAACCCAGCACAAAAGGCACTAGAAACGACACGTAAAACATCGTCTTAAGCGTATAGAGGCTTGAGCTTGCGTTGCTTATCGAAAGCGAGCTCTGCAGGTCGAAATTTGACGGATAAAACGCCGTGTGATTTAGCCCCAGGATCAAAAATACGCTCGTTACCGCACATACGACGCCCACGCCATAAAAAAATATCCCGCGCACGCTGCTTGTAAATGCGCCTTTGAATATCCCCACCAGCACCAGCACTACGCCCAGCAGTAGCAAGATTAGCGCCGCAGGCAGGCTTAGGTAATTGTGCAGATACTTAAAGCTCTCAAGGCTTACGACGCCGCCGGCGCCGATCGCGTAGCCCTGCTTTAGCAAGACCCACGCCAAAAACGCGATGAAAAATACCAAAAAAGCGCTAGCGTTAAATTTAAGCGAAGCTTTGAGCTTAGCGATCATTTCAGGCTCGGCGATATTATTCATCAAATATAAGCTCGCTCCCGTCCTAGCGCAGAAAAATAGTGCAACTCCCAAGATGTAATTAAACGGATTTGCTAGCGCTTCAAGTCCGCGAGCGGGGTTTTTCCACTGCACGAAATTATTATCGCCCAGCGCGAACTCGCTGCCGCTAAAAAGCGTCGAGACGATGATACCAAGCAGGATCGTGCCCAGCGAGCCGTTTATGAAAAGAAAGGCTTCATAGGTCTTAGCGCCCAAGAAATTATCGGGCTTTTTTCTGTATTCGTAGGCGACGGCTTGGATTATAAAGCAAAAAAGCAGAGCCATCCACGCCCAATACGCCCCGCCGAAGCTGGTCGCATAAAATAGAGGAAACGCCGCAAAGCACGCCCCGCCGAACATCACGAGCGTAGTAAACGTAAGCTCCCATTTCTTGCCGATGGAATTTATTATAAAATCCTTCTCGGTTTCATTTTTCGCCAGCGTAAAAAGCAGCGTCTGACCGCCCTGCACGAAGAGCATAAAAACTAAAATTCCGCCCAGAAGCGAAACCACGCACCACCAATAAATTTGAAAAATTTCGTGCATCTTAAAATCCTATCTTTATCTGTTTTAGCATGATCTTTATCTCGGCTATGAATAAAACCGTAAATAAAACCGCAAAGAGCATAAACGAGATCATTATGTTCGTCCCCGCCAGGCTCGTAGCCGCGACGCCCACCGGCATGAGATCTTGTATCGCCCACGGCTGGCGCCCTACTTCGGCTACGATCCAGCCCGCCTCGCACGCGACGTATCCCAGAGGGATGCTGAAAACGCAAAGCCATAAAATTTTCTTGTATTCGGCGAGATTCTTTCGCATCGCCAAAAATAGCGTCACGAAAAATAGCAAGATAAAATAGCTTCCCAAAGCCACCATCACGTGGAAGCTATAAAAGGTAAGCGCCACCGGAGGGACGATCTGCTTTGCATCGTCAAGGTAGCCGTAGCCTAGATTTTGCATATTTTGGTTACCGAATAAAATTTCGCGCGCCTGCTGCATAGCTGCGGTATCATTGGTGTCTTTGGCGACCTTATAATCCTTCAGCGCTTGCAGGGCGATTTTGCCTTTTTCGATCTTTTTATCCGCGCCTTCGATGCCGAATTTTTTGTTTCCGAATACCAGATCATCGATGCCCGGCGTGAAATTATCAAGCCCTCTCGTAGCCATCAGCCCTAGCGCGTAAGGCGCCTTAATCTCAAATAAAAACGGCTTCTTATCGTCTCCCGCGGTTTTGCTCGGATTTAAAACCCCCGCCGCGACAATGCCCGCGTTTACTTCGCCTTTATACAGGCCCTCCATCGCTGCAAGCTTCATCGGCTGCTTTTGCGCGACCTGATAGGCGCTCTCGTCGCCGCTAAATAGCACGAAAAGCGAACTTAACATACCGAAGCTTGCCGCTACGATGAAGCTTTTTTTAGCAAGCGCGAAGTCTTTGTCTTTTAGCATATAAAACGCCGAAATTCCAAGTACGAAAAGCGCCGCGGTAATATAGCCGCCGCCCACGGTATGTAAAAATTTAGCCACTCCGAAGTGGGATAGCGCGATATCTAAAAAATTACTCATCTCGTTGCGCATCGTATCGGGATTAAAGCTCGTACCTACGGGGTTTTGCATCCAAGCATTCGCGATTAAGATCCAATACGCGCTTAAATTTGATCCGATCGCCACGAGCCAGGTTGAAAGAAGATGAAATTTCTTACTTACGCGATCCCAGCCGAAAAACATTACTGCAAAGAAGGTAGCCTCTAAGAAAAACGCGAGCAAGCCCTCGATCGCAAGCGGCGCGCCGAAGATATCGCCCACGAACCAGCTGTAATTCGCCCAGTTGGTGCCGAACTCAAACTCCATTATGATGCCGGTCGCGACGCCGATGGCAAAATTTATACCGAAAAGGCGCAGCCAAAATTTAGTGATCTTGAGCCACTCCTGCTTACCGGTCGCGACATATAGGCTCTCCATAAACGCCACGATAAAGCTAAGCCCCAGCGTTAGGGGCACGAAAAGAAAGTGATAAAGTGCCGTGAGTGCGAACTGCGCCCTCGACCAATCCACGCTAGCAAGCTCTTGCATTCCTACTCCTTAGTCAAATTTTTATAAATGAAATCGATTTTTTCTTGATCGGTTTTAAATTTAGAATCCAAGTTTTCGTCGAAAATGAAAAATTTTAGTAGCACGAAAATTATAAATAGCTTGATCAAAATCACCGCCCACAGCGTTTTGCCAAGCTTCATCGAAGCAAATCCATGCGCGTAAAATTTTAAAATTTTGCCGAAAAACATCGAATTTTAACCTTTAGCAATTATTAGTTTATATTTTTTATT
>CAURUA010000076.1:0-7394 GCA_963528045.1 uncultured Campylobacter sp. | reverse complement strand
GAGAAGTAAAAAACGGTGTCGCGGACGTTGTGGACGTCGTTATTTAAAATTTTATTGGCATTGGAATACCAAAGCTTGATGCCGTCGCCTTTGAAACTCGTGCGGTAGGTATTGCTTGAAATTTCGTTGCCCTCGATCATTACGTCGTTTGCCTTGCTTAGCACGACGCCGTAGAGCACGTCTTTGATGAGATTATTTTTTATGATTACGCTGTTTACGTCGCTTACGTTGATCCCCGCATCTTCGCTAAGATGCTCGAAGCCTCCGTTTTGAATTGTTAAATTCTTGATTGTAACATGCGGAGAGCGGACGCGAATGACCGTTCCGTTGCGATCGCCTATGATCACGGCGGAGCGGTCTAGTCCGTCGATAGTAAGGGGTTTATCTATTAAAATATTGCCGTGGTACTCGCCTGCGGCTAGTTCGATAATATCGCCCGCTTTCGCGCTATCGATCGCGTCTTGAAGCTCGCCCGCACCTAAGCTTAGCGCGAGCGAGATTACTAGAAGCAAAAGCCTCATCTATGCTCTCGTAGGAATTTTTTCTTAGATAGTAGTGCTAACGCCGATAGCAGCGATAGGGCCAGCATCAGCCAAAAGCCAAGAGCCGGATATGAATGGGTAGTAAAATGCGCCACACTGCCGTCGCCAAATGCTGTAGGCATGAAAGGCTTTATTTTAAACGCGCCCCAGTCTTGCAGGTTGTGCCCGAACCAATACAGCCAGCCCACGTAGCAGCCGATGAAAATAAGCGGCGCAATGATCGGCAGGATCATAAGCAGAGTCTGCCCCTTGCCATCATAGTACAAAAACGCAAGCATACCGATCGTAGCGATTATGAGATAATACGGCGATAGCGAGTGCTCGAGCGTGCCGCCGCGCCAGACGGGATACATGCCGATATAGTGATTTAGGGTATTCATCTCGCCAACATCGCCGCTAAAGCCGTCAACGTGGACGTAAAGTGGAATCCCATCAGGGAAAGCCTCTTTTGGATAGTTCGGCGCTTCAAGTGAAATTTTCCACACCGGTATGCTAGGTACGCCCACTTCAAATTTATGCTCCAGCATCGCGCCTAGATCGTTTTTAACATCACTAGGAATTAAGTGATTTTTATACGATGCTTTCGTATAAAAATTCCATATCGGTGCGGAGTATGCGGGCAGCTGCGAGACGCTGCTAACCTGCCCCGATACGATTTTGCCTTGGACTTTGAAAAATCCGAGCGTAGGGATGGTAAAAGCGACCGTCATAATAAGCAGCGCTAAAATCGCGTAAATTTTATATTTTGGCATTTCATCTCCTTTAAATTCTCCCCCTTGCGGGGGAGAGTGGGGCTAGTTAAGACCCGCGTTCTCATCGACCCATTTTAGGTATTCGATGATATCTTTGATCTCTTCGTCTTTCATATGCTGATTTGGCATGCGAAGGTTGAAGTAATTTATCATTGCCTTAACGTAGTCATCTTCGTAGAATTTAGCAGGGTCTTTGATGAAATCGGCTACCCATTTCTCGCCGTTTTCGTGGCGAAGTAGGACGCCTGTTAGATCAGGACCCGAGCTTACTTGGCCGATGACGTGGCAGCCGTTGCAGCCTCCGCGTAGGTAAGCTTTCTCGCCGTTAGACGCAGCCTCGCTCATAGGAGTGGAGAGCTCGCGGATCAGGTTGTTTTTAGCGCGAAGTCCGACATCTGCGGTTTTTACTAAATACTGCCAAACTTGACCTTCCCAAAGTATCGCGCCATTCATATCGCCTGCTTTTACGGCGGCGTCTGCCTTGGCTTTAGTTTCAGGAATTTTGCTGTATTGATCCAGCGCGTCATCGACTAAAGCCTTGACCTTGGGATATTTCTCGTAGTTTTTCTCTTTTAAGAATTTAACGACTGATTGAATAACGTCGTCGGTGGCTTTATTAGTAGCTACTACCTTGTCGTATTCGGCTTTTAGAGCTTCTGGGCTAAGAGCTTTTAGCATAGACGCTTTAGCTGAAGTATATTTTTTATTCGGATCTTTTACGTATAGATATCCGAACATCTCAAGGTGCAGCGCAGAGCAGAATTCCGTGCAGTAGAAAGGAAATACGCCTTCTTTATCTGCGATGAAATTTACGCTCGCAGTCTTACCTGGCTCAAGTGACATATGCAAATCGTAATCATCAACCGTAAAGCCATGAGTTTCGTCCTCGGCACGCTCTAAATTTGTCATATAGATCGTTACGTTATCGTCCTTATTAACCTCGATGTGCTCAGGATTGATGTGGCTGCGGATCGCCGTAGCATAGACTTTTACGTTTTTGCCGTCGCGCTCGATGCGCTCCTGACCCGCTAGCGTCATAGCAGGGTGCTGCTTGCCGGTGCGAGAGTTTGTTCCCATAGTATAGGTAGGTTTCGTATGAAGCTTACTAGCTGCGATAGAAACTACGTCGTGCGGCTCACCTAGACCGATAGGAAGATCATAAAGCATCTCCATTTTAGGTCCTGTAATGTCGATCAGCTGGTGATTTTGCGGATGAAGCGGTCCGATAGGATTAAATCTATCGATCGAAAGCTTATCCAGCGCGATTACGTATTTGCCGACAGGCTTAGAGGATTTACCCTCCATAGAATCGAGGTGACCGATGTTGTAGTGGACGTTGATCCTATCTAAAACCTTTAGCGTCTTGTAGTTCCATTTTACGATCTGGCTATCTACGTAAAGCGATGTATAGATTACGCCGTCTTGCGAATCGAAGGTATTATGCAAAGGTCCAAGGCCAAGCTCTGCTTGTCCGTGAAGCGTCTTTTGCATATCTAGGATCGGAATTCCGTATGGATCCTTGCCTGCATATTCTTTTTTATCAATTAGCTCTTTAATCTTTTTGAAATCATAAACGCTAGCGTGAGTATCTAGTTTACCGCCGATGATGATATAGCGACCATCAGGGCTAACATCAACGCCGTGAGGGGATTTGGCTTCAGGGATCAAAAATAGCGCTCCTGCTTTTACGGCGGCGTCTATTGTAACGATTCTGTGTCCGTTTACGACTTTATAGTTTTTGCTGTCTTGAGCAAGTTTTTCTAAAATTTGCCAGTTGTAAACGTGCAAGTAGTCAGTATCGTTGCGGCTCATACCGGCTTCCATAGGAGGCAGACCCTTTTCGATGCCGCCTGTGTACATTTCGGAGTTGAAGCTGTTGGTAAACGCCCAGCCGAAGCTCTCGCCCTTACCTGCGTCACTTAGATCTTGCATATATGGAGGAAGCTCTAGAGAAAAGGATTTATTTACGTCGATTTTACCTTTATCGTAGTCAAATTTCCATAGCGTTACTGCACCGCGATAGACTGCTTGATACTCCTCGATTGGGTGCCAGTCGTTATCAAAAGGGGCTGCGTATTGGCTGGTTTCGATGACGTATTCGGTATTAGGCGTTACGAAAGAGCCGCCGTGATCGCTTTTGATTACCGGATTTACGACTATTTGAGTAGTTTCGAAATCTGATAAATTTATAACCGCAATTCTTGGGTTTGCCTTATCGTTGATAAAGAGATAATCGCCCACGTACTCGCCGTTTTTCTCGCTGAAATTTGGATGGTGAGTATCGCCCCAGTTGATCTCTTTGCCGTTAATAGAGCCCGATCTTAAGACCGCCTTGCTCTCCTCGTCAAAGCCGTATCCCTGCCAAGGCTCCGGGGTAAATACGCCGATATATTTGTAGATCCTCATCGACGGCACGCCGTAAACGATCACCTGTCCGCTTTGACCGCCGGAAGAGAAGACCATATAATCGTCCTTCCTACCGGTCGGCTGATAGGTCTTAGCCGCCGCCAAAACGTCTTTTTCGCTTAAATTTCGTTCTTTCATCACGCGCTCTAAGTCGCTATCTGCGGCACACAGGGCGCTTGCGGCGAACAAAACCGAGCCCAAAAGCACGGGTTTGAAACTTTTTAACATACTAATCCTTTCTTAGAATTTTAAAATTTTACCTGATTTGCTGACTACGAGGATCGCATCCCCGTCTGCGTACATCGCTAAAAATTCGCTTTTTAAACCCACAACCTCCTTTAATCCTGCTTTTTGATTTTCGTAAATTTTATCTTTAGTAGCGATAAACTGCGTGCCGCGGGCGCACACGATGGATTTGATCCAAGAGCCCACGCTTTTACGCTCGCCGCTTTTTAAATTTATAAAGCTCCCCTCTATATCGCCTGTAAACAGCGCCCCGTCGCAGTCTGCAAGCGCAGTGGCGATAGAGCCGCTTAAATTTTTATCGCCAGCTTCGGCTGAAATTTCGCTTTGAGTTTTAAGCCCCTCGTCTTGAAATTCCGCGCTCTTTGCGCCGTCAGCTTTCGTTTCGTTTGGCTCGGAGGCTTGCGCGCTTTTCGCATTATTAAATTCTGCATCTTTAAATTTCACGCTACCAAGCTCTCCCTGCGCAGCGCGATTAGGCGCTGTATCGATGCCGCTAAATTTAGTCGCGACGAGATCTGCGCTAAAACAGGCTACGCCGTTCCAGCTTGCGACGCAAAGCCCGTTAGCGCCCAGGCTAACGGCATTGATCCTGCCGTAATGAAACGAAATTCCGCGCGACCCGTCGGGGATGGAATTTTTATTTAAAGATTGCCCGTTTGCGGTGGAATTCTCACCTGGGGCGTAGCCGCCATCCGCGCTGTTATCAGGGTCCTCGTCTAATCTTATTAGTTGATTCTTATCCACTACCGCGTAAATCGAGTCTTTTGCGGCATAGATCGCATCTATTTGGGCTGTGCCGCTACGCCCTGTCTTAAGCGCGCGTAAAAACTTTAATCCGTCATTTAGTACCGCGATTTCGGCTCCACCCCAAGCTAGATAAATTTTGCCGTTTTTAAAATTTAGAGCCGTAATTTCGTTATCGCTGTATTTTTGTGCGAACTCCACATCCCATTTAGCAGTATCAAACATCCTAAGCTCGCCGCCATTGCCGCATAAAAGCAGTCGGTGCGAGCTTGCGTCGAATGCGCCCAGACGCAGCGTGGAGTTTAGATCAAAGCTGCCCGCTGCTGCCATCTGCGATAAACAAATCAAAAAGGCAATACAAAATTTTATAAAATTCATCTTAATCCGCTCTTTGCGAAATGATACTACCCCAAGGCTTAAAAATCGGTTTAAAGCTTGAGCTATAATGAAATTCTAAGTTTTCTTAAAAGTTGCGAAATTCTATGATATAAAAACAGCTCTAAGTAAAATTTTATTTTTCGCATTTCGCTATATAAATTCCGCTTTAAAATTATAATTTCAGTAAATTTTTATTTTGACAGATTTTTACAATTCGTAACGCTCCTTTAATTTTGTTTAAATAAAAAGTTAGTATAATCGCCAAAGTTTGTTTTAAATTTTACTGAAGGAGAAACTATGGAGTTTCTGACAAGTTTGTCTGAAAGCACTCAATTCTTTTTGCAGCTCATTATAGTCTTGGGCTGTTTGTTTTATGGTGCTAAAAAAGGCGGTATGGCGCTGGGAATTCTAGGCGGTATAGGCTTAGTGATCTTGGTGTTTGGATTTAGATTAGAGCCGGGTAAGCCGGCAGTGGACGTTATTTTAACTATCCTCGCAGTCGTCGTAGCAAGTGCAACGCTACAGGCTACGGGAGGGCTTGATGTAATGCTTCAAATAGCGGAGAAATTGCTTCGTAAGCATCCAAAGATGGTTTGTATTATCGCTCCAACTGTTGCGTGGACGCTTACAATCTTATGTGGAACGGGACACACCGTCTATACGCTGCTTCCGATCATCTATGACGTAGCTATTAAAAACGGAATTCGCCCTGAGCGCCCGATGGCTGCTTCTACAATCTCCTCGCAGCTTGCTATCATCGCTAGCCCCGTTTCGGTTGCGGGTGTTTCGATGGTCGCGATCTTACTAGGTCAAGGCGTGCATATCGAGGGCTTTAGTACGTACTTGGATCTGCTAAAACTCACTATCCCTTCTACTTTCATCGGTATGCTTGCGATCGGAACGTGGTCGATTTTTAGAGGCAAAGATCTAGATAAAGATCCGGAATTTCAAGAAAAGATCAAAGACCCAGAGCAGAAAAAATATATCTACGGCGAAAGCACGACATTGTTAGGTCAAAAGCTTCCTAGGATTAAGTGGATCTGCATGTGGATATTCTTAGCCACTATTGCGCTAGTTGCGGTTTTGGGTTACGAAAAAAGCTTACGCCCTGCGTGGACTAAAAATGTCCCTGGCAAATCCGTAGAGATCATCGTCGATAAAAAAACGGTCAAAAATATCACGATCAAAGACGGTCAGGTCATCTCTATGGTGGACGGCGGCAAAGTCGTCTCAAACGTCAAAGAGTCTAAGGCTAAGGACGCGACGAAATTTAATAGCGTCGAAATTTACGACAAAGATAAAAAACTATCTCAAAGCATCGTCTCTCAAGACGGAAATGTAGTAATTACGACAGGTGATAAGAGCGAAAGTATCGCAAACGCAAGCATTGTCGTAAAAGATACGATGAAAAAGACCACAAATTTAAATATGGTCTTAACCATTCAAATTTTCATGCTCCTAGCGGCGTCCATCATGATGATCGCCTCCGGTATTAAAGCGGGCAATATCGCTAAAAACGAAATTTTTCATAGCGGTATGATAGCGCTCGTGGCGATCTATGGAATTTCATGGATGGCGGAGACTATGTTTACCGCTCATATCGAAATGCTTAAGGCATCCCTTGGCGAGGTCGTTAAGGCCTATCCATGGACGTATGTCATCGTTTCGCTTTTAATTAGTAAATTCCTTAACTCTCAAGCGGCGGCGGTTGCTACTTTCGTACCGCTAGCGGTTAGCATCGGTATTGATCCGGGCCTTATTATTGCATTTGCACCGGCTTGCTACGGATACTATATCCTACCTACCTATCCGAGCGATCTTGCGGCGATCCAGTTCGATCGCTCCGGCACTACGCACATCGGTAAATTCGTCATCAACCACAGCTTCATTTTCCCTGGGCTAATAGGCGTTCTTACTTCATGCGCGATGGGCTTTATCTTCGCTCATATTTACGGCTATTTATAATAGTTGCGCTCGCGGGCATACGGCTCGCGAGCTTTAAATTTCAAATCCCAGTGGCTTTATAAAATTTTATAAAACCTTGAAATTTTTAAATTCTAAAGCTTTCTAAATTCCATTCATAACCCGCGCGAGGCTAAATCGTTTTAAATAAAATTTACGTTATAATCCCGCAAAATTCCACACAGGAGGCAGATATGCAAATCCCTATCGCATATGGCAAAGATGATCATCTAAGCTTAGAGATAAACGAGAAAAATTTGCTCGGCGTTTTTGATCCAAACCCCGTGGCTAAATTTGACGAGACGGCGCTCATCGCAAAGGCTCTGGCAAATCCGATAAATCAAAAAAGCTTTGACGAGTTTAT
>CAURUA010000075.1:0-8191 GCA_963528045.1 uncultured Campylobacter sp. | reverse complement strand
ATCAAGACGGAGTCTAGATTTTGGGAGACCGTTTAGCGCGGCAGAATTTTACAAAGCGATTTGCAAAAAATAGAAAAGGCGCAGAGCTTTCAGGCGCGATCGTCGCAAAGGGCGGAAAAAGCTATGCGCGAAACCGCAAGAGGCGATAAATAGATAATGGGAGGCAAAATGAAACGCTGGAGCAAGCTTCAAAAACGGCTTTACGAGCTCGTGGATTAAAGCATTGATTTTAAGCTCCACTGCACGGTTTATAGGATGCAAAGCAGACGCGGCAGCACGGATTTGCCGCGATATTTTATCACGCTTGCGGGCGAGATTATTTTTGATTATCCGAAGGATTTCGTGCTAAAAAGCGGCGGCGTAAAAAGCCTAGCACAGGGCGCTCTAGCGAAAATTTATCCGTATGGTAACGACATAAGCGGCATCGGCGAGCTTATACGCGAATATATCGACACGCCAAAAGAGGAGCTGTTTGCAAAGCACTTTGGTGCCGATGAATGGGGCTTGCAAATATCCTAAAGGCCGCCGACAAGCGCATCGGCAAAAGGAGGCTGCAAATTTTAGCCAAAAACAAGAAAAATCAAGCGATGCAAAAGGTCATAGCGGCTAGATTGGAGGCTTTGCAATAAATTTGAGCGGTGTTAAAAGCGGAGCGAGCAAGCGCGGGCGACAGGTTAAAATTTTGATTTATGAGCGACTTTTAAAATTTAACTGCAATCGTTCGGTAAAAATTTAAAGAATTTCGAGCAGATAAAATACGCAGAGGTGGGCTTACCTTAGCACTTCTTGCCGGGTAGTTTGAAATTTTAGGCGGGTTTGGGCGTGGCGTATAAATTTGCGCTAAAATTTAACAAAAAAAACGGTGCGATCTGCCCGCTAAATTTTAGAAAGGATAGTTATGATTTTAGCTTCAAACTACGATGAGATCGACTTTGACGCGCTTTATAAGGCGCAAAAGGCAAAAAGCTCGTTTGGCAAAAAACTGGCCGAGCATTGGGACAAAAAGGCGCCGAGCTTCAACGAGGGCGTGATGAAAAGCGCCTACGCGCGCAAGTTTATAGACAAGGTCGATTTTGCGGGCGTTTCTACGCTGCTTGATTTCGCATGCGGAGCGGGTGCGTTAAGCGTGCTGGCAGCGGAAAAGGTGGATCAAATTTACGGCTACGATTTTTCGCCCAAAATGCTGGAATTCGCCCGCGAGAATGCTCAAATTTACGGCGCGAAAAACGCGAAATTCGCACAAAAGGCCTTTGAGGACGACTGGTCGGACATGCCCGCGTGCGATATCGTTTTCGCCTCGCGCTGCCTTGAGGTGGATGATCTAAAGGCTGCGCTTAACAAGCTTCTTTCAAAGAGTAAAAAATCGCTTTACATCACATTTAAAGTGGGCGGCAGCTTTGTGGATAGGGATATTTTGGACGCGATAGGGCGCGAAGTGGAGCAAAAGCCCGACTTCGTCTATCTTTTAAACATCCTGTTTCAAATGGGCTATCTGCCGAGTCTCAGCTATATCAAGGCCCAGTGCCACGGCGGCGGAGCGAAAAGTGCGGAGGAGTTTGTGCAAAAGACGCGCTGGATGCTAGGCGGCGAGCTAAGCGAAACGGAAGAGGCGCGGCTAGCGGAGTATTTTAACAGCGGCAAATACGAGCCAAAGCGGGATTTTATGCACTGGGCGTTCGTGCGGGTGGATAAAACGGATGAGCTTTAGCTTGGTTGCCTTATTTTATGAATGAAGTAAGATAAATTTTGAAGCTAAATTTAGCTAGAAGCAGAGCGTAAATTTAGCCTGCCAAAAATTTTATCGATAAAATTGCAAGAGCCGGTAAGTATTCATTTTTAAAAATTTAATGCAAAATCGGGATCGTTTGTCTGTTAAAAAAGAAGCAAGCCAAAAAAGCTCGCTTCATTAAATTTAAAACGCTACGGAGTAAAAAAGCAAAATTTGAGCTAAAATAACCGAGAAAGGCGGTAAAAACGCAAATGCAAAAAGACAAAATCCCCGCGGACATCAGCCAAATTCCGCAAGAAATTTTAAAAAGCTACGATAGATTTCGCTTTTGTAGATATCTGTTTTTCGGGACGCTTTTGACCTTCCTGATTTATATCGTCGTATTTCTTACGTTTGTACATGATGCGCCCATGATGTCGTTTTTATGCATGCTCGCGCTATCTGCGATAAATATACTCGTCTGCCTAAACAGGCTGAATTATAAAAAATACGCCCTGCTTTTATTTAGCAATGCAAATAAAGCCTTTATGTTTATATGGATACATGTGGCTGCGATATTTTACGTCCTTTATGCTTTGGTTGGATTTTATTTACAGATAAAATATCACATAGACTGGGATACGCGTCAGATTATACCCGCTATTTTTATCGCTATTCCGGTGGCGATAATAACATATAACGCAAATCCGGAATTTGACGCCGATGAGACCGTGTATCTACCGGCGCCAAAATCGCAGACAAAAATCGGCGGAGCCATCGCTGATAAAATTTCCGGCGAGCAAAATTTTAACAAAACAAACGGCAAGGCGCAAGCTATCCAAGATGAAGCCGTTAAATTTGAGCAAAAATTTAATGACGCGAGCCTTGAAGCAGAATCTATCCAAAGCAAAGAGGAAGCGCTGGAATGCGGCAAAGCTCTAACACGAATTGCAAAAAATTTAAAGCAAAAATATCAACTTCACCGTTTGATCAGATTTGCTTTCGCGAGTTTTGCGACAACGGTTTTTTTGATTTTATTTTTACCAAATTCGTATGAATTACACTGGGCATTTATAGTTAGCGCCGTTTGCACGATTATATTTTTCTTTTCAAAGCGCAGATACAGTAAACTTTTCGTAGAAAATCCCAAAAAAAGCAATACGATTTTCGCAATAGAAAATTTTGCGATTGTGACATTGGTTTTGTATTATCCCATTATGGCTATAGCGTTATGGCTTGCCGGCGGCGGTAGTGAATCTAGCGATATAGGGCTATTTTTTGGCTTATTTTATCTTCTAGCAGTGATGCCTGTGTCCGTTATTACTACCCTTGTTTGCCTAGCACGCAACTTAAGCGTTTATAAAGAGATAAAAGAGTGAAATTAGTAAAATTTAAACGAATTTTTAAATAACTTTATCGCGCGAATATACTTCATCAGCTCCTTGCCGGAGTATCCTTTTGCTGTGGAATGACAGCTTAAATTTAGAATTTAAATCAATCCAAAGCAGCACTTTGCACCTTTAAAATTTGCAAGTCAGCTATTATAAATATATCTATTATCTGCGTTCATTAAAACGCTTTAAATTAGCTGAGTATAGAAGCAAGAATAAAGAGCGTGGATATTTTAGGCATAGCAAATGTGTTTAAATTTGATCTTAAACGCTCAAGGCTACTGCGTTAGCTTACATTTCAGCGCCTCTTGTAAAAGCGCATTGGCTACTACTCTCTCCTTTTTTACGAAGATAAAATTTTCGCCGTATTCGCTCTGCAATTCGCTTTGCGGATCGGCGCCCGTATGCATCACTATGATATTTGCTTTTAGATTGGAGCCGTTTAGCATCTTAGCGACGATGTCGAGCTTTTGCTGATTTGCGATCGTTAGGATGATGACCGACGCATCGCGCGCATGCAGCTCGTCGATCGCAGTTTTTTGCATTATATTTACAAAATATATGTTCTCTCCGCGCGATTTGCCCAGATCCACAAGCTCTAAATCGCTCTCAGCGACCACGTATAGCAGCCCCTGATCTTTAAGGCGCAACACCACCTCCTGCCCTATCCTGCCGTAGCCTGCTACAATGATGTGATTTTTCATCGGCGGGATTTGAGTTTTATGTTCCTCATCCTCGAGCTTTTCAACCTTGGACTCGAAACGGTTGGCGATTTTGTTTAAATTTTTAAGGATAAACGGCGTTAAAATCATAGTCGCGGTTACAACTGTAATTAAAATTTGCCCGTTTTCCTTACTTAGCATATCGCGGCTCATCAACAGCGAAAAGATCGCAAGCGCAAACTCACCTATCTGACATAGCGATAGCGCCGCTTTTAGCGCTATTCTTTTACCGGTAGAGAGAAATAAGATCGCATAAATCACAACCGTTTTAAGCGCCATTATAACGATAATAGCGAGCAGGATTAGCCCATAGTGCGAGACGATAACTTCAAAATTTATCTGCATGCCAATCGTGATAAAAAAAAGTCCGAGCAGTATGTCTCGAAACGGTGTCAGATCGGCCTCTATCTCGTGTTTATACTCGGTTTCTGCGATGAGCATGCCCGCGATGAATGCGCCCAGCGTATACGAAAAGCCAAAAACATGCGCCAAAAAGCTAGCCCCCACGACGGTAAAAAGGATGGTCGCGATGAAAATTTCTTTAGAATTTGTCCTTACGACGTAGTAGAGGAAGCGGTTGAAAGCAAATTTACCGAGCACGAAAAGGATCACTACCACTATGGCGGCGCTTACAGCGGTTTTTAAGATTAGATAGTTCACGGGGGTATTATCGGTCGAGCCGAAGATGTCGATCATCAGCAAGATCGGGATGACGGCGAGGTCTTGAAATAGCAGGATGCCAAGCACCTTGCGCCCGTAGTTTTGGTTGATTTCGCCTGTTTCGTTGAGCGTTTTTAGCACGATCGCCGTAGAGCTAAGCGCGAGCGCAAGCCCGATAATCATCACGGTTTTTATGTTTCCGCCGAAAGCCTGATCGATGATGAGTGCTAGAATAATACCAGTGCCAAGCACTTGGAGTATGCCATTAAAAAACACGTCCTTTTTCATACTCATCAGGTGGTGGAAACTAAACTCAAGCCCGATGGTAAACATCAAAAAGACGATGCCAAATTCTGCCAGCTCGGACATATGGGCGTTTTCGACACTGCTTAGACTATAGATCTGCGAAAAGCACACGCCCGCGACGATATAGCCGATGATAGTGGGAATTTCAAAAATTTTAAAGACGATATTTAGCACTATCGCAAGCGCGGTGATCGCAAGAAATAGCTCTATAACAAGCTCCATTAACTCCCTTTTTTTGTAAGATTATACGTAAAATTTAGCGCTAAATTTATTGTCAAATTTTACATTATCCGCGACCATTTACCGGAGGCGATAATCGATGAAATTTTATCTTTTCATATAAATTTACGGGTAAATTTTATAATGTGATTTTACTAAAATCCCGCTTAAAAATAGAGAAATTATGTCGCACTTTATCGCTAAATTTAGAGGCTCGCGGTAAAATTTTAAAATCTAACGCGGCTTGAAATTTTAAATTTTAAAGCTAAATTATATAAGACGGCTTTTAAATTTAATTGCAAGAAAATTCGTCCGGGTTTGCTTAGCGCAACTTTAAATTTGACGCGTCCATAAATCCGCTCTGAAAATCAAAATTTATCGCTTGAATCTACGCTTAAAGAGGCGACCTTACTTTTTGATAGCATTAAAATTTCAGCTTATAGCGCCAGGATCTGTTTTTTGCTGAGCTTTAAAATTTTTATTTCGCAAACTTTATTCTGTCTCTCCGCCAAGCTCTAAAATTTTAGCCCGCAGCTCCTCGATCTCGCGCTCATACTCGGCGATCCTTTCTTGCAGGCGAAAGATCACGTCCACGCCCGCAAGATTGACGCCAAGCTCCTTTGTAAGGTTTAAAATCATGCGTATGCGGTCCATATCATGCGCCGAGTACAGGCGCATCTTGCCCTCCGTGCGCCCCGGGCTTACGAGTCCTTCGCGCTCGTATTGCCGCAGCGTCTGCGGATGGATATCTAGGACCTTCGAAACTATCGATATGAGATAAACCGGCTCATCGTAATCATGCATTTTGATGCCTCCTTATAGCTTTTGCAGCGCGGCTTTGACGTCCTCGTCCAGCGAATCGACGTCGGGCAAAACGACATTTACCACCGCGTATAGATCGCCTAAAATTTTACTCTTGCGGTTTTGCACGCCATAGCCTTTTAAGCGGTATTTCTGCCCGTTTTTGGTATTCTTTGCGATCTTTATCGTTGCGCTTTTACTTGGCGTCGAAATTTCTACTTTTCCACCAAACATCGCCGTTTTTAAAGGCACGTCGATTTTTTTGAAAAGATCGTCGCCTTCGCGGCTATACTCGGAGCTTGGCGCGATTTTTATCTCTAAAATTAGATCGCCGCTTTGAGCGCCTGATTTTTGTCCTTTACCCCTGATGCGCAGCTTCTCGCCCGCATTTATACCCGCGGGCACTTTAAATTTAACCGTCTCGCCGCCTATGCGCACGCTCATCTCGCCGCCTTGTATCGCGGTTTCAAAAGGAATTTCAATCGAGCTGTGCGTATCTAGGCTCTGCGCGCCGCCAAAGCCGCCACCGAAACTACTGCCGCTAAAGCCACTAAAACCCTCGCCACCGCCGAATGTGCTAAAGCTAAATCCACCGCGCGAGCCTGCGCTTTTTGCGCCGAAAGAGCCGCCGAAAATGCTGTTTAGGATGTCGTTTAGATCACCCATGTTTGCCGAGCCCTGCGCGAAATCGTGGAAATTCTGTCCGCCGAACATCTCGTCGCCATGACGATCATACTGCGCACGCTTTTTCTCATCGCTTAAAATTTCATACGCGGCGTTGATCTCTTTAAATTTATCTTCCGCTCCAGGCTCTTTATTGATATCGGGGTGATACTTGCGAGCTAGCCTGCGGTAAGCTTTTTTAATCTCCTCAGCGCTTGCTGATTTATCCACGCCTAAGGTTTCGTATAAACTGCTTGTACTTGCCATTTTAATCCTTAAAATCTTAAAATTTATGTAGATTATATCATAAAACTTTAGTGAGTGTCAATCAAGTTTGCTAAATTCTATTTATAAATTTTAATTTTGCGTTAAGAATATATTAGCGGACAAAATTTATAATTTCGCCAAAATTTCATTATCACAAAGGAAGCAAAAATGAAAAAATCGATCATTATATCGATAACTTTAGCAGGTGCGCTTTTTGGCGCTAGTATCGACATTAAAGAGGCTCCAAGCAATTATGAGCGCGTAAATCCGGGCTTTAATCAAGACGTGGTGCTTTCGTATCACAGCTCGCTTGCGGACGTAAAAAAATCCGTCGTCAATATCGCAACTAAAACCAAGATCAAAGCAGGCAATAGCCCGATGTCGCAGATGTTTGACGATCCGTTTTTTAAGCAATTTTTCGACTTTGACATTCCGCAGCAACAAGAGCGCGAGGGAAGCTCGCTAGGCTCTGGCGTCATCATCTCTGAAGATGGCTATATTGTCACAAATAATCACGTAATAGAAAATGCCGACGAGATCGTAGTTACACTACTAGAAGGCGATAAAGAGTATAAAGCCAAGGTGATCGGCACCGACCCTAAAACCGACCTTGCAATTATTAAAATCGACGAAAAAAATCTCTCTGCGGTTAAATTTGCCGACTCGTCCAAGGCTATGGAGGGCGACATTGTATTTGCTATCGGAAATCCTTTCGGCGTGGGCGGCACCATCACTCAAGGCATAATCTCAGCGCTAAATAAAAACAACATCGGGCTAAATCAATATGAAAATTTCATCCAAACCGACGCTTCGATCAACCCGGGCAACTCAGGCGGTGCGCTAGTAGATAGCCGCGGCGCGCTTTTGGGAATAAATTCCGCTATTTTAAGTCGCGGCGGCGGAAATAACGGCGTAGGCTTTGCGATCCCCTCAAATATGGTAAAAGAGATCGCTGAAAAGCTCATCACAAACGGCAAGATCGAGCGTGGCTTTATAGGCGTTACGATCTCGGATATGTCTAAAGACCAAAAAGAGCTCTATGAAAGCAAAGAGGGCGCGCTAATCTCAAGCGTCGAAAAAGACATGCCTGCCGATAAAGCAGGCATCAAGCGCGGCGATTTGATTACCAAAATAAACGGCAAATCTATCAAAAACGCCAACGAGCTAAAAAATTTAATCGGCTCAATGGCTCCAGGAAGCTCAGTGGATGTAGAATTTGAGCGCGACGGCAAAAGCAAGAGCACGACTATCAAGCTAGACGCGATGAAATCCGACTCCACCACCTTAGGCTCAGCCGGCGAGGACTCAAAAAGCGCGATAGAGGGGCTAAAGCTAAGGACATTAAATGACAGTTTACGCCGCGAATATAACCTCGACGACGATGTCTCGGGCGCCCTCGTCTTAAGCGTAAAAGATGGCTCAAAAGCCGATGATTACGGCTTTGAGGTAGGCGA
>CAURUA010000074.1:0-8432 GCA_963528045.1 uncultured Campylobacter sp. | reverse complement strand
TTTGGAATTTTAGATTCTAAAGCCTGCCGTAAAATTTTAAAATTTAAAAGTAAGCTCGCGATGACGGTTAAATTTTGACGCGCAAATAGCTCGCTTCCTTCCGCGAAATTTCCTCGAGATTTTAAAATTTTAAATTTCGATAGCGCTCTTGTACTTCTTTTACCTTTTACGTGCATTCTGGCTTTAGCTCTTACGAAATTCATCGTAATTTTATACAAATCCGCGCGAAATTCTATGCGTCGCCGCCATGGAATTCCACCGCAGAATTCTATTCCGCCGCGCCGTAAAATTCCACTTTCGTTAAGGCAAAATTTAATACAATCCGTCTTTAAATTTTACGAAGGAAGTTTATGAAATTTTGGATTTGCGGCGTGGTTTTGGCACTATGCTGTGGAGTTTTTAGCGGATGCGCGAGTAAGAATTTGCCGGGCTACATGCAAGGGCGCGAGCATATCATCGCTATGAGCGCGGCGTCCGGCGGTCAGCTGCGTATGAGTGGTGAGATTTACGATTATGTATTTGATGCGAATCTTAGCGCCGTGCGCGCCAAGGTCGCAAGTCTGGCGTCGCTGAATAAAGACGCGATAAGGCGCAACGTAAGCATGCTCACGATCGACAGATATAACGAGGGTAGCGATGCTGCGTATATCCAGCATGAAATCGAGCTTGTAAAATACGATCTACCGCTATCCGTGCAGGCTAAGCTGATGGACGACCCAGAGCAGCTGGAGCCCGCGTATAGTTCTACGTTTCGCTACTCTTATCTGATCGAAGGCAAATATTTTAAGCGCTTAAAAGATCACGACGAGCTGCGCAGATCGCACCGCCTAAGCGTGCCGATCGAGTATCCCGCGCGTATAGCGGTCGATAGCGGGATCAAAAGCGAGCGCGATGCGAAAATGGATACCGATATACAAGGACTCATCGTAATGCCGCTAATGATGCCGGTGCTGCTTTTAGGCAGTATCCTAGACGGCTAGAATCGACTGAACCACGGAAGTGAAATTTTATTGATTTAAATTCTAAAGTAATGGCGGACAGAGAGGGATTTGAACCCTCGAGCCCCGGTTAGAAGCTGCACCCTTAGCAGGGGTGTGGTTTCGGCCACTCACCCATCTGTCCACAAAAAGAAATCGCATTATACATAACTAATCTAATAATGGGCTTAAATTAGCTCAGCTCGCGGAATTTATCGCTGCGCGGATATTTTGAGTTGGCGGCACAAAGAGCTATAACGGGTCAAAACATTCGGCGTAGATAATTTATACTTGCTTACATAGCTTCTGCGAAACTTAAAACTTACGCGAGCTTTTAAAGCCTGTGCGAGCAGAAATTTTGCGTACATGCGTTATTTTGCGGCGAAATTTTAAAATTTTAAATTCAGTCGGGCGCAAATTTTAAAATCCGGCTTACAAACAAAATTTCAAAACCCCGTGTAAGCGCAAAATTTTAGGATTTAGGGTTTTACGATCTGCGTAATTCTGAAATTTTAAGCATATTTAAGCTTTAAAATTTTGAAAATTTCAAAGCTTAAAAATTTCAATAATTTTGGTTGCGAGGATTTTAAAATTTGGAATTTTTCAAAATTCCAAATTTTAAGATTGATTACGCTCTAAGATTATGCAAATATAAAAGCCTTAAAAATTCTAAGAATTCCAAAGGCTAGAAATTCTAAAATTTCAATATCAATCAGATTCTAAAACCCCGCTAGCTAAAGCCTTTAAAATCCCAAGAATTCTAAATGTGCGCGATTTATTCGCCTAGAGCTTTATCGATAAGCTTGACGTCTTCGCTTGCGCTGCCGTCGATGACTAGGGCTTGATCGCCGCCACTTACTGCGCTTTTTCCGTTAAATTTCGCGCCCACTTCGATGCCGAAGCTTTGCGATAGCACGTCGCCTACGAGCACACCGCCGCCTAGCAGCTCGACGAGCTCGGCTTCGATATTGCCGAAAAATTTGCCGCTGATTACGATATGTTTGGCCCTGATCGAGCCGCGCGCGGTACCATTTTTACCGATGACGACGGTGTTATCGGAGATCACGTCGCCTTCGACATTGCCATCGATATGCAAAATGCACGACAGGTGCAGCTCTCCTTTGATGAGAGTGCCTGACGAGATTATTGTTGTTTGAGCGGTGTTTGCATCGCCTTTATTAAAGATTGCCATGGGACATCTTCCTCCTTAGTAAAAATTTCTTTGTAATTTTTTTCGTTCCAGTTGATGAAATTTAGCGGATCTAGTGGCAGCTGCAAAAATCTAATCTCGTAATGCAGATGAGGTCCTGTGCTAAGCCCGGTATTACCGCTAAAAGCGATAAGATCGCCTTTGTTTACAAACTCGCCTACTTTGCGAGTTAAATTTGAATCCAAATGCGCATATCGTGTCGTAAAGCCGTAGTTATGTCGGATCTCGACTAGATTGCCATAGCCCGTAGCACCCGCGCCGCTGTATTGGATGATACCGTCTGCAGGCGCGTAGATAGGCGTTTTGGGCGGAGTGCGCAGATCGACGCCTGGGTGAAACTGCTTGCGCTTTAAGATAGGATGGTTGCGCCAGCCGAATTTCTCGCTGAGCTGATGAGTGCGCATGACCCTGCCGTTTGGGATCTGCATAAAAATTTCTTTTATTAGCGCGTCGGAGAATTTTTCGTTGATGATCTTTTGCGCACGCTCTTTGATCTCTTGTTCGGAAGTAGGCTTGATGTGAGATAGGCGGTCGATCGCGCGCTCATCCTCCTCAGGATCAAGCCCAAACTGATGCTCCAAATCCGAAATTTTACCCTCGATGGCTTCAAATTCCATCTGACTTGCCGCGATACCGTCGCGAAGTTTTTGATTTAGCTCGTTAAGCTCGGTTTTGGTTCGCGAAAGGCTGTCGATTTTAGAGCCCAGGTACCTGATATATAGCGCACCCGTGATGAAAACGGTAAAAACAAATAGCACCAAATATAACGCGATCTTTTTGATGATTTGCGAGAGCAAAAAATTCCTAGAGCCATTAAGGTCGGTTATGGTTATCATAAATTTGTTTTTCATAATGCGGCATTATAATGCAGCATAGCTGAAATTTCAAAAAAATTGTAGATAAATTTAAAAGCTATTTAATTTCAAAATTTCACTAAAAGATAAAATTTATTACTTAGTATAATTATAATTTAAGCAAATCTTGCTATAATTACAGCAATTTTAAATAAAGGAGACACAATGTCAAAAACAGTAAAACAACTAAACAAACTTCAGGCGGACGCTCATGCGTTCTTTGTTGCATTCCACGATTATCACTGGAATGTTAAGGGCTTACAATTCGCGCAGGTTCACGCTTACACCGAGAAAGCATACGACGATATGGGCGAGCTCTTCGACGATATGGCCGAGCGCGCGCTTCAAATAGGTGGCAAGGCCGTAACTAAGGCTAAGGATCTAATTGAGCTTTCAAAAGACGCTCCGATTAGCATAAAAGACAGCTATAGCGTATCTGAGGTACTCGAGGATGTTAAAAAAGCCTATGAGTATTTAGTAAAAGAATTTAAAAAGCTTCAAGAAGTAGCCGAAGAAGAGGGTGACGATACGACTTCAAATATCGCACAAGATCACTACGGCGATTATGAAAAACGCCTATGGATGCTAAGCTCAATGCTAAGCAAATAATCCTTGTAAATCCTTTCAAAATTATTAGGGGCATATGCCCCTAAAATCCATTAAAGTTAATATTGAAATTTCAAAAAATTTTAAAATTCTAAGATTATAATTTCACGCTAAAATTTTAAATTATGCTTGAAAACTGAAGCTAAATCGCTCATTCAAAGCAAAATTCATGTAGGTTTTAAATTTCATATCATCGAAATTTAACTCATTTGCCATGTAAAAGCATAACTCTTTTTGTAAAGCTCGGTTTTATTTAAAATTTTGCCGCGTCGTTAAAATTTCTTGCCGATTTCAAATTTCATAGCCGTAAAAATTCTAAGAGCTAAGGTTTTGTAGCTAAAGAGTGGCATTTGCTAAGAGTTCGTTTGTGATAAATTTATATTGCTCTTTAGCCGTCTGATGATAAATTTTAGCTTATAGTTTTACTATTTTGATTATTTTTAAAACCTCGGTGTTTATAAATGAAGCAGAATTTTAAAAATTTCAAAGAATTTTGCAAATTCCGCAAAATTTTGTAATTTCACGGAATTTTGATTTTAATAGAATTTGGTTCGAGCCTTAAAAATTCTCTTCGGTATTTCGGTCGCTTACGTGATCCCACGGCAGCTTCATTCCGCCCAGGATATGAAAGTGCAGATGCATCACCTCTTGACCTCCGTTTTCGCCGCAGTTGCAAACGAGACGGTATCCGCTCTTATCAAGCCCCATTTTGCGAGTTACTTCTTGGATAAAAGCGCTCATTTTACTCATCACTTCAGGCGGTGTTACTTGGAAGTTTTCGTAGCATTTTTTAGGGATCGCCAGGATATGGATCGGCGCTTTTGGGTTGATGTCGTGGAAAGCCAAAAATTCGTCGTTTTCAAGCACTTTGTTGCACGGGATTTCGCCATTTACGATCTTTTCGAAGACGTTCATTTTAGATCCTTTTATGAGGGTTGAAATTTAGCCACGATTATAGCCAAAAAATCCAAACACGCAAATTTACCTAGCTTTTATCAAATTTTAACTACAATCGCGCCATTAATTTAACCACAAGGATAGAATTTGCAAGAGATTAAAGCAAAAATCGACGCCGCATCGAGCCTAAGCGAGCTGGAAGCCGTGCGCTTGGAGCTTTTCGGCAAAAAAGGCATCATAACGGCGCTTTTTTCCGAGCTCAAATCCGCAGCGCCCGAGCAGAAAAAAGAGCTTGCCGTAAGCGCGAATGAAAAGCGCGATTATTTCAGCGAGCTCATCGCTGTAAAAAGGGCGAGCCTGGAAGCGGCGGAGCAAAAAGAGGCGATGGAAAATGAAGCAATCGACGTCACGCTTTTTAACGAAAACGTAAGCTGCGGCGCGCTGCACCCCGTGATGGAGACGATGGATAAGATAATTGACTACTTCATCGCGCAAAATTTCAGCGTCGAAAGCGGTCCGCTCATCGAGGACGACTTTCATAATTTTGAAGCGCTAAATTTACCCAAATACCACCCTGCGCGCGATATGCAAGATACGTTTTATCTAAATGACGGGCGACTACTACGCACGCACACCAGCGGCGTTCAGATCCGCACGATGGAGAAATTTAAAGCTCCGCCGGTGCGCATGATCGCCCCGGGCGCGGTCTTTCGCCGCGATATGGATCTAACCCACACGCCGATGTTTCATCAAGTAGAAGGTCTCGTAGTCGAGCAGGGAGACCGCGTGAGCTTTGCAAATTTAAAATACGTTTTAGAGGAATTTTTGCGCTATATGTTTGGAGACGTAAAGGTGCGCTTCCGCCCGAGCTTCTTTCCGTTTACGGAGCCTAGCACTGAGGTCGATATCAGCTGTATTTTCTGCCACGGCGAGGGATGCCGCGTCTGTAAGCAGACGGGCTGGCTCGAGGTGTTAGGCAGCGGTGTGGTCGATCCTAACGTCTTTAAAGCGGTGGGCTGGAAAAACGTCAGCGGATACGCATTTGGGCTCGGCGTGGAGCGCTTTGCGATGCTGCTGCACGGTATCCCCGATCTGCGCTCGCTATTTGAAGGCGATATTAGATTATTGGAGCAGTTTAAATGATAATAACGAGAAATTGGTTGCAGGAGTGGATCGACATAAGCGAAATTTCAAGCGAAAGGCTACTTTCTACGCTAAATTCCATCGGTCTTGAGGTTGACGCTCACGATAAAATTTCGCTTCCTAAAGGCGTCGTCGTAGGACTCGTAAAAAGCAAGCGTCGTCACGAGAATTCCGATCATCTAAATGTCTGCGAGGTTGATGTCGGTAAGCAGAGTCTGCAGATCGTCTGCGGTGCAAAAAACGTCGAGGCAGGGCAATATGTCGCGGTTAGCCTAATCGGTACCGTGCTTCCGAGCGGTCTTGAGATAAAGCCTGCCAAACTTCGCGGCGTGGAGAGCTTTGGTATGATCTGTTCGGCAACCGAGCTTGGACTTGCTAAGACGAATGACGGCATTATGGTGCTTGATAGCAGCATCGGCGAGCTCGTGCTCGGTAAAGAGCTGCGCGAGTATGAAATTTTTAATGATGATCTTATCGAGATTGAGCTTACCGCTAATCGCGGCGACTGCCTTAGCATCTTAGGCATAGCGCGCGATCTAGGCGCAGCGCTTGATCTGCCGCTAAAGGAAAAGCACGAATTTGAAGATGCCGACGGAGCACCTGGTATCGGTAGAATTTTAAGCGTGCGTGCAAGCGATGAGGTAAGCGCTAAATTTGCTTTTCGAGCTTATGAGATCAAAGGCGAGCTGAAGTTAAATTTAAAGCAGACCTTGCGTCTTGCAAGCGTTGGTATTTTGCAAAGCTGCGCGGTGCAAAATTTCATCAACTACGCTACTCACTCTACCGGAGTATTGCTGCGCGCTTATGATTTTGAAAAGATCGCTTCCGCAGACGGCAAGGTGGCGCTTGACATAAAGCCTATGCCAAACGGCGAGTTCGGCGTTTATGCGGGCAAGAGATTGCTTAGTGTAGCAGGGATTTGCCAAGACGCGGAGCTAAAGGCGTGTTGCAGTAGTAAAGTGGTGCTATTAGAGGCAAACTACACCGCGCCACTAATTATCGCCAAAGCAGTAAACGAAAATAAAAGCCTAAAAGGCGACGAGCACGTGTACCGCTCAAGTAGAGGCAGCGAGCCAAAGCTTAGGCTGGGGCTAGATCTGTTATTTAGATTGCTACTTAAAAATAAAGCCGTTAGCCTATATGCGGGCACGCAAAAGATTTCAAACGCTTTGGAGCCGCTTATTGTGGGCTTTAGCGAAAAAGAGATAAACTCAATGATCGGTGCGCAAATTCCGCGCGATAAGATCGTAAAAATTTTAAAAAGGCTGGGCTTTGATGTAGGCGTCGAAGCCGATCTAATCACCGCCAAGGTGCCGCCCTTCCGCCACGATATCGTAAATTCTCACGACGTGTGCGAGGAGATCGTGCGTATCGTGGGCATCGACAATATCGCCGCCGCACCGCTAAGCTTCTACGAAAAAAACCGCCTAAACGATACCTACGTAAGCTTATGTAATGGGCGCAAGCTTCGTAGCAAGGCGGCAGCAGTTGGATTTTTCGAGTGCGTGCATTATGTATTTGACGACGGCAAGGCGCTAGAAAGCTTAGGCTTTAAGCCGTGCAAGGTTAAAATTTTAAATCCGATCAACGGCGAGCTGGACGCGCTAAGACCGACGCTGATTAATCATCTGCTGGAATCTGCTGAGCGAAATTTAAAGAATTCCCGCAGAAGCGTCAAGCTTTTTGAGCTAGGAGAGGTGTTTGACGAAAGCGGCTCGCAGTGCCTAAGGCTGGGCTTTATAGCTAGCGGACTAAAAGCCGAGCCCTCTATCGCGGCCGGCGCAAAACCCGCTGCGGTGGATTTTTTGTATTTTGCAAATTTAATCCAAAGCGTCATCGGTAAATTTAAGGTCAGGCTGCCCAGCGAAAATTTGAAATTTTTAAGCGAATTCGAGCAAGCTCAGATCGAGCAGGGCGGCGAGATAGTGGGCTTTATCGGGCGCGTGGATTACGCCGTAGAAGCAGGGCGTGATCTGGATAAAAGCTATCTGTGCGAGATCGATTTTTCCAAGCTTAAATTTGAAAATATCGTAGCGGACGTTTATTCGAAATTCCCTAGCGTATCGCGCGATCTAAGCATTTTGGTGCCGAGCGGAATGCGCTTCGAGCAAATCAAAGAGTGTATAGACGCCCTTAAAATTGAGGCGCTAAAGGAGCTTATCCCGAGCGATCTTTACGGCGACGAAAGCCTGGGCGATTCAAAGAGCCTGACGATCAGGCTTGTATTTCAAGACCTTCAAAAAACGCTCTGCGACGAGGAAGTAGCGGGCTTTACCGATAAAATTTTAGCCGCGCTTAGCAGCGAGCTGGGGCTTGGGCTGCGATGAGAATTTTTGCGCAAGCAAGCCCTTTGCGGGCGGAGATTTCAAATATCGCCGCGGATAAATCGATCTCGCATCGTGCGGCGATCTTTTCGCTGCTAGCGGAGGGGACGAGTAAAATTTCAAACTATCTTGAGGCCGAGGATACGCAAAATACGTTAAAGATCGTGGAGCTTTTGGGTGCTTGCGTGCAGCGCGAAGGGGGCGAAATTTTAATCACTCTTCCCGCCGCTATCAAAGAGCCTAACGTTCCGCTTGATTGCGGTAACTCTGGCACCGCGATGCGGCTATTTATGGGCTTTTTGGCGGGACGAGAGGGCTTTTTCGTGCTATGCGGCGATCGGTATCTAAGCGAGCGCCCGATGAGGCGCGTTGCGGATCCGCTTTGCAAAGTAGGCGCTAAAATTTACGGACGAGCAGGCGG
>CAURUA010000073.1:0-8809 GCA_963528045.1 uncultured Campylobacter sp. | reverse complement strand
CACCCACTCAAGCTCCGTTTTACCCTCGCTAAAGGCCTGCTCGTACTCCTCGCCCCACTGCGCGCAGATGAGCCGCGCGATCTCAAAGTCGCTCTTGCTCTCGCCAGCGGGCTTTACTAGCGGCTTAATCGCAAAAAGGTACTCGCTAGTCGAATTCGCAAACTCTATGTCCGTGCGCTCGCACTCAAGAGCCGACGGCAGCACGATGTCGCTGAGCCTCGCCGTACTCGTCCAAAACGGCTCGGTTGTGATGATCGCTTCGATCTTTTTCATCGCTTCGACCGCGCGGTTGGTGTCAGGGTGACGGGTGAAGGTCGAGCCGTTGGCGTTAAACATCACGCGGATGTGCGGCATGACGTATTTTTTGCCGTTGCGCTCGATTCCTTTGCCCGGCTCCATGATCGCGTCTATGAGCCTGCTGTTTGGTATCTCGTGGTATTTGGCCTTGGCTAGTTTGCCCTGCGGGGCGATGTATTTTTCGTTTACCGCGGGATTAAAGGCCTGAAGCTTTGGCGCGATGAAGCTAATATCGGCGTTTTTATGCATCTGATCGTTCATCACGTAGCCGCGCCCGGTCTTGCCGATGTCGCCTAGCATCGCTGCTAGCGTGATCAGCGCCCAGTACGCCATCTCGCCGTGGTGCTGTCGCTGTATCGCGTAGCCCGTGACTATGAGCGTGTCTTTTTTAGCCAGCGTATCGGCTAGGCCTTTTAGCTCCTTTTCGCTCACGCCGCAAATTTTGCTCGCCCACGCAAGATCTTTTTTCACGCCGTCTTTCGCGCCCGTGAAATACTCCTTAAATTTATCAAACCCGACCGTGTAGCGCTCAATAAATTCCTTGTCGTAAAGCCCGCTTTCGTAAAGATAATCGCAAAGCCCGATCAGCATCGCCGTATCGGTGCAAGGGCGCACGGCGAGATAGTGTGCGCCGAAATACTCCGCCGTTTCGTTGCGGTAAATGTCGACGCTGTAAATTTTCATCTCGTCTTTTTTAAATTTCTCTTTCATAGTCTCGTAGTAGGCGTAGGAGTTGTGCATCGGTACGCCGATAGCGATCTTGTTTGATACGACTGGATTCGTGCCCCAAAACACGATCGTTTTAGCCTCCTTTACCACGCCCTCCCAGCGCGTAGGATTATGCGTCGGGTCGATTGATCCCGTCACGTGAGGCAAAAACGCCGTAGCAGCGCCGTATGAGTAGCCGCCAAGCTCGCTCACGTAGCCTCCTAGCGCGTTTAGCATGCGTTTTGCAGTGCGCTGCGAGTGGCCGAGCTTGCCTAGGCTACCCCACTGATAAAGCTGCCCGTAAATGGCCTCTGAGCCGTATTTATCGAAGTTTCCTTTTAAAATTTTGGCGCTTAGCTTTATCGCCTCGTCCCAGCTAACGCGCACAAATGGCTCTTTGCCGCGAAGCTGCGGCTTTGGATTTGAGGGATCGGCTAGGAAGCTTTTGCGCACGTATGGGTATTTCACGCGCGTTTCGTTTTGGATATGATCGCTTAGGGCGTTGTTTAGCACCGTTGGCATCGCGTCGCCCTCGAACGGCTCGGTGCCAACGACCCTGCCGCCGATGGTTTGGACGTAAAACGCGCCGAATTTATTCGCGCAAAGCCCCATCTGCTCGTCAAATATCGCCTGCGCCGCCGCGTTAAACTGTTTCGCCTGCGCCGAAGCCGCAGCTAGCGCGCCTAGTTTTAGGAAATCTCGTCTTTTCATGGTTGTCTCCGTTAAATTTAAATTTGATGGTTGATTTGGTTTAAATTTAGCAGGATTTATGGAGTTGAACTTTGCATCGTTTGCCTTTTATCGTATTACGCGACCTCGCGTCTTAGCGCTAATTTTACGAAATTTAGGCTTAATTTGCCATTTATCTATGGCGTCGCGATGGAATTCTATTAGAGCTAAGCACTAGATAAATTCCGCCGCGACTATTTGGGTCAAAAGCTATACGTAAGGCTTAGATTAAAGGTGCGCGGATCGCCGTAGATCATTCGATTAGAACCGATGCCCTCAAAATAGCGCTTATCGGTTATGTTATCGACGTTTAGCTGCACATCTAGGTTTTTACTCGCTTTGTAGCCTAGCATTACGTTTGCAATCGTGTAGGCTTTCTGCTCGATCCTGCCGTATGGCGAGTCGGAATAAATCTTTGAGCGATACATCGCGCCTGCGCCGATTCTAAATGTGCCGATCTCATATTTTGCAAAAAGATTTGCGCTGGTGCGGGAGGAGTCGCTGGCGTAAATATTGCCGTCAGCGTCTTTGGCTTTGTAGTGCGCTAGCCCCATGCTTAGGCTTAGCGCATCGGTGATTTTACCGTTTACATCCGCTTCAAAGCCCCTGCTGGTTACTCCGCGACCCTGCCTGTAAGCGTAGGAATTTGTGCCCGTGATATACTCGTCGGTGCGGATGCCGAGCTTATCTTGGATGATCTTAAAAACGCCCAGGCTTGCTTGCAGATTGCCGTCAAAATACTCGCCTTTGATGCCCACTTCGTAGTCCTTGCCTTGGATGGGATCAAGATATTTATTGTTTTTGTCCTTGTAGGTTTGAGGTTTAAAAATACTCGTATAACTTGCATAAAGGGTATGATGATCGTCTAAATCATAGGTGATCCCTGCATATGGAGTAATTTCGCGGGTAAAATTTCTATTATCTGCTCCACCTGTAATTTTATATTTATAGTAACTCATCCGCGTTCCTAATAAGAGCTTTAAATCCTCGGTGATTGAGAGTTTATTCGCGGCATAAATTGCTTTTTGAATAGTTCGATCGGCATTATTTTGATCTACATACGGTAAGCGTGGATCTTCAATATGAAGGTCGTTAAAATTTATTCTAGTACGCGCGGCATAAGCAAGGCCTGCTGGAGTATTTCGGTTATTCCAGTAGCTACTTACGTTATCGGATCCCTTTTTGTAGAGATTATACATCACACCAAATACAAATTCATGATCTTGTTCGAAAAATTCATAAGGGATATTCACATAGGCGTCGATATTGTGGATATTCTCTTCGCGCTTGTTAGCATAAACGCTAAGATCGGCGACGTTTCCGATGCCGCCAGGGCCTACCCTGCCGCCATAATAGAGCAAATTTGAATCGGTATGAGCGCGACGAAACGAATAACTCAAGCTTAAACTCGCCTCGTTTGAGAAATATTGTTTAAAATCGGCATAAAAATCAAGCGTAGAGATGTCGTATCGCGTCCAAGGCTGAGAGAAAATTTTGTTTTTGCCGAAGTGCGTGCGCGTGCCGTCCGAGTTAAACGCGGGCATTCCGCCCCAGCGCGTGCCATGTCGGCGTAGAGTCTGATAAAATGAGCCAAAGCTCAGCCTTGAATCGTCCGTTACATCGATATCTAATACGCCATAAACGGCAGTATTGCGACGATTGTAATAGTCCATATAAGAGTGCGATCGTTCATGCATAAACGCTAGGCGTCCGCGCACCGAACCGCTTTGATTGAGCGGGCTTTGCACATCGGTTTTAAGCCCGTATTTGTCGTATGAGCCGCCGTTTAGACTTATATAACCTTTTGGGATGGTGGAATCTGCGTGCTTACGGATAAAATTTAAACTCGCGGCAGGATTTCCTGCGCCTGCTAATAATCCGTTCGCGCCCTTTACGACCTCGACGCGATCATACGGCAGCAAATTTAGATCGTTCGCCCCGAGGCTAAAACCTCCGAAGCTAGGCATCGAATCAAGCAAATAATAATCTATGCTAAATCCGCGCGCCGTAGGATAGAGCCTCTCATCCATACGCCCGCTCGTAATGCCCGCGATATTTCGCATCAGCACCTGATAATCGGTTATCCCCATATCTTTTAGTTTGGCTTCGGTCACCACGGTAAGAGACTGGGGCGTTTCTCTCGCCGTAAGATCGAGCCTGGTGGTACTTTTAACGAGCTTTCTAGCCTCATAATCTCTGTCGTCGCGACGGAGCTTTTGGGTATCTTGTACCTCTATGGTGCCTAAGTCCTCCGGGGTGCTCGCAGTGGCGTTATTTTCCGCATAAAGCGAAGTTAGCATATTTAACGCGACTACGAGCGAAAGAGATACTTTCTTCATAACTTTCTCCTTTTAGAATTTCTATTTTTTAAGGTTATGTAAAATCCGCAAATACTTAAAAACAGAGGCGTAAGCCCCGCTAAAAACCATATAAGCTTCGTTATTGCGCCGTATGAGCCCGCATGGGCGCGACGAAAGCCGTCTTGAAGTTTGTCCGAAAAATCCGCATCGTTTATAAAGTCCGCTTTTAAAATTTCGCCTGCATCTGATATCGTGATACGGCTCGCGTAAGGGCTTTGCAGCGGGTTTTGCCCCGTCTCGAAGCCGTATACGGTAAAAGCGCCGCCCGGACAGAGCGGAAAGGCGATATAGGTGGAGCGAAATTCTTTAAATTTAATTTCTATCTGCACTAAAGCTTCATCTAGCATTACGGAATTTTGCGCCGTTTTCATACTTACCGCTCCGTTTGATGCCGCGACGGTAGAATTTTGCTCGGTCTTAAAATTCTGCAAGACCGCGCCGCATGGATTTGCGGGCGGCTTGTAAGTTACCGCCCTTAGCTCCCACCATGCTCCGCTTATAGCTATAGCAAACATTACGGGAGTGCTCGCGACTCCGATTAGGCGGTGAGTGCCGCGCATAAAATATATGGCCCGATCTAGCCTCAGCGAGAATAAGTTTTGCCAAAATTTCTTGTAGATAAAAAAGCCGCTAATGCCGATAAGTAGCGCGCTAAGCCCCACAACGCCTGCAAAAATTCTACCACCACGCCCCAAAAACAACTCCGCGTGCAGTTTATTTATCGCGCCGATAAAGCCCTCATCTCGCGGCATGGGCGCGCCTTTTATCTCGCCGCTAAAAGCGTCTAAGTAAATTATGATCCGCTTTTGCAGTTTCTGAGAGGAAAGTCTGATTTTATCGGTCTTTAAAGGATCTTGCGCGATGCTCCAGCCCATGATCGCATACTCTTTAAATTTGGAATTTATCTCGGATTGCAAGGCGCTGAATTTCATTCTAACGGGGAATTTCGCCACGCTTTCTTGTGTCCTAAACACCTTGCCTTTCAGCAAAACTTCATCGATCTGCTCCGCATAAACTAAAATAGAGCCGCTTATAGAAATGATTATAAGGGGTATGCAAAATATCAAAGATAGCCACAAATGAAATTTGCGCGAGATTTTGCGAAAGGATTTAGACAAAATTTTCCTTTTTTTGAAAATTATTTTAATTAAGACGACGTGATTTTAGTGAAAATTGTATTAAAGCATCTTGAAAGTCATTATAATTTTTTAGCTAAAATTTTATGGTGTAAAATCTGTGCAGATAATTTATCGATCGTATTTTAAAAGTTTATTTAAAATTTCAAGGTGCGAGTAAATTTTTAAATTTACTCGCACAAGAAGGCTAAATTTAAAGCATAAATTTTTTAGATTAATTTTAAGATCTAGGTCCGATTACATCCGGTGGTAAGCAAGCGCCAGGCGTAAATTTACAAGCTTTTCGATCGCCAAAGCTCGCCTCATGCGTCGGAGCTTAAACCCCCGAAGTGCGCAATTACGCGCCGACAAAAAATTTATCTATCAGCGCATATCCCCACAGCGCGGCGTTGAGAAATAGGCTCATCATCACCGCCGTGCTTGCGGTGTCTTTGGCACCCTTGGCTAGCGGGTGGATTTCGCTCGTGGCAAGATCAACCGCGCGCTCTACGGCGGAGTTTATGCACTCGGTTACGAGCGTAAAGATCGCGCCGAAGATCAAAAATAGATTTAGAGTCGCGCCGAAATTCCAAAAAAATAGCGACAGCAAAAGCGGGGCGAACACGAAAAGCTCGAGTTTGAAGCTACGCTCGCTGCGAAGCATCTCGGCAAGGCCCGCCATCGCGTAGCCCCAGTTGGCAAAAAATCGGTATTTGGGCTGATTGCGCATAATTTTCCTTTAAATTTAGTCAAAATTTCGTATAATCATACCAAAATTTTTAGGCCAAAGGCTAAATTTGAAACTGATTAGTTGGAATGTAAACGGGCTGCGCGCAGTACTCGGCAAAGACGGCTTTGCGTGGCTCGCGGAGCAAAACCCCGATTTTTTGGGCTTGCAAGAGATCAAGGTGAGCGAAAAGGACGCTCCAAAAGGGCTTTACGAGCTCGGATTTTCTCAGATCGATCTAAATTCCGCCGCTCGCGCAGGATATTCGGGCGTGGCGAGCCTGGCGAAATTTAAAAGCGAGACGAGCAAAGCGCTGTTTTTCCCCGACGACGAAGGGCGCGTGCTGCAGCACCGCTTCGGCGATGTCGTGCTTTTTAATATCTACTTTCCCAACGGCCAAAAGGACGAGGCGCGGCTAGCCTACAAAATGGAATTTTACGCGAAATTCCTAGCCTACGCGCGCAGCCTCGCGGAGCAGGGGCTCGGGGTGATATTTTGCGGCGACGTGAATACCGCGCATCGCGAGATCGATCTTGCAAACCCCAAAGCAAACTCCAAAACCTCGGGCTTTTTGCCGATCGAGCGGGCGTGGCTCGATGAGGTGGAGGCGGCGGGCTTCGTGGACACTTTCCGCGCTATCCATGGCGAGCTGCGGGACGCCTACTCGTGGTGGAGCTACCGCTTTAACGCGCGCGCCAAAAACGTAGGCTGGCGGATCGATTATTTTTTCATCTCGGCTAATTTGCGCTCGCGACTAAAGGACGCTTTCATCCTAAGCGACGTGATGGGCAGCGACCATTGCCCCGTGGGCATCGAGATCGAAATTTAGCCGGGGCAACTTTCACGCCTGCAAGCTTTGATTTTGCGCGGCTCGCAGGCAAGGTATGCGTAGCTTTGCAAGCTAATGCGCGGATTTAAAGAAGCGATGCGTAGATGCTGCGCGATAAAATTTTAAATTTAAGGAGAGAAAATGTTGAGCGATATCGAAATAGCAAATGCGGCGAAGCCGGATAAAATTTCAAACGTTGCGAAAAATTTGGGGCTTAGTGAGGATGAGATCGAGCTGTACGGCCACTACAAAGCCAAGCTAAACATCAAGCCGCGCTCGCGCGCTTCGAAGCTTATTTTGGTCACGGCGACCAATCCGACGCCTTTTGGCGAGGGCAAGACGACGACCTCTATCGGTCTGGCCGACGCGCTAAAACGCCTGGGTAAAAGCGTCTGCCTTGCGCTACGCGAGCCGTCGCTGGGGCCGGTTTTTGGTATCAAAGGCGGCGCCGCGGGCGGCGGATATTCGCAGCTGGTGCCGATGGACGATCTAAATTTGCACTTCAACGGCGATTTTCACGCGATCACCTCCGCAAACAATCTCATTTCGGCGGTCATCGACAACTCGCTGTATCAAGAAAACCCGCTAAAGATCGATAAAATTTTATGGAAGCGCTGCATGGATATGAACGATCGCGCGTTGCGCCACATCACCGTAGGACAGGGTGGGCGCACCGACGGAGTACAGCGCGAGGACGGCTTTAATATCACCGCAGCTAGCGAGATAATGGCGGTTCTGTGCCTCTCAAACGATCTTGCCGAGCTTAAGGAAAACATCGCAAACATAATGATCGCCTACGATACGCAGGGAGAGCCGATATATGTGCGCGATCTGGGCTGCGCGGATGCCGTGGCGATCCTGCTAAAAGACGCGATGAAACCAAATCTCATCCAAAGCCTAGAACACACGCCCGCGCTCGTGCACGGAGGACCCTTCGCAAATATCGCACACGGCTGCAACTCCATAATGGCGAGCAAGCTCGCGCTCTCGCTTGCCGATTACGCCGTGACGGAGGCGGGCTTTGGAAGCGAGCTTGGGGCTGAAAAATTTATCGACATCAAGTGCCGCCGCGCGGGCATCGCTCCGGATGCCGCGGTGCTGGTTAGCACGATCCGCTCGCTTAAATACAACGGCGGCGCGGATAAAGAAAGTATCGCGAGCCCTGATCTTGCCGCGCTTCAAAGAGGCATCGTAAATTTAGGCGGGCATATCGAAATTTTACAAAATTTCGGGCTAAATCCGGTCGTGGCGCTTAATCGCTTCAGCTTCGATAGCGACGACGAGATCGCCTTCGTACGCGAGTATTGCAAGCAGCGCGGCGTACAGATGGCGATTTGCGAAAATTTCGCCAAAGGAGGCGAGGGCGCGCTTGAGCTAGCCCGCCTCGTCATAGATGAGTGCGAGCGCGCTAAGGAGCTGAAATTCGCCTACGAGCTTAGCGACGATACGGCGAGCAAGATCGAAAAGATCGCCGTTAAAATTTACGGCGCGAGCGAGGTGGTTTTTGAGCCCGAGGCGCAAAAGGCGCTACAGCACATCAAGGCTTTGGGCCTTGAGCGGCTAAACGTCTGCATCGCCAAGACGCAGTATAGCTTCAGCGACGATGCCAAGGCGCTCGGGCGAGCGCGCGGCTTTAAGCTTAGCGTCAAAGATCTTCAGATCCGCACGGGAGCGGGCTTCATCGTCGCCGTCTGCGGCAAGATAATGCTGATGCCGGGGTTACCGAAGGTTCCTAACGCGCTAAATATGAAGATCACGGATGGGGGCGTCATAAGCGGGCTAGCATGAAATTTTATTTTCGGCGCCCGAAGCCAAAGCCGAAAATTCCGCGCTTGGGCGGTAAAATTTAGCTACGGGCTTCGGTAGCGATAAATTTTGCTTGCAGGTTGCGGCGAGTTTATCGCGCCCCTGTTTTAGTGCGTCATGGTTTTGCTACGCCCCAGTTTTATTGCGCCGGGTTTTAGCCGGTCGAGTTTTGGTTGGTCGGATTAGTCGGATTAGTCGGATTAGTCGGATTAGTCGGATTAGTCGGATTAGTCGGATT
>CAURUA010000072.1:0-8900 GCA_963528045.1 uncultured Campylobacter sp. | reverse complement strand
CTTATCTGCGCGGCATGCCGCTGCCAGTATTTGCCGCTAAGCCCGCTTATAAGCTAACTCGCGCGATCGCGAGTCTGCGTAGCGGATTGCTGCTAAACGGAGACGATGCGTTTCGTAACTTCGTATTTTGCAAAATCGCGCTTCGTAATGCAGGCGCACAGCTGCAGCTTGTGGGCAAATCGGGCGAGCTCATCGTAGTTTGCAAGAGCGGTTTTAGCCTAGGCGTGGTTACGAGCTTTAAAAAAATTTTACCTCAAAATCCAGCCATTTATGATAATGATATAAAAAAAGCGCTAGAGCTTTGTCGCGGAGCAAACCTCGACGCCGTGTATCTTGTCTATCCAAAAAATGAAAATTTTAACCGCCACGCCGAGATAAAAAGCGAATGCTTTAAGGGAAATTTCATTATGAAATTAGTACCATACAAGCTTACCGACAAAATTTATTAAAAGGATACCAAATGGTTGGAATTATTTTTGGAAGCTCGATGGGCAATACCGAGGACGCCGCGAAGCTGATCTCCGAAAAGCTAGGCATAGAAAACGAGCTAAAAAACGTTGCGGACATCGCGCCTGCAGATCTAAATAAATACACCGCGCTCATCATCGGCAGCTCTACGTGGAACGACGGCGAGCTGCAGGACGACTGGGCGGGCTTTGATTTCTCAGCCCTTGATGTCGCGGGCAAGACTGTCGCGATTTTCGGCATGGGCGATAGCTCAAGCTACAGCGACGCCTACTGCAACGCAATGCGCGAGCTATACGATAACTTCAAAAAAGCGGGTGCAAATATCGTAGGTACAGTGCCTACCGATGGATATGAATTCGACGAGAGCAAGGCCGTAGTGGACGGCAAATTCGTAGGTCTCGCGCTAGACAATGACAATCAAAGCGACCTCACCGAGAGCCGCATCGAGGCGTGGGTAGCGCAGATCGCTCCATCTTTTAAATAGAGTCCTCCTTTAAATTTGCCGCGGAGCGTGAGCTCCGCGGCACTTTCATCTTTTTTTAAAATCCTTAAAATTTAGACCTTTTTAAAATTTAGCTCTGCCGACTTCGGTTAAATTTAAACGGCTTTGAAATTTTAAAATTTTAATCTGCGAGAATGAAATTATCCTTTAAATTTGGCTCCGCGTTACTTTGCTTTAGCGTAAATATAGACCGACTTCGAGGCGTATTTAGCGTGAATATATAAAATTTAAACCGTCGCGACGGCGGAAGAATGAAGCCGAGAGTTTGCATATTGCAAGCGGATTTATAAATTTCATCGGCGTAATCGGCATACGTTCGGACCATAGCATTTGCAAATTTTATAAAAAGCTAAGCGAGAGGCATCGTCGCTAAAATTTCCCTCCGCACATACGCCATTGAAATTTCTTTCCACATGCCGTTAAAATTCTCGTCGCAGCTCTGCTATGAAATTTCGCGCGCCGTTTAATGTAAAATTTTATCTATCCACGCAGCAAGCGGCTGCCGTCTGCTAGTAAAATTTAGCATAAATTTGACGCCGCAGCCGCGAAAAATCGTGGGATCCAGCGCAGCTCACCTCTGCAAAATTAGCATAAATTTGACGCCGCAGCCGCGTGCAGCCGTCGTTCTTTAAATAAATTGCAGCTAACTCGCGAGATTGCCCGCCGCTAGGAGCGAAAATCACAAAGTCCTGCGGCGCGACAAAGCATAAATTTAAAATTTAGAGGGTTTGCCCTCTTTGGCATTATCCCCACGCGAATAGCGCGACGAGACGTAAATTTAAAATTTAGAGCGCAAATTTTAAGGCTTTAAAATTTACAGCCCCAGCTCTATCGCCAGATCCTTCACCGCTTTGAGATTTACCTTGCCGCTGCCGAGCACCGGGATTTGCTCCACCTTTTTCACGACGCTTGGCTGCATTATCGGCGCCAGCGCGGAGTCCTTTAGGCGGCGCGAAATTTCATCCTCGCTCGCCTCACCCACGTAAAGCAGAGCGATCTTTTCGCCCTTTTTCTCATCTTTTAGGTTTACGCACGAATAGATCGCGCTTTCGCCCAAAATTTCGCCCACAGCGCTCTCTACCGCGCCCAGGCTGATCATCTCGCCGCCGATTTTGGCAAAGCGCGAAAGGCGGTCGGTGATAAATAAAAACCCGTCGTCATCGATATAGCCGATGTCGCCGCTCTTGTAGTAGCGCACGCCGTCCATTTGCGCGATCGCCTCAGCGGTTTTGGCCGGCTCATCGTAGTATTCCTTCATAACCTGATGTCCGCCGATTAAGATAAGCCCCTCCTGCCCGTTTGGTAGCGGCTGCAGTGAGGCGGGATCGGTGATCTTTATGACCGTGCCCGCAAGCGGCAAGCCGACGCTCTTTTCGCGGTTGAAGTGAAGCTCTTTGAAAAAATCGGGCTCGAGGACGTTCGGCGTATTTACGCTCACCACCGGCGCAGTCTCGGTCGTGCCGTAGCCCTCGTAAATTTCGATGCCGAATTTTATCTTAAATTCCTTGCGGACGTTTTCGTTTAGCTTCTCCGCGCCCGCAATCGCTAGGCGAATGCTTCCCAACATTAGAGGATTGAGCCTTTTATTTTTGGTGTAGAGCCTAAAAAACGTCGACGTGCCGAACATTATCGTAGCGCCGTATTTTGCGCTCATCTTGCCGACGCTAAAGGCGTCCGTAGGATCGGGCACGTGGATGCTTAAGATTCCGTCGTTTAGCGGAAAGAGCGTCGTTACGGTAAGCCCGAAGCAGTGAAAGATCGGTAGCGACGCTAAAATCGCATCGTGCTCGGTGGCGTTTATGAGCTCCGAAATTTGACGGACGTTCGCCATTATATTTTTATGCGTCAAAACCACGCCTTTGGGCTTTCCCTCGCTGCCGCTGCTAAATAAAATCGTAGCTACGTCATCTATCGCGTGCGGCTTAAAATACAGCGCGCGAAATAAAATTTTAGGCATTAGCAGCGATTTTAGCGCGCAGGCTATGCGCTCGTTTTTAGAGACGCCCTCGCTTAGATCTTCAAGGTACACGAGCCGATCGCCGATCGAGCTTTCCAGCTCAAAGCCCTTTGATTTGAGCTTTTCTACGAATTTGCGCGAGCTGATGATTGTGCGGATGTTTGCTTTATCCGCGCAGTAGATTAAATTTTCCTCGCTTAGCGTGTAGTTTAAATTTACGCTCGTTTTGCCCATCGCAAAAAGCGTTAAATTTACGGCGCTTGCGATAACCGAGCTAGGCAAAACGATACCTACGTTTTCCTCGCTGCTTATGCGACTCTTTAACCTTTTGCGAAGTATCAAAACGGCGCTCATCATCGCTAAATTTGTGAGACTTGCTCCCGTGCTATCGACCGCCACGCGCTTAAAAGGTGATCTTTTGGCTTGATTTAGCCAGTTGTAGGCAAGTGGCTTTAGGCTTGCGAGGTATTTGCCCCAGCTGAAAAACGACAGCTCCGTTACCGCACGCTTTACCTCGTGCGCCTTGGAATTTGCCTCAATCGGCGCGCCGAAGCTTACGCGAAGTGCGTTTTTGCCGCCTTGCGAGATCGTTCTTTTATAATGCTCGCTGGCGCGCGAAAACGTCGATCCCCAAAGCCCTCTGATGTAAAAAGGCACGATTACGGAGTTCGTATCGTGCGCGGCTAGCTCAAACCCGCCCTGAAACTCGTCTATGCGGCCGTTGTAGCTGATGTGGCCTTCGGGGAAGAGCCCCACTACTTCACCAGCATTTAGCGCCTCGCGGATGCTTTCGATCGCGCTTTTGCTCACGCCCGCTCCGATCGGAATGACGCGAAAAATTTTAAAAAACCACTTCAAATACCACAGATCGTAGTAGCTGCGATGCATTACGAAGCGCACCCCGCGTGGGCAGGCAAGCTGCACCACCGCCCAATCGATCCAGCTGATATGGTTGCCTAAAAGCAGCACGCCGCCTTTTTGCGGGATGTTTTCGATGCCGTCTACGTGGACTTGGTAGCCAAATTTCATAAACGGAATGATTAAAATTCTAACGAAAAGCTGTGGCAGATATTTCGCGCCGAAGATCCCGCATATGAGCACGCACAGTGCTGCCATAACGAAAATTTCGCCGCTGGCGACCGCAAAATGCACCAAGATGATGGCGATGAGCAAAAACAGCACCATAAAGATATTTTGGATGAAATTTGAGCCTGCAAGCACTCGCCCCATGCGCTCATCGGCGGTGAAAAACTGAATGACGGCGTTGAGCGGCACGATGAAAATTCCGCCGCTAAATCCGAAGAAAAACGATGCCGTGCCGAGCCAAAATACCGAGTGCGCGTTGGCTAGCACCATTAGCGCGAGCGCCAGACCGAATGCGCCGAACGGCACGATACCGAGCTCGATATGCTTTTTGCAGTAGCTGCCCGCAAAGATCGAGCCTAGCGCGATTCCAATCGCACTAAGAGCTAAGATCACCTGGATCACCATTACGTTGTCGCTGCCGCTAAGGCTCTTGTAGTGAGCCGGGAAGGTCGCGATCACGAGCTGCGAGACCGCCCAAAACATCGAAAGTCCCAGCGTACAGAGCAGAACGTTTTTGTCTTTTAGCACAAAATTTAAATTTTGCCTTAGATAGCGAAGCTTAAGATAGTCGTCTTTATTAAATTCCACCTGTGGCTGCGCAGCGTCGAAGAATGGAATTTTATACGAGTAATATGTTTCAAGCACGGAGCCCGCAACCAAAAGCACGCCGATGAACCAAACCGAGCTCATCAGCTCGCCCGCGTCGCTGCTGCGAGCTGCAAACAGCTCGAAAATCACCGAAAAAACAAGAGATGAAAGCAGAATCGCGATGATGGTAAGCGCCTGCACGAGGCCGTTTGCCGCACCTAAATTTTTCGCGCCGACGATCTTTTTAATCAGGCCGTATTTGGCGGGCGAGTAGATCGCGCTTTGCGCCGCAAGCAGAATCGTCATAAAAAATGCGAAATAAAACCATCCGCACGCATATCCGAGCGTAATGAGCGCGGTAAGTGCGACGCCGAGTTTCGCGCAGATCCGCGTAATGCGGGTGCGCGAGAATTTGTCGTTGAGATAGCCGCTAGCGCTAAAAAGAAATACGTAAGGCAGTAAAATCAGCAAATTTACAAGCGAGGTAAGGGCGATGAGGGCGCCCGAATCGGCGCTTTTAACAAGGACGTTTTGAATCGTGATCTTATGGCCCAGATCGACGCTTGCGTTGATAAACATAATCGCCAAAAACGGCAAAAATCCGTTGATTTTTAATAGAGATTTCACGGGCGCTCCTTTAAAAGCGCGATTTTATCTCACGGAAGTTAACGGACGCAAATTTAAGGCGGCTTCGCTACAATTACGCAAAAATTAAAGGAAAAATATGAAAGTACGTATCACCAATCGCGACGTGGATAACCTCAATAAATTTATGCTGCTTTACAGCAAAAAGGCGCGCAAGCAGCGCCTCATCAGCACCTACGCCATACCGTTTGAGTTTTTGCTCATGGGCATCATCATCGACGGGCTTTTAAAAACGGCGCCGATTGCGAGCGTGGCGTCGGTTATTTTGGGTGCGGCGTGGCTTATTTTTTATCCGAAATTTTACCGCCGCATGCTAAGAAGGCATCTGGATGCTGCTAAACTATCGCAAGACTCGAGCTCAGAGATGGAATTTATCGCGGGCGAGGATGAAATTTCATTTTCAAAGGGTGAGCCGCGCGCAAGCGAGAAATTTGCCACTCGCTCGCTAAATCGAATCGCTGCGGGCGGGGAGAATTTTTTCTTGGCGTTTGATCGCGGCCTTCACATCGTCCTTCCCAAAAACGCCGAGACGGACGCCGCGGTGCAGCATCTCGCGGATCTGCGCGGGCTGCAGATCGAGCCCGTGGATATGGATGTTGAAATTTAACTCAGGCGCAGCCTGCACCGCTAGCGTCATCGGGGGTTAGGTGGGGTTTGTGGGCGAGCAGAGCAATGCGGTGCTGCGGAGGCGGCGTCCTGTGAGAAGTGTGACCTCGCAATGGGACCCCTTCCCGCCCCAAGAAAAACAGAAATCACGGCATAAATTTCACGGGCTATGAATTTGGTGATAAATTTTATTTTGTAAGTTTCTATAAAATTTCATGGATATAGCTTAGCGTCTGGGTGCATTATGCGCGATATTCGTAAGGGGGCAGCGCTCGGAGTTAGCGGGGCGCCCTTACGACTTTTTAAAATTTTGCCCCCACCCGCGCGACGCTAGTGGGGTGAGCTACGCTCGCGCTAATTTTAAACTACGGCTTTCGCCACATAAATTTGAGTTAAATTTCTACGCTTTTTTCAACGTCGTATTCTAAAGCTCCGATAAAATTTTAAAACAGAATTTTAAGAAAATTTAACGGCAAAATTTTACTCGCTTCTCATGTTTAAGGCGCGGTTCGGAGCTGAAATTTTAAAGCCACTTTGCTCGTTCATTGCTAGGGTCCGTTTCGTTGCCGATCGCTTCGTAGCGCGAGTAGTAAAACTCCACAAACTCCCGCACCTGCGCCTCGCGCGGCAGATACACGCCGCCGCTAAGCTCCGCAAAGCGCGACAAAAATTCCGCCGCGTCCTTTTTATCGCAATAAAGCCGTGCCAGCTCCTCGTAGTTTTGCAAGCACGCGGCCTTGAAGCTCTCATAGCCTGCGCGATCAAATTTAACCGCCAGCCGCCCGCGCTCAAATTTCAAAACGCCCGATGCAAAAAGCAAGTTCAGATGTATCAGAGCTTCGCAGTAGTAGGGCTTGAGCTCCTCCACCCGCTGCCACGCGATAAGGCCCACGGCGCGGCGGATCAGCTCGTCCAGCACCGGTAGGCAAAACTCCTCCTCTTCGTGGAAAAAGAAGCTCACGAGTCCGCCTGTGGTCGCTTTGTACTCCTCGATGAGCTTAAAAAGCCCCGAGCGGTTCATATGCGCCTCGGTGTCCGCATCGATGAAAAATATGTGCCCGAACTCATGCCCGATCGTTGATATTTCGTAGACGCGGCGCCAAATTCGCGGCTTTTTAAATAAAATTTCGCGCCCGAAATTTAGATAGTGGGGCTCAAAAATTTCGCCGCTTAGCCGCATAAAAGGTCTAGCCTTGGCGCTTTCATAGACGAAATTTACGAAGGCGAAAATTTTTTTGCCGCAGTTGGTGCTTACGAACTCGTCATTAGGCACGACCTGCGCCGAAAAGAGTCCGTTTAGATCGGCTCCGTAGTAGATCAGCGGCGCGCAGACGTAAAGTTGGGTCTTGGCGATGTTTGAGAGCACGAGCGAGTGCATGACGGCATTGTTTGCGCCGATTTTTTCATACGCACGCTCAAAGCTCTCGCTTACGCGCGCTTTAAATTCCTCCGCACTGAACTCATACGCGCCTGCAAGCCTGACGTCCCATTCCAGCGCGACTGCGTGCGTGTAGGCGTCCTCGTAGTATTCGAGCGGATGCCCGATTTGAAGCGGCGTCTTTATATCCATCCACGCGATCTCCGCATCCCGCCACGCGCCGATTGCCGCGCTAGAATCTCTCTCGCAAAAGGCCTGTTTGAGTTTGGACAGATACGCGACGTAAGCTAGCTCGCTCTCATCTTCTGCAAGCGTCATCAGACGCTCCAAAAGATCGCTAAATTCGCTCTGCAGCTTTGCCGTCTCATCCGCGAAGGCCACGGCGTAGGGCACCATTTGGGATTTGCCCTCGCGCTGCACTATCGCACCGTAGCAGCGCTCGCAGATCTCGCCGTGAGGCGTGCGCATAAACAGCTCCTCTTGCAGCAAAAATTCCTTCGCCTGCGCAAGCGAGCTAAATTTCTTTTGCAAGCGCTTGTTCGTGCCTTCGATGATTAGAGCTTGCCAGCTTTTTTGCATATCGCTTATCACGAGCCCGATGCGGTGGATGCCTTTTAAAAGCTCCAGATAAAAGGGCTGCAAAATCCCCTGCGCGTCCGCTTCGGCGATGAGTGCTGCGTGCATGCCCTCATGTATTTCGCGCGTGAAATCATACATTTTGCTCTTTAGCTCGCGCTGTCGCGCCTCATCGTAGCCCAAGCGGCGAAATTCTTGCAGCAGCGGATCCTCTTTGAGATCGACGATTCGGCGTAGCACGGCGATGCGCGCAGTATCGCCAGACTCAAAGCCGCAGATCTCCAGTCCGCGCGCGATCAGCTCGGCGTGCGGCTCGTCGTAGAGGGCGTTTAGTCGCGCCTTAGCGGCTGCTGCCATCTCGCTAAGTTTTGCAAAATCGTTCATCGCGTATCCTTTTTACCGTTTTTGCGAGCAGAGGGCGTTAGCTTAAAAAGCTAAATTTTATCCTCGCGCCCGCTTAAAATTTTAAAATTTCGGCGTAGATTTTTGCCGATTGTATCGAAAAAGTGTTAAATTTACGCGGTTAAAATGCGAGATTTTTAAATTTAAGGAGTAAAAATGAGCGATTTAAACTTAGATGATTTCGGCGAGCCGCGCATCAAGGTTGTAGCGCTGCCTAAGGATACGAATAGCTCGGGCAATATTTTCGGCGGCTGGATACTAGCGCAGATCGATTTAGCGGGCGCGACGGCGGCGCGCGAGATAGCGCCCGAACGGGTCGTGACGATCTCGATGCAGGAGGTGATTTTCAAGCAGCCCGTATTTATCGGCGATGTCATCAGCTGCTACGCAAAAGTCCTAAGTGTGGGAAATACCTCTATCCGCGTGCAGATCGAGGTCGCGGCGCTGCGGCTGGGCGAGGATGGATTTCGCGAGTGCTTGCATGTAACCAGCGCGATCGCAATCTACGTAAGTGTGACCAAATCAGGCCAAAAAAAGCCGATCAGCGCAGAGATTAAGCGGCTGCACGGATTTTAAAATTTCTCAGACTTTAGTTTCGGCTCAAGGAATTTTAGCGTCAAGCTTATAACGCGAAAATTCTTATGTGGGATAAGCTTAGTGCACAGAATTTGCTGCGTAAAATTTTATAATTT
>CAURUA010000071.1:0-9115 GCA_963528045.1 uncultured Campylobacter sp. | reverse complement strand
CGCCCGTTCGGTAGTAATACGGCAGGGCGCAGAAAAACGCGGGTAGCACGAGCAGAGCGATACCTAGCGGCACGCCGCCGATGTCTATCTCCGCACTGCGCACAAACTGCGCCATGGCGGGGAATTTATGAGCGGCGAATATAGCTGCTGCAAAGAGCAGCTGCACGCAGACGCAGTAAAATAGGTAGCGCACGCCTATTAGGGCATCTTTTAGCCATAGCCCGATACAGAAAAATACTAGCAAAAGAGCTAAAAAGACCAACGAGGGCGGATCCGCGAACATATCCGCCACGGCATACGCGCAAGCCGCGACGCACGCGCATGCCAAGAGGGCGAAATACAGATAAGAGCCTTTTATTTTCATAGTTTCTCCTGTGACTCTGCAATACCTTCAAATTCCGCGTCTTATTTAGTATGTGAGGCCAAAATTTCATCTCTCGGCTCGGTTTTTTGCATACGCCCTCGTGGTTAAATTTTGCCCTTTATCGCGGCGCGGATTTGCGGCAGGCGCGCCTTTACGAGCTCATAGACGAAGCTTTTGCAAAGCCGCTCGCCGCCCAAATGATCGCTCACGATCTTCATCATCGCCCACGGCACGCCCGCGCGCTCGCAAGCACTCACAAAAAGCGCGCTCTCCATATCATAAAGCGTAACGCAGTGATTTGCGCACCCGCGGATGGCGTCTTTTGCCGTGCACGGCGTATTTTGTGCTGCGCGCGCTGCGGTATTCGTCGCAGCGCCGCACTCACTTACCGCGATTTGTGAGGATTTTACGCTTGCTAAATTTTGTGCCTCGACTTGCGTCGCGCTTTGTATTGCAGCCCGCGTCGCGTTGGGCGTGAAATTTTTTGTATCTGCCGCGCCGTTCGCCCCTTGCGTTAGGGCTTGTGCGTTTATCTCGCCGCACGCCTCGATCTCTGCGATATTTGCTGCGCTCGCCTGCTCCGCTGCGTTTAAAATTTTAGGCTCGCTTACACAGATTAAATTTGCCCGCAGCTTGCCGTCTAAACTCGCGCCGCAAAATTCCCGCTCGCAAACGTTTTGAAATTTCAGAGCCTGCGCGCCGCACCCCATCGCCTGCGAGCGATAAAATTTCGATCCGTCCTCGCCGCAAAATTCCTGCGCTGCCGTGCCATCAAAGTAAAATGCCTCGCCGATTTGCACGCCTTTATCCGCGCAGCCGCAGACGCCTATGTTTAGCGCAAGGTCCACGCGCCGCGAAAGTAAAATTTCACCGAAGCGCTCTGAATTTTGCGCAGAGCCAAGATCTGAAATTTCAAAATTTTTGGTCGCATTTCGCGCGGAGCCGGTCTCTGTATCGCCGTCGCAGAGCGCGCCCGCATCCGAACGGTGCTTAAATTTCGCGTCCGCGCCGCGTCGATCCTTGCGAAGCTCGCGCCCGAATTCCGCGTCTGTATCGGCACGGCGAACAAATTCCGCGCCCGCTTTAAATTTAGCCCCAAACCTCACGCCGCAGATGTATAGAAGCATCTGCTCACCTGCGAACAGATCGCCGCTGCGAGTAAGTTTAAAACTCTCGATTATCGCTTGGGCTTCGCAGCGCAAAGCCGTACAGATTAGTATCATCGCCGCCCCTTCCAAAAGCGCAATTTTAACAATTTGAGCTATAATGTAAGATTAATTTGGAACAAAAGGGCGAAAATGAACGATCTCATCACCATCACGGGGGCGCGCGAGCACAATCTGAAAAATATAAATTTGCAAATTCCAAAGGACAAACTCGTCGTTTTTACCGGTCTTAGCGGCAGCGGCAAGAGCACGCTGGCGTTTGATACGCTATATGCCGAGGGGCAGCGCAGATACGTCGAGAGCCTAAGCAGCTACGCAAGGCAGTTTTTAGACCGCGTAGGCAAGCCCGACGTCGATAAGATCGACGGTCTGACGCCTGCGATCGCGATCGATCAAAAAACGACGTCGAAAAACCCGCGCTCGACGGTGGGCACGATCACCGAAATTTACGACTATCTGCGCCTCTTATATGCGCGCGTCGGGGTACAGCACTGCCACAAATGCGGCAAACCGATCTCAAAGATGAGCTCCAGCGACATCATCGCCGAGATTATGAAGCTGCCGCGCGGCGCAAAGGTGATCTTGGGAGCGCCCTTGGTGCGCGAGAAAAAGGGCAGCTTCGCCGATATGCTACAGAGCCTACGCGAGCAGGGCTACGTGCGCGCTCAGATCGACGGCGTGCTGGTGCGGCTGGATGAGGAGATCGAGCTAAGCAAGACGAAAAAGCACTCGATCAAGGTCATCATCGACCGCACGACCATCGACGAGGAAAATTCCATCCGTATTGCAAGCGACGTCGAAAAGGCGCTCAAACTCAGCTTCGGCGAGCTTGAGGTGGAGATCGCAAACGCCGTCGAGCTGGGGCTTGCGCAGAGCCTGATCCACTACAGCGAGCATATGGCGTGCTTTGATTGTAAAATTTCATTCAAGCCACTCGAGCCGCTCGCGTTTAGCTTCAACTCCCCAAAGGGCGCGTGCGAGAGCTGCGACGGGCTGGGGATAAAATTTAGCCTCGATCTGGGCAAGATCATCAACGAAACCGCCTCGATAGAGGGCGGCGCGATTAAAGTGATGTCGGGCTTTAACAAGAGCTATTATTATAAATTTCTGCTCGGATTTTGCGAGGCAAACGGCATAAACGTCAAAATCCCGTACGCGAACCTAAGCGAGGAGCAAAAAAAGCTGATCCTTTACGGCAGCGTCAAAGAGATCGATTTTTACTGGAAAAAACACAAGCTCGTGCGTAAATTTGAGGGTGCGATCAAATACGCCTACGATCTGCTCAAAAACGAAAGCGATCTGGACGATTATATGAGCGAAAAAATTTGCCCCGACTGCGGCGGGCTGCGCCTGCGCCCCGAAAGCCTAGCCGTAAAGGTCGCGGGGAAAGGCATCGGCGACGTGATAAATATGAGTATCGCGGACTGCGTGGAATTTTTCAGCGACGAGAAGCGGTTTTCAAATTTAAGCGAAAAGGACGCGCAGATCGCGGCGCCGATCCTAAAAGAGATCAACGAGAGGCTGTTTTTCTTAAAGGACGTGGGGCTTGGATACCTCACGCTGGGGCGCGATGCGCGCACCATCAGCGGCGGCGAGGCGCAGCGTATCCGTATCGCAAGCCAGATCGGCTCCGGTCTTAGCGGCGTGATGTACGTGCTTGATGAGCCTAGCATCGGGCTTCACGAGCGCGATACGCAAAAGCTCATCAAGACGCTGCGAAGCTTGCAAGAAAAGGGAAATTCCGTAATCGTCGTCGAGCATGATAAAAAGACGATCGAGGCGGCGGACTTCGTCGTAGATATCGGCCCTGGGGCGGGCAATCTAGGCGGCGAGGTCGTATTCGCAGGGGACGTCGCGCATCTGCTTAAAAGCAATACGCAAACCGCGCTGTATCTGAATAACCAAAAGGAGATAAACTACCAAAAGCACCGCAAGCAGGAGCTTTGGCTAAGTATCAAAAACGTAAACATCAATAATATCCACGGCCTTTGCGCGAAATTTCCGCTGCGAAATTTAGTCGGTATCACGGGCGTTAGCGGCAGCGGCAAGAGCTCCTTGGTGCTGCAAACCATCCTGCCGACGGCACTTGAGGAGCTAAATCGCGCCAAAAAGGTGCACGCGGTAAAGGGCGCTAAAATTTCCGGGCTTGAGAGCCTGGATAAAGTGATCTATCTGGATCAAACTCCGATCGGACGCACCCCGCGCAGCAATCCTGCGACCTACACGGGGGTGATGGACGAGATCCGCGCGCTTTTTGCCGCGACGAAGGAAGCGCAGCTGCGCGGATACAAGATCAGCCGCTTCAGCTTCAACGTCAAGGGCGGGCGCTGCGAAAAATGCGCGGGCGAGGGCGAGATCACGATCGAGATGCACTTCCTACCCGATATCAGCGTCGTTTGCGACGTTTGCCACGGCACTAGATACAACGCGCAGACGCTTGAAATTTTATACAAAAACAAAAGCATAGCCGACGTTTTGGCGATGAGTATCGACGAGGCACTCGAGTTTTTCAAAGCCGTGCCTAAAATTTATCAAAAGCTAAAGACGCTCGCGGACGTCGGGCTCGGCTACGTTTCGCTAGGCCAGCCCGCCACGACGCTTAGCGGCGGCGAGGCACAGCGCGTCAAGCTCGCCAAGGAGCTAAGCCGCACCGACACGGGCAACACGCTCTATATCCTAGACGAGCCCACGACGGGGCTACATTTTGCAGACGTAGATCGCCTGGTAGCGGTGCTGCATCATTTGGTCGATCTGGGAAATTCCGTCTTTGTGATCGAGCACAATCTGGACGTCATCAAAAACTGCGATTACATCATCGATATGGGGCCCGAAGGCGGCGAGGGCGGCGGGCGGATCGTCGCTTGCGGCACCCCCGAAAAGCTCGCAAAAGATTTCAAAAAGACCGGTAGCTACACGGGGGAATTTTTGGCGCAGGAGCTAGCGGCGATGAAGAGCGCAAGCAAAAATAAGCGAGGTTAAAGCGCCTTACCGGGGGCAAGAATGGATCAAAGCAAGCTAGATGAATTAAGAAAACTACTACAGAAGCGGCATCAGGAGCCGAAGCGGGGCTTGGAACAAAATTCTAACGGCGAAAATTCTGGAACATCGAATTTTGGAGTCTCGAATTTCAAAGCTCAAAATTCCGAAATCTCGAATTCCGAAGTCTCAAATTTTGAAGCTTCGAATTTTAGAACCTTAAATTTCGAAGCCTCGAATTTTGAAATCCTGAATTCTGAACCTCCGAATTTCGAATCTCTGAATTCCAAAGCTCCGAATTCCGCTACTGACGCTTTAAATTTAAAAGCCGAATTAGAAGCCAAAGCGGATCAGAATTCTGCCTGTGAAAACAGCGCAGAGCCGCAAAATTTTATCTCGGATGATAGCGGCTCTTTGCAGCATAATCCCAAAGCTAGAGATTACGATAAAAATCCGCTAATCATCAAAGATCATACTTATTATGAATTTATGATTTATCAATTTCCGGCGCTACTGATAGGCTTCATTATATTTTTGACTTTTGCTACCATAGTAAATCCCGTTAGTCTTAAGACTTTTCGAATGCTTCCGTCTATATTGGTTTCATTGTTGACCGTAATTAGGGATAAAGACGGCATGTATTTTGAGTTTAAAAACGATAAAATTCTGTATTATTACAAAAACAAGATCCGTAAAATTTTCGAATTAAATAGTATAGGTGCGATGATAATTAGCTTTGATTGCAGGCACAGTATGCGGCAAAGAATAAATTGGTTTATAAGAATAGCGCTAATTCTTTGGATTTTATTAATTTTTGCCGCCGATGCATACGATATGACAATCGGCGAAAGTATAACTGATATATTGTGTATTTTTGTTTTAGCCGCATCAGGAATTTTCGGAGCAAAGGCTATTATGCACCTACGCAACGGCAGCCTCGGCTTTTTCGGTCTTCACGATCAGCTCGTGCTTTATAAGGAAAACGCTGAGGTCGAGATACTAAATATCTTGATGGCAAATAAAGAGGAGTATCTGCAGCTGAGAGATTATTTTATGCAAACAATGCAAAAAGATATAAGCAACCTGCAACGCACGATGTCGATTTTCAACGAAAAGATAGAATTTAGAAAATTTAAATTTTAAAATTTGATTAGATTATGTATTTTAAAATTCCGTACTAGTTTGCTTTTTTTTGAGATTAAAATCCCTCTGCTACAATGTCGTAAAGATATCCTACCGTTTCGTCGTTTAAATTTAGCGTCTTTTTGCTTCGTAAAAATTCTAAAATTTCATCCTGCGCAAAGCCCGCTCTTTGCGCGCAAAGCTCGTGCGCGGGCAAAAAGCCGCGGCATAGCGCGATATTTTCTAAAATTTCCTCATCACATAAAAAACAATACGGCTCGTCGTGCAACCGCCCCTCAAATTTTAAAATTTCGGCGTAGCTTTCTACGATTATGCGGCGCGGATTTTGTTTGCCGAAGCGCACAGCAGCGTGGTTTAGCAGCTCGTAATAAAATTTATCCAGATGCTCGGCATCTTTTAGATGTGCGTGTAAAAGCCGCATAAATTGCTGCCAAAATAGCAGTTTATCGCGATTTCCTAGCCATGCGTATCCTAGATGCATCACGCCGCTAAGACGAGGGAGGAAGTTTTGATTTTGTGAGAGTTCGAAGTCGATTTTATAGCCCTGGATGATGTTTGAGTGGCGCGCGCCGTAAAAGCGATACGCACGCACGAGCGCGCTTTCGCTCAGTACATCCACGATGCAGTCTTCATCCCTAACCTTGGTCGTTTTTAATATAAATCCTTGCATTTTCCTATTTTAGCGAAATTCACATATAAATTTAAATAAAGAATTTTAGGTTATAATCAGAAGTTTCATTTCATAGAATTTAAAGGAAATCATATGAATTTTGGAGATCTATTTTCAAAAATACGTAGGACGCAACCTACGCCGAGCGAAGCTCCTACGCACTGGATAAAGTGCCCAGGATGCGGCGCGCTGATGTATAGCAAAGAGGTCGAGCAAAATCATAGCGTTTGCCCCAAGTGTAACTATCATCTTCGTTTTGACGCGCAGGCTCGCATCGATCTGATCTGCGACGAAGGCTCTTTCATGGAGTTCGATCAAAATTTACAGCCCGTCGATCCACTAAAATTCGTCGATAAAAAATCCTACAAAAAGCGCATCTCCGAGAGCAAGGAAAAAACAGGCAGGTTCAGCGCGGTGATCGCGGGCGAGGGCGCTATAAGTCGCCAAAAAATTCAGCTCGTGGTGTTTGATTTTAACTTCATGGGCGGAAGTCTGGGTTCTGTAGAGGGCGAAAAGATCGTGCGTGCCGTAAAGCGTAGTCTGGATAAAAACGAGCCGCTAATCATCGTAAGCGCAAGCGGCGGCGCTAGGATGCAAGAAAGCACTTTTTCGCTGATGCAAATGAGCAAAACCTCCGCCGCGCTTAAAATTTTATCCGAGCATAAAATTCCTTTCATCTCCGTTCTTACCGATCCTACGATGGGAGGCGTGAGCGCGTCCTTTGCATGGTTGGGAGATATCATCATCGCAGAGCCCGGCGCTCTTATCGGCTTTGCCGGACAGCGCGTCATCAAGCAAACCATAGGCGCGGATCTGCCGGAGGGCTTTCAAAGATCGGAATTTCTGCTCGAGCACGGACTGATCGATGCTATCGTACCGCGCGGCGAGATGAGGCAGTATCTAAGCGATATAATCAACGTGCTTAGCAAAAACGCCGTGCAGATTGATGATACTAGCGATAAGCCGTTGCACGAAGAGGGAAGCGAAGAGTAGTGCAGATAACGGTAAATTCCATCCAAAAGGGCACGGACGAGTTCGCAGGCGCGATAAGCGATTATAAAAAAATGGCGGCTAAATTTGCCGCGGTGCGAGATGAGACGTTTTTTAATGCTAATATCGCTCGCGCTCAAGCAGCGTCCCGCGAGCTCGCACTTATGGCGTACGATGAAGCTTATCTACCACGCCTTAGCGGATACGTCGTAGCTTTGGATGAGCGCGGACAGGAGCTAGATAGCATGGAATTTGCGAGTATGCTAAATGACAAAAGCGCCGTGTCGTTTTTCATCGGCGGTGCTTATGGGCTTAGTGAAAATTTTAAGGCAAAAGCCGATAAAATAATCAGTCTTAGCAGGCTTACGTTAGCGCACAAAATCGCTAAACTTTTGCTCTTTGAGCAAATTTTTCGCGCATTGTGCATTAACGCAAACCATCCATATCACAAATAAAGGGAAGTAATGAAGAAAAACGAGTTGAAATTTTACAAGAAAATTTTAGAAGAAAAAAGAGAGCAACTCATCGCCAATATTAATAGCTCTGTAAATGAAATTTCGGAATTGCGCGAAAATAAAGCTGCGGATGATTTTGACGTAGCGAGCATGAATACGGATTTAAGCATCGAATACTCGCTCAATGTTAATCAACAAAAGGCGTTTTTAGAGATCGAAAGCGCGCTTAAGCGCATCGAAAACGGCACTTATGGGCTTTGCGAGAGCTGCGGCGAGCAGATAAGCTTAGAGCGCCTTAAGGTAAATCCGGAGGCAAGATTGTGCATTTCGTGCAAGGAACAGGCGGAAAAGCAAAATAGGAGTTAGCTATGAAAACCAAGCAATTCTTTTTATATTCGATCGTCTATATCGCAATCGTCGCGATTTTAGTTTTTACGCAGCAAAGCAGTAGCTATACGCTGGGACTTTTCGGTTTTACGCTTACGCTTCCTGTGGCAGTGTGGATCGTACTGCCGTTAATTTTATATATGATTTTAGCGATTTTTCATATCGTTTTTCATAGCTTCGCGTTTTACCGCACAAAAAGGGCGATCGCAAAGGATCTAAGCGCATACGATGCGATGAGTAAAGAGGTTTTGCTGGGTCTTGATACCAATAAAGACTTTAAAACCGAGTATTTTAAAGACCCGAGCGAGCTTACTAAAATTTTATCTCCGTGGTACGATAGCACCGGCATAGACGTCAAAAATGAGGATCTAAAAGAGGTCATAGGCGTTATCGAGAAGGTTAAAAACGGCGAAGTTGCGGATCTGCGAAAATATAAACTCCCTAAAGATAACGGACTATTTTTGCAAAACGAGCTCAACCGCCTCGACGCTGAGCCTGCGTATGCGTATGAAATTTTAAAAACCAAGGGCGTTTATAGCGAAAATATCACTAAAAAAGCCTATGCCGTAGCGCTTGCCAAAGGAAGCTACGATAAGATCAAGGCCTATAAAATTCCTCAAGATATAGCCGAGGTAAATATTTTAGTGGATCGCGCGGTGAATGACGCGAGCTTTGAGATTAGCAGCGAGGAACTTTTCGATCTCGTAAATAATGAAAAATTTAGCGAGCAGGATTTTATCGGCTTTGCTAAAAAGCTAAAAAATCATCTCGCTCCAGAGCAATACAAAGCCTTTTTTGAGCGGCTTAAAAACGAGAATCAAGAAGCGACCGAAGCATATCTGTACGCGCTATATGAGCTTGGTATGATCGAGGAGTTTAGGGAGCAGCTAAGCCTTGCCGACGGCGACGAGTTTGAGAAGTTTAAAATTCTGCTATTTTTGCGTGACAACGGCAAAAACGTTCC
>CAURUA010000070.1:0-9159 GCA_963528045.1 uncultured Campylobacter sp. | reverse complement strand
GAAATACGCCGCGATCGCAAGAGCCACCATCGATGCAACCATCACGTACGCCCAGCCGGGCACCGGAATGCGCTCGCCGCTAGCGTATGAGTGCATTCCGCTTAGGTAGAAATTTACGCCAAAATAGGTCATTATGACGCTAAAATACGCAAACATCGACGCTACGGCGAAGGCGAACTGATTGTTGAGCTTGCACATAAATCTAAAATGCACTACCACCGCGTAGATAAAAATCGTAATTAGCGCCCAGGTCTCCTTCGGATCCCAGCCCCAGTAGCGCCCCCAGCTTTCATTCGCCCACACGCCGCCTAGGAAGTTGCCCACCGTCAGCAAGCAAAGACCTAGGATCATCGACATTTCGTTGATATGCGTAGCCTCTGTGATGTTGCGCGCGATCTCGGGGTTTTTCTTATCAAATAAAAACATCACGAGGGTAAAAATCCCAAGCAGCATGCAAAGGCCTAAAAATCCGTAGCTCGCGGTGATTACCGAGACGTGGATCGTAAGCCAGTGCGATTTTAAAACCGGCTGGAGATTGGTGATCTGTGGATCGATGTCGCTAAGATGCGCCACCATCAGCGTGATGCCCGCCATTATCGAAGTAAGCGCCAGCGAGATGGCGGATTTGCGCGAGAAAAAGATTCCGCTTAGCGACAGCGCCCACGCGATGTAGATGAGCGATTCGTAGGAGTTGCTCCACGGCGCGTGCCCCGAGACGTAACCGCGTAGTGCAAGACCTGCAGTATGTGCGATGAAAGCCACGATATTTACGACGTAAACTAGCTTAAACGCGCCGCCTAAGCGAAGAGCGGGCTTCATCATTCGCAAAAAGATAAAGATCAGAAGCAAAAATCCCGAGATAGTGTAGATCGGAAAGAGGCGAGAAAAAATTTTAGCCTTATTAAATAAAATTTCATATTTTATCGCGCTTTCGCTAGGCATTAGGTTTGCGCCGTTTTGTGCCTGGTATTTTTTGACGTAGCTTAGCATCTTTTCTGCGCCGCTCCAATCCCCGCTTTCTTGGGCATAGACCACGGACGAAACGAATATCCCCATCATCTTTTTAACTTCAGTTGATTCGTTTTGATCCAGCGCATCGCCTAGATATAGCGGCGAAAGCCATTCGTTATTTTTAGCGTTCTTAACCGGAATAATTCTAAAATAATCCCCCATAAACGCCGAGTAAAAGACGTTTACGCGCTCATTTACCTTGATGATCTCCTTATCTAGCACACCGCGATTGCCCAAAGGCTTTCGGTTGATCTCCTCAACCATTTTATCGAGCTTGTAGTAGCTCTCGCCGCCTTTAAATTCAAAAAAATCCATCATGCTGGCGTGGCTTTGCTTCTCATCCATACCTAGAATTTTCTTAAGCTCCGGCTCGCTTACTTTAATGATCGGCGCACGCCTCCAGTAGCTTTGATTTAGCATAAACGAAAGCGCGGCGGCGTTATGGTTTAAAATTTCGCCATTTGGCGCCTTGTAGTCGTCGGCACGGTAAATTTTATTTAAAAGCTCTCTGGAAACGGTATCAAAAGGCTCCATTCGCCCATCAAATCCCTGAATTACGAGGCTGGCCAGATCCTCGCTAAATTTAGGATCAAATTTCGGCACGGCTAGCTCGCTCCCCATAGTAGAAAAATTATGCGGTGGGACGGAGTCTTGCTCGGCTGCAGATTCTTGCGAAGCGGAGCTTTGATTGGAATTTTCAGCGGTGGAATTCGGCGCGGAATTTTGCGAAGCGGGATCTTGCACGCTAGCCGGGCTTTGCGGCGCAGAATTTTCTGCGGCTGCATTTGAGGCAGAATTTTGCGAAATAGAATTTTGAGTCGTGAAGTTTTGTTCGGCATTTGCTGCGCTAGGATACAATGCGCTCAAGCTCAAAGCCAACGCGCCTACAAATGCTAATGCTGCGCCTTTAGTGCCGCGTCGCGATTTTTTGGCGCGTTTTGATATGGAGCTTTCTGCAGAGCTTACGGGCACCGGGCTAGACGCGGAATTTTTAGAATTTACATCTTTTTCTCTGGCAAGATGCGTATTTTCGCTGATTAAGCGCGAGAGCTTGAAAAAGCGCGAGCCTCGGTTGAAAAAGTTAAAAAACATCCCCACGCAAAGCAAAAAATAACCGATGTAAGTTGGAGCTTTGCCGGGGTCTTTATTGACCGAAAGCACGGTACCACGCTCATCCGTGTCGTATGAGCTTTGGAAAAATCGGTATCCGCCGTAATCGAGCACGTGATTCATAAAAATATCATAATCAAAGCTCGTATTGCCGTCTTTTAGCGTGATTTCACTTTTATATCCGGAGGGCGAATTGGTACCCGGATAGCGATCCATCACAAAGTCGCGAAGCGCGATTTTAAAAGGCAGATGAAGCATCTTTGGCGCCAAGGCTACGATGAAATTCTTATCACCCACCTTGTAGCTAGCACCATGCGAATCCCTAGGCACGTAGATTTCGCGACTCTGCCCCGCAAAACTTAGCGTAGCTACTACGCCGGGCTCGCCCGGTAAATTCGCAGCTACTGGGACGAATTTCTCGACCGCAGAGCTAAGTAGGCTAACGGGGGCGAAATTTATTCCGTCGAAGCTGTAAAGCAAGAGATTGCCTAGCGGATTATCCTCGTTTTTCTTAAGCGGCGAAGTGCTCATATCAGCCATTTTAGTGGCGTTTATATCAAGGCTTGAGTTTAGATAAAATTTGCCGTCTTTGGATTTTATATAGATGAAATTCTTACTTTTAGGCTCTGCATTAAAAGTGATACTAAGCTCGCCTATCTCCATGCTTTCGCCTGATTGCAAGGAGACGTTTTGGCTGCCAACGTTGTTGGAAAATAATAACTCCACGCGTGCAGGAGCCTGTCCGGTCGGATCTTGCACCCATTTTAGCTCGCCGTGTTCTACGAGCTCTTTAAATTTTAAATTTGCGATCCTGCCCTCTACGTCTAGATTGAGATCGAAGTTCATCCGTCCTGCGCCGTTTAAAAATTTGCTCTCGTCAGCAGATATAAACTCGCCGTCACTGCCTAAAGTAAGAAGCTGAACGACCTCGTCTTTGGTCGTTACGATCGAGCTTTCGCCGCCCTCTCTTATATGGATATTGCCCTCAAAGCCGAAATATCTCGTCAAAATCGCTCCAGCAAGCATAAACAAAAAGCTTGCGTGAAAGATTAGCGCAGGCAGCGTGCGAAGTTTAATCATGCGGTAGCGATAGATATTGTAGGTTAAATTTACTCCCAAAAGCACCATCAGCGCGCCAAACCACGCAGTAGAATAAACCATCGCCCAAGCTACTTCCGTGCCGTAAGCGGTCTCTACGAAAGTGGCGATCGCACAGGCTAGCGCCAAAATCAGTAGCATCACTGACGCGCACTCCATACTGAAAAATGTCTTCATTGATTTCCTTTAGATTTACGAGGGTTTTCAAAATTGCGAGATTTTAGCAAAAATTGCTTAATTTTTCATTTTACGACTTGCAAGCGCACGCCTACTAGCGTAGCGCGAATATTCGTTAAGATGCTTTGATAAAGCGGTAAAATTCTTATCTTAGGCATTCGCGCAGGAATTTAACGACGCGGATAAAATTTTATAAAATACTGCGGAATTTAGCGAATTCTATTAAATTTGTGCGCCATCTCATCGTATAATTTCTAATTTATAATTCCGCTGCGATAAAATTCTATCTTTGCGAAATTCTTTCTTATTATTTTTTGCCTTGGGTATATGCGAGCTCGCACACGTCGCCCACGGCTTGGTGGCACGGGATCGCCGAGATCGAGTTATTAGGCGAGCCATCGATCACTTTGTCTGAATAAACCAAATAGATTAGCGAGCCCTGCACCGCGTCGTAAAGCCTAACTACGTGGGTCTTTTTGAAAATTAACGAGCTGCGTTTTTCAAAAATATCCTCTTTTTTCAGCTCCTCTTTGATGATGATTTTAGGCGCTGTCTGCACGCACGAAACAGAAGCTTCGGAGCGATCCTCCTCCATGCCGATGATCTCTTTGGCACCGCCTTTTTTGGCGTAAGAGACGTAGCAGGTCACTCCATCAACCTTAGGATCTTTAACCGCGATAACTTCGATGCGATCGTCTTTGCCAAAAATTCTAAACGAAGTATTTACGCTACCTACGAGCTCATAATCGCCTGCGCAAGCAAAAGCCGCTAAAATCGCTGCTAGAATAAATTTTTTCATAATCATCCTTTGGAATTTTAGCGGCGATTTTATCATTTATAATATAAATATTAAGCAAGTTTTTATAAAATACCGCGATTTAAATTTAAAGGAATTTTATGATCGAAGATATCTTTAGAGAATACGATATTCGCGGTATCGTGGGCGAGGAGATAAACGAGCGCAGCGTAAAAGCGATCGGCTTCGCGCTGGGTAAACATATCGCAAATCTCGGGCTTGAGCGCGTTAGCGTAGGGTACGACGCCCGCCTTAGCGCGGATGAGCTTTTCGGCTATTTCGTAAGCGGGCTAAATTTTGCAGCTCTACGGGTTTACGATATCGGCTTGCTGCCGACGCCGGTAGGCTATTTTAGCGTATTTACGCATAAATTTGACGCAAACGTAATGATCACCGGCTCGCACAATCCTAAAAATTACAACGGCTTTAAAATAACGATTGGCACGGATAGCTTCTTTGGCGCGGATTTGAAACGCCTAGGCGCGCAGGTGCGGGAGCTGATCGGTTCAAATTTTAAAATTCCAACCGATATAAGCACTCAGAAGTACGACATCTTAAGCGAGTATCTAGCATATTTTGAGAAGGAATTCGCGGCTCTTAAGGGCTTTGCCGCGCCTTTTATCATTGACTGCGCAAACGGCGCGGCAGGCGTTACGACTACTAAAATCGTCGAAAGGCTAGAGCTAAACGCTAAAGTTTTATTTCCGCAACCGGACGGCAATTTCCCAAATCATCATCCAGATCCCAGCGAAGAGAAAAATTTAGCAGATCTTAAAGCTGCGATGAAGCAAGACGGCGTGGCTTTGGGCTTTGGTTTTGACGGAGATGCCGATAGGATCGCCGTGCTTACGCCGCGCCGCAATATCAAAGGCGACGAGCTAGCCTGCCTGCTTGCTCTAAACATGCACCGTCCGCGCATCCTAGGCGAGGTCAAATGCTCTCAAGCGATGTATGACACCATCGATAAGATCGGCAAAAGCTTTATGGGCAAGACCGGTCACAGCAATATCAAAAAGGCGATGAAGGAGCTTGGCATCGATCTTGCCGCCGAGGTTAGCGGGCATATTTATTTTAAAGAGCGATATTTTGGCTTTGATGACGGCGTATATGCGATGATGCGCGTGCTTGAGCTCGTAGCTAAAGGATATGATTTGGACGCCGAGCTAGACAAGCTGCCGCGAGTTTTTAGCACCGACGAGATAAAATTTAATACTAGCGAGGAGGCGAAATTTAAGATCATCGAGGCTCTTAAAGCTCAAATCCACGCAGGTATCGCGGAACTGCCGCCCATCCGCGATATTATCGAAATAGATGGCATCAGAGTAAGGTTTGATGACGGCTGGGCGCTCGTACGGGCAAGCAACACCACGCCCGTGATCGTAACCCGCTTCGAGGCCTCTAGCCCCGAGTTTCGCGACGAGATGCAGCGCGTATTTTTAGGCAAACTAGAAAATTTAAAGGATCAGAGATGAACGAATCTGAAAAGCAAGAGGTTGAGAAAAATATAAAAGAGCTTTTGGCCGCGAGAGCGGAATTTTTTAAATTCTTAGATGAGCGCGTGCCAAAAATCGCGGATACCGACGTATTTGATTTCGAGCGCGCAGGCGCGGCGAGCCTGAAGGAAGTTTATGCGAAATTCTACGGATACGACTACGCCGCGCGCAAGCTGCTGCCATATTTATACCGCACTTACGGGCTAGACTTCGATGTCTGAGATCATCTTAGATCGCGCCGCTTATGCGCACAATCTAGCGCAAATCGCCGCCAAAGTAGGTGGAGCGGAGCGAGTATTTTTAGTAGCCAAGGATAATTCATACGGCCATGGCTGCAGGCTTTGCTGCGAGGAAGCGGCAAAGCTAGGCTTCGTACGCGCCGTAACGCGAAGTGCTGCGGAAGCTGCGCAGATCGCGGATCTATTCGGCGAAATTTTAGTGCTCTCGCACATTCCGCGCGGGGACGAGGACGAGCGGTTTTGCTACGCGGTAAATGATCTGAGCTACTTCGCGCGTCTTAAACGAGGGCTTAAAATTTATATCGCTGCAGATACTGCTATGCACCGCAACGGCATCGGAGCGAGCGAGCTAGATGAGGCGCTTAGGCTATGCAAGCAGGGCGGATTTAAGCTTCGTGGCTTTTTCACACACTTTCGCGCAAGCGACGAGCTAAGCGGCGATTTTTTCGCGCAGAGACAAAATTTTATAGAATTTAAGTGGCTCGTGGGAAAAAAGGCCGCCGCCGCGGGCTTTAAAAATTTAAAATTTCATTCTAGCAACTCCGCAGCTATCGAGCGAAGTGCGGGCTTTGAGGACGAATACGTGCGCGTGGGTATGGCGCAGTTCGGCTATCCGCAATTTGACGAGAGTTTAGGCTTGCGCCCCGTGCTAAAGCTCTATGCTGATCTGATCAGCTCACGCGTACTGAAAAAAGGCGAGCGCGTGGGCTACGGCGCGAAATTTGAAGCGCCACGCGATATGAAGATCGGCACCTACGATCTGGGCTACGCCGATGGGCTATTTCGCTACGACGGCGAGGATGAGCTGGCGCTTGCAAGCGGGCAAAAAATGCTCGGAAAAATGTCGATGGATAGCTTCTGCGCAGAATTCGGCGGCGAGCGCATCTGCGTGCTGGACGATGCGCGAGCCTGGGCAAAGCGCTTCGGCACGATCGAATATGAAATTTTAGTCAAATTAAATTCCAACATCCCAAGGAGATTTCAATGAAAGAGCTGCAAGGAGAAAATAACGAGCGTATAGGTTACGACGATAAAGGCTTATCCGCGCGAGGCGAGAGCTTTGGCGGAGGAGAGTATCCGCATCAAAAAGGAGGGCTTCATATCTTAATCAAAGCTCTAATCGTCTTAGTGATTGCGGCGATTGCGTTTGCGATATTTGCAGTGCCTGTTTACAATAAACTCGTAAGCAAAGATGAAGAAGTTAAGGCCGCGTGGAGCCAGGTACAAAATCAATATCAGCGCCGCGCCGATTTGATTCCAAATTTTGTAGAAACCGTCAAGGGCTACGCTAGCCATGAAAAAGATACCTTAGAAGGCGTTATAAATGCCCGCGCTAAGGCAACCGCTGTCAATATCAATGCAGAAAGTTTAGCGCAAGATCCAGAGGCGTTTGCGAAATTTAACGGCGCTCAAGGCGAGCTTAGCTCAGCCCTATCGCGCTTGATGCTGGTAGTCGAGCGCTATCCGGATCTCAAGGCAAATCAGAATTTCGCTGACTTGCAAAATCAGCTCGAAGGCACGGAAAACCGCATCGCCGTAGCGCGCAAGGACTACATCGCCTCGGTGCAGGAATACAACAAGCTAATTAGAACCTTCCCTACAAACATCATCGCGCGCATCGTAGGACTAGGCGGCGCTAAACCTAGCTTTAGCGCTGATAGCTCAAGCCAAAAAGCCCCTAGCGTCTCGTTTAAATAACGCTAAAGGTGGCAAATGCTAAGCGAGCAGTGCAAGCAAGAAATCCATGAGCTAATCACGAAAGCCGAAACCGCAAGCGGTGCGCAGATCGTCTGCGTGGTCGCGCGCGAAGCAAGCGAGGACTGCGAAGCTAGCTATGGCGCAGCGGCAGTGACGGCGTTTGTGATCGGCATCATTATGTGCTTCGTGCCGCAAATAAGCAAAGCTGAGCTACTGCAGATCGTAGCGCTCAGCTTCATAGCGATTAAAGCTCTGCTAGCTAAATGCCCCACGCTTTTAACTCTAATCACGTATAAATCTCGCAGGCTTCGGCTCTCAGGTGAGTTTGCGATGCTAAAATTTTACGAGCGCTACGGCAGCGTAAAAGAAGCGATAATGTTTTGTGTCTGCGTCCGCGAGCGCTGCGCTCATATCATCTGCGGCGCACGAGCGGCGGAGTTTATCTCTAAGAGCGAGTTTGAACGTATCACGACGGAATTTAACCCTAGCACGCAAGGCCTTGAGCCTGCTGTTTTAAAGGCGATGGACGCGCTGTGCGAGCTAGCTATGCGAGTGCCTAAAAATAGCGAAAATAACGAGATAGAAGAGACCTTGGTGGAGCTGCGATGAGAGTGGCTTGGAGATTTGCTTTTGCCCTAATGGCGCTATTTGTAATCAGCACTGCCGCACCTAGCGAGTATCTAGCACATCCAAACGGCACCGCTGTAATCGATGAGGCTGGCATTTTACGCCCAGCCGCGAGAGAGAGTCTGAATGAAATTTTAACGACTTTCGATAAAAATTCCACAAACCAGATCATGCTCGTAAGCCTAAAATCGCTCGGCGGCTACTCTATCGAGGAAATCGGCGTAGAGCAGGCGCGCGCTCTTGGTATCGGGCAAAAAGGGCGCGACAACGGCGTACTGCTGCTTGTCGCTCCGCATGAGCATAAAGTGCGTATCGAGGTCGGATACGGGCTAGAGGGCGTGCTAACCGATATGTGCGCCAAGCGTATCATCAACAATAAAATTCTGCCCTATTTTAGGCAGGGAGATTACGAAAGTGGCGTCATTAGCGGGATTTCAGCGATCATCAGTACGATCGAAGGCGGCGATATAAAATTTGACCCCCTTAACGCCAACGCGCAGCAGGATCCGAGCAACAAGGACTTTGCGATCTTTATGGTGCTTTTTGCGGTCTTGCTTTTTGCGATAATAAGCCGTCGCGTGACGCGCCTCAGAAAAAGCGACGAGGATATAATCTCGAGCGCGGACATCATAAGCGAAATTGCGCGCTCATCGCGCATGAGAGGCAGCCCATCCGGGGATTTTGGCGGATTTAAAGGAAGTGGCGGTTTTAGCGGAGGCGGTTTCAGTGGTGGCGGCGGAAGCTTCGGCGGAGGCGGTGCTAGCGGAAGCTGGTAGTTACGGAATTTTATCAAAATTCCAAATCGTAGAATTTTATCTAAATTTTAAAATTTCTAAATTCGGCTACTTGTGTAGAAAAACAGCACGAGCGGCTTGTCGTTGCCCTCGATCTTTAGCGTGCGCTCGGAGGG
>CAURUA010000069.1:0-9306 GCA_963528045.1 uncultured Campylobacter sp. | reverse complement strand
CTTGCTCGGGTCTGTCCGCGCCGCCAAGTTCAATCTTGCTCGCGCCGTCCGCAAAGCAGATCCGCCAAATCCTAGCATGATTTATCCGTATTTTTGTAACTTCAAGCGCTAAAATTTGCTCAAATTTATACCTCGCCGCGAGCTTCTGTCCGTCAAAAACGTAGATGAAATTTTGATCGAACCAAAGGCTCTCGCACGAGATAAAAAACCGCTCCAGCCAGAACAAAAACGGCCGCACGGAAAGCCTTTTTACCTCGCTTATCCCATCTATCGCGGCAAGCTCGCGCGAGCTAAGCTTGCGAGGGTTGCGCCGAATGAGCACCCAAATAATCCCGCCCAGAAGCAAAACGCTAAAAACAACGATTAAAATTTGAATTAAAGCTTCAGCCATTTAAAATTTTAAGTCCTTTTACAAATGCAAATTTGGCCTCCGTATCGCCCATAAACGAACTCCTGCTAAAATCCGCCTCCGCGCCGTTTGCAAGCTCTTCGTAAAGCTTATAAAATCGCCCTTTATACGTGCATTCGCCCAGGCAGACGTTGAAAAACGCCTCCGCCGCATCCCTACCGCCGAAATAATAGATAAAGTAGATCGGGCGCAGATCGAAGGCGCTTAGTTTTTTGTTAAATTTAGCCCCGTGCCGCCTCATAAACTCCACCGCCTTTTGCTTGTCCTCAAAAAGCTCAAAAATAGGCAGCGCGCAGTCCTTGATAGCCGCGCTAATCTCACGCACGCTGGGCTCAAAGCTAGCGCCCGCGAGCTGCCAGTCGCTAAACTGTTTGCGCGGCGTGAGACAGCCCAGATACGATACGAAAACAAGGTCGGTCGAGTAGGACAGCTCCTCTTGCATCAGCTTTTTTAGGCGCTTGCAGTAGATCGCGATCTGCGGCAGGATGCTTACGCTGCCGGCGTAGTTACGCACGCTGGAGCTAAAATAAATTTCAAACGAAATCTCCTTATCGCTTGCGAGCTTCGTTAGTTTTTGCCCCTTTTGCGAGGGCTTGAAGTCCGTAAAATTTGCCGCGATCTCATTGCAGCCGTTTAAAAATATCTCTCGCGGAGTCATGATTTTCCTTTAAATTTATCGTTTAAATTTAGACGTTTTGTTCGCTAGCAATTCGGTTTGCAGCTTGCATTGCCGCAGCCGCGACTCAAAAGCTTACATTTTATGGGGCGCGCCGTTTTGTCGCCGAAAAGTTATTCTATACGCGCAATTTTACTCTAGTTCGGCTAAATTTAACGGCACTACGCGCCTGTAAAATTTATAATCTATCCTCGTATCTTTCGTAGTTTATGCCGTAAATTTTATCAATATTTTCGGCGTTTATGAGCTGCTCACTGCGCCCGAAGGCTAAAATTTCGCCGTCTTTTATAAACAGCGTCAAATTTGAAACAAACTTCGCGTGGCGCGGGTAGTGCGTCGTCTGCACGAAGGTATAGTCCTCATCTCCCAGCGCCTTTATCATCTCGAGCAGCCTAATTTGATTGCCAAAATCCAGCCCGTTTGTCGGCTCATCCATAAAGATAACTTTCGCGCCCTGAACCAGCGTGCGAGCGATGTACGCTAGCTGCCGCTCGCCGCCGCTAACCCTCGTATATGGCGCGTTTTTTAGATGCGCGATGCCCATCTTTTCCAGCGCCTGCTCGGCTAGCTTTTTATCCGCCGCGCTAAAGCTAGAAAACAGCGGCGTCCTGCACAGCGCGCCCATCAGAGCGACGTCAAAGACGCTGTAGTCGTACGACGGCGCGTGCGTCTGCGGTACATAGGCGACGAGTGAGGCGAGCCCCTTTTTGCCGTAGTCGCGCACGCTTTTGCCGCCGATTAGCACCTCGCCCTCAAATTTTAAAAATCCGAGCATTATGCGAAGCAGGGTGCTTTTGCCGCTGCCGTTGGCGCCTAGGATGCTTAGCGTATCGCCCGTCGCGACGTCAAAGCTGATGCCCTTTAGCACGGGCTTTTCGCGGTAGGCAAAGCGTAAATTTCGCACCTCTATCAAATTTTCTCGCATCAAAAGCTCCTCTTGGCGCGGCGCAGCACGACAATAAACATCGGAACGCCAAATAGCGAGGTCACGATGCCGATGGGGATCTCAAAGGTAAAGATGAGCCGCGAGAAGCTGTCGCAAAAGAGCAGAAATATCGCGCCGATCATCGCCGAGCTAGCAAGCACCGCGCGGTTGTCGGCGCCGAATATAAAGCGCGCGATGTGCGGCACGATAAGCCCGATCCAGCCGATGATGCCCGCGATCGTCACGCTAAGTGCGCTAACGAAGGTCGCGACTAGGATGATGAAAATTTTAACCCGCGCCGTGTTTACGCCCAGGCTCTTTGCCTCCTCTTCGCCAAGGCTTAGCGCGTTTAGGTATTTGCCGCTAAGCGCTAGTAGTAAAATACCCGCGCACATCGGCAGGATCGAAATTTGAATAAAGCTTTTGGACGCAAAGCCGAGGCTGCCCATCAAAAAATAGGTGATCGCAGGAAGCGCGTCGTTCGGGTCTGCGGCGTATTTTAGCACCGAGAGCAGCGAGGTAAAGAGCGAGCCGCTGATGACGCCGCCCAGAACTAGCACGATGACGCTACCGCTGCGCGAATACAGCGCCGAGACGCCAAGCGCCACGGCCACGGCAAGAAAGCCGAAGCTAAAAGTGCTAAGCTGGATTAGGTATTCGTTAAATTTGAAAAACATCCCCACCGCCGCGCCGAATCCAGCGCCGCTTAGAACGCCCAGGATCGAGGGGCTAACGAGCGGGTTTACGAACATCGCCTGATACGCTGCGCCGCTGATAGCAAGGCTAGCGCCGATGAGCACGCAAGCAAGTATGCGCGGCAGGCGGATCTCGAGCAGGAGCGTGTGCATGACCTCGAAATCTTTTAAGCTTTCGCCCCGCAGCAGCGCCGTGACGTAGCGCGCGTAGTCCTCTGCGCTAAAGCCGTATTTGCCCAGAAGCAGCGAGCCCGCGACGCAAAGCGCCAGCAGCAGGGCTAAAAACGCAAACGCCCTTTTGCTCATTTTTCTTTACTCACTCGGCGCCCCGTCCTAAAATTTTATAAATTTGCGCGTCCGTGAGCTCAAGATCCAAAAATAGCTTGTAAAACTCGCGCGTTTCGCGGATCATGTCAAATTTAAACGCTTCGGGGTAGATTAAATTTACCAGCCATTTTAGCCCCAAAAACCTCATAAACGAAGGCGGGCGGTCAAACCACGAAAAGGGCTCGCGCGGGATGTAGTAGGCTTTTTTGTTTTTCACCGCGCCTAGCAGCTGCCACTTCGGATCGCCGTAAATTTTATCAAACAGCTCTTTTTCGTAGATGAGGATGATGTCCGGGTCGTATTTTACGAGCTGTTCGAAGCTGATTTTCACGCGCCCGAAGGATTTGGCGTTTGGATCCTCGGAGCATTTATGCACGTTCTGCGCACCTGCTCGTTCGATGAGCGTCGCGTGCCACGAGCCCTCGCACTCGGTGGCTAGCCCGTCGCTGCCCTGCGCGTAGTAAATTTTTACCTTTTGCAGGTTATTTTTCCTGATGTATTCCTCGATCTGCGCGGTCAAATTTAGCGATTCCCGTGCATAATTTATGAGACGTGCGGCGCGCTCCTTTTTGCCAGTCACTTCGCCTAAAATTTCAAACCCGTCCAGATAATCCTCGAGCTTCGTCGCGCTTAGATAGAGCATCGGTTTTTTGATAGAGCCGAAAACTTCGCTCATCTTTTTGGTGTTGCGCGAGCTTGCGTTTACAAGGATGAGCTCTGGGTTTAGGCGCAGCAGCATCTCGACGTTTGGAATTTTACCCTGACCGAAAAAGCCGCCCACGACGGGCTGCTCTTGCACCTCTTTTTTGACGTAGGGCCGCTCGTAGTCGTTCCAATTCGAAATTCGTGCCGCTGATTTTGGCTGGATCAAGCGCGTAAAGCATATATAAAAGCGGCGGCGAGCTGGCGTAAATTTTAGACGGAGTGCCTTGCAGCTGGCCTATGTTTTCGCTATTTTGCGCGATGTAGTCTTTGATCTGTGCCTCGCTCAGAGCAAAAAGCATGCTCGCGGCACAGAGAAATAGAAATATTTTTTTCACGATTTTTCCTTTTAAATTTTTTGATTTCGCAAGTATAGCAAAAGAAATTTTAAAATAGATTTATCCTCGATAGACGCCTATTTAGCTGCTAAATTTTAAAATTTAGCGGCGGTGATTTTAGATTGTTCGGCACAAAATTTAGATTTTAAAATTTAGAGTTTAAATTTAAAGGGGCGGGCGGTATGAGATGGGGCTCAAAACCGCTCGCCCGCGGAGTTCAATGAAAAGGCAAAATGCCGCCGCCGTTTAAACCTGAATTAAAATTTATATCTGATGTTCGAGAAAAATACGCGACCTTCCTCCGGAAAGCCCTCTCTATACTCATAGTTTTTGTCGAATAGATTCGATATGCCCGCTTCTATGCTTAGATCCTTAAGCGGCTCATACGTTAGCTTTAGATTAGTCGTGCCAAAGCCGCCTAGTTTCGTAACTTCGTAGGAGTTTGAATACAAACTTGAGCTCATATATTGCGATACGTATATGCCTAGCTTAGGTAGAATTTTATAGTCTAAATATACGAAACCTTTGTGTTTAGGGATACCGTAAACTTGCGTATCCTCGGCGTCTTGATACCTAGCGTTCATATACGTGTAGTTTCCGCCGATTTTCAGATCGTCTGTAAGGAGGTAGCTTGCGGCAAACTCGAAGCCTTTATACCTAGCTTTATCTATATTGGTATTTTGAGCGTATCTGGTTCCGTTTATTACGATATTATGCTCGCCGATAGCGTCTTTGACCCTTGAGTAAAACAGAGCGGTTTCGATTTTTAAGCCGCTGTCAAAATTCCTCTGATAGGCGATTTCGTAGTGGTTGGCGATCTCGGGTTTTAAAAACGGATTTGGCTCGTTGCGACCGAATCTTCTTGAGTAGCGATCTTTCATACTCGGAAAATAGGTCTTTTTTGCATAGCTCAAGCTAAGCTCGCCGTCGCCGTCGAAGCTATGTTTAAGTACGGCTTGATAGTTAAAGGCATGACGTTTAGCGACGTCGAAATCATAAAGAACATTACGGCGCGGAGAGAAGTTCGTCTTGCCGTATTCTTGGGCTTTTACGGCATCTCTAGTGTCGTAGCTTGCACCTAAAATTAGTTGCGTAAATTCCGTGAAAGAATAGGTATTTTCAAGCCCGAAGCTATACGTTTTGTCTTTGTATTTTTGGATAGGCTCGCCGTCGTCGTGTTCCTTGTGAATATCCACTTTGTAGCTAGAGGCGAATTTTAACGTATCTTTATCACCGATATTGCCGCCTATTTCTATGCCGCCTCCGTAGCTTTTATCGCGGTAGTGGCTGTGAAAATTCTGCGGTTTATAGCTATCTAGATCGTTTTTAAACTCGTCGTGGAACGCCTTGGTATTTACGTAGAGGTTATTTGCAAATTGCGTATGAGATAGCCAATAAACGCTTTGTTTATCCCATACGGGCCAATCCCAATAGCGCCTTGCCATATTGTATCTAGCGTAGCGACCCGTGTAATAAGGCTGCTGCTTTTTACCTTTTTGATTGACGTAGCTGATAGTGTATTCATCAGTATCATTCGGCGTAAAGCCCACTCTTAGGTTAAATTTTTTATCTCTTTGGACGGAATTCTCGCGTCTGCCGCCGTCCTCGTTACGTGTGGCTTTTTCATGGAAATTCGACGATAGCTGCTGTCCGCGATCCTGAAAGAAGCTGCCGCCCGCTTGGATATAAAATAGCTCTTGCTTGCTACCGATATTAAAATCGACGTTGTTACCGAAAGTGCCTTTGTTTTTGCCGAATTCCAGCCCGTAGCCGACATTGCCTTCAAGCTCTTTGCTAGGCTTTTTGGTGATTAAATTTATCGCGCCGCCCATAGTATTTGGTCCGTAAAGCACGGAGCTAGCGCCTTTAGAAATTACGATTCTACTTAGATCGAACGTCGTAAATCGCCCGAAATCAGCGTTGCCGTCGTAAGGAATATAAACGGGGATGCCGTCGATAAATAACGGCACGCGCCTAGCGTCGAAGCCGCGAACGAGCAAATTCTGCTCCGCGCGGGCGCCTACCTTATCTACGTAAATTCCAAGCGTGCTCTCGGCGACTTCTGAGAGGCGCTTGATCTCGTTTTTCTTCATCTTCTCTTCGTCGATCACCGCGACGCTCGTGTCGCTTTCTTGGATCTTATCGCCGATTTTTGACGTGACTTCGATCTCGCCTAGATTAAAAATTTCACCGTGAAGCGCAACCGCGGCTATGACGGCAAATAGACAGCTCTTTTTCATCGAAACTCCCTTTAGTAAAATTATTTTGATATATCGTAAGAAATCTGATTTTTATGCATTTTTCATATATCGATATACGAAAAGAATTTTATTCAATATACGTTAAAAGAAGCTTAAATTTGAAGGGCTATATAAACGAAATTTTAACGAAACTTGAAAGTGCGGCAAAAATAGCAGGCGGCGACGGATAAAATTTAAAGCTGTTCGGTATTTTTTCGGTTTGCCAAATAAAGCGCGAGCTTGGATAAAAGATATAAAAAGATGAGGTATAGGGCGATCGGCGCGGATACGGTCGTCCAAAAAAGCACGATGCCTCTGTAGATTTCGGTATTTAAGCAGATGAGTATATTTGCGACGATTAAAATTTTAAAAAGAAGCGCTATTCCGCGTGCCCTAAAAGCAGGCACCAGAGCGTAAATCGTACAGATTAGGATGCTTGTTTGCACCAAGAGCATAAAGGATCGCGCCTCATCGTCATCCGATAAGCTTATGAAAAATATAACTATGGCGCACAACGCAATGCCGCATATATGAAAGATATTAAAAGCGTTTTTATCTTTTTGCATTTACCTTTTTTGCTCCTGCGCTTTGCCGCTTAAATTTAGTCTCGGTATGCGCTTGTTAGAATTTTAACCTCGCTGCCGCTACTTTGAAATTTCATCTTTTAAAATTCCGTCTTTATACGGATCGCGCTTAGAATTTTATATCGCCGCGTCTTTAAAATTTACATCGTTGCGAATAAATTTTTATCGAGGTTTAAAATTTGATGTCGCATTACCGCGCCGAGTAAAATTTCAATAACGCGCTAAATTTAAGTAGCACGTAAAATCAAGCATTGCGCTAAATTTCAAGTTACGCGCCCGATTTAGCTCGCGCGGCAAATCAAGCGCGCCGCCTAATAAAAGCGGTATAAAATTCGCTCGCGCGATAAAGCCCGTCCCTCGGGGCTAGGCGTATAAAATTCTACCCAGGCGGATCATGTTCGAGCCGCATTTGATCGCGAGCTCAAAATCATCGCTCATCCCCATCGAGCAGATCTGCGCGCCGTGCGGCACGAGCGCATCGAAGATCTCGCGGCTCACCTCGAAGCTTCGCGCGATCTGCGCGGGTTCGCTTACGTGCGCGCCGATGCTCATCACGCCGATTAAATTTAGATTTTTGCACTCCTGCTTGATGCGCAAAAACTCCTCCACGGCGCGGTTTTTATCGAGCCCCGTTTTGGAGCTCTCGCCCGCAGCGTTGATCTCCAGCAGCGTATCTAGCGGATAATTCAGCCGCTTATTTACGGCAAGCGCGAGCTCGTAACTGTTGCAGCTCTGCCACAGCGTCGGGCGTAGAGCGATGAGCTGATTGATTTTGTTGCTTTGTAGCGTGCCGATGAAGTGCCACTTTAGCGGCAGTTCGCGCAGCAGCTCGCTTTTGCGCTTCAGCTCCTGCACCCTGTTTTCGCCAAACGCGATCTGTCCTTGCGAATACAGCTCGCGCACCTCATCCGTGCCTACGTTTTTGCTCACCGCGACTAGCTGCACGTCGCCCGCGCCTGCTTTTGCAGCCTCAATGCGCTTTAAAATTTCATCCAGCCTCATTTGTAAAATCCCAAGATTCTAGCGAAATCATTTAGCACCGTAAATATCATCAAAAGCGCTAAAATCCCCATTCCTACGTAGCTAGCGCCTACGAATACTCGCTTTGGCACCGGGCGGCGGAAGATGAGCTCAAAGAGATTAAACGCGATGTGTCCGCCGTCGAGCGCAGGGATCGGAAAGAGGTTGATAAGCCCTAAATTTACCGATATTAGCGCCACGAGCGCGAGTAAGACCGCCGCGCCGTAATCGACCGCCTTTGAAGTGATATCGGTAATAGCAACGATGCCGCCCATCTCCTTGGGCGAAACGACGCCGCTGGCGAGTTTTTCGAGACCCACTAAGATGAGCTTTGATGCCTCCACCGTCTGATCCCACGCGAAGCTAAGCGAGCTCGCGCCCTTGTGATACAGCGTCACGGTCGCGTTGTAATCGGGCGAAATGCCGATGAGCGGCACTCTGATGCTCTCGCGCCAGATGGTTTTTTTCTCGCCGAGCTTTGGCGTGAGCTGCAGGCTCAGTCGCTCGCCGCCGCGCATGATTTCTAAGCTTAGAGGTGCTGCGGTTACCTGCTTTGAGATGTCGTCCCACTCGCGGATCTGCTTGCCGTCGATCGATAAAATTTCATCGTTTAGCATTAGCCCTGCGCTTGCTGCGGCAGAGCCCGGCGAGATTTTGCCGACCTTCGGCGCTAGCTTTTCGACGCCGATGTAGCCCAGCGCGATGTAGATCAAAAACGCAAGCAGCAGGTTAAAAAACGGTCCCGCGAAAAGTATGATTATGCGCGCTATCGGGCCTTTGGAGTTGTAGCTGTCGGGGTCCGCGCTTGCCGCGGCGGGATCCAAATCCTCCTGCCCCTTAAGGCTTACATAGCCCCCCAGAGGGATCGCACTGATGGCGTACTGCGTAGCGCCGATGTGCTTGGTAAAGACCTTCTCTCCAAAGCCCACGCTAAAGACGTTCACCCCCACGCCCAGCGCCCGCGCCGCCAAAAAATGCCCCAGCTCGTGGAAAAAGATGAGGAAGCTGATCGCCAGCACCGTGACCATAAAATTTATCGAGTAAAAATAAAATCCGACCGCCAGGATCGCCAGCGTTAAAATTATGCTTTTCAAATTTCAAACCTTTGTAAAAAATGGGCTAAGCTTACTATTATTTTGCAAATTTTAAGCTTAGATTGCTTTTTAGGCTTGCCCGCTTTTTTAAACTTGGTTAGCTTTGAGCTTAGCTCGCCGCCGTTTCGGGCTATAAATTTAGCTAAATTAAGGGTGTGCGGCGGATGGGGACATGAGGAATTTAAAATTTAAAAAAGAAATTTTACTGCGAGATTTTGCGGAGCGGATTATAAAATTTCGCCGCACGAGGCTTTGTGGTTTGAATTGCCGATATGCTTTGAAATTTCATTATGTTT
>CAURUA010000068.1:0-9317 GCA_963528045.1 uncultured Campylobacter sp. | reverse complement strand
CCGTTTAAATTTGCGCTGCTAGAGTAGAGCCAGTCAAATTGCCTCAAAAACTCCTCGTGGGCGCACTCTTTTACGACGCGTACGGCTTTTGCGTTCGGATATAAAAACGTCGTTTTTCTCGCGCGGCGCACTAAATTTTTAAATTTAGCCGGCACGCGAGCGAGATTTTTTAGCTCGCTAAGCTTCGCCGTCGTTATGAGGCAGGGTTTGTCCGCCGCTCGGCGTTTGAGTGCGTTTATCTCGCGAAAATCCTTGCTCAAGAATCCCGCCGTCGTATCCGTCTGCGCCAAATAGATCATCTCTCCTCCAATTTTACGCCTTTTTTCTGTCTTTAGCCAGTAAAAATATGCACGAGATAATGAGCGTAAAGCCCGCAAAATCAAGAAACACGAACTCCGTCCCCAGCCAAAAATAGGCAAACGCCGCCGCGCTTACAGGCTCGATGCACGCTATCATGCTCGCCCTGCTTGCGCCTATTATCTTTAGCCCCGTCATGTAAAAGCTAAACGCGCATATCGTGCCCAAAATCACCACCGCCGCAAGCGCCGCAAAGCCCTGCGCGTCGCTCACGCCGCCTAGCTGCCAAACCCGCGTGTAAAGCGCGAGCGCGCCGCCGCCGATGACCATGCCCCAGCCTAAATTTAGCGCGACGGGGTATTTTTGATTTAGCTTCGTTGGGATGAGACTATAAATCACGACGCCAAGCGCGCTAATGAGGCACCAAACCAGCGCCTCCGCGCTGATAACCAGCGAGCCAAGATCGCCGTGGGTGGCGAGCAGCACGACGCCCAGCACCGCGAAAATGAGCGCGATGAGCTCGACCTTTTTAGGCACGCGTCGTTCTAAAAAGCAAACGACGGCAAGGATGAGCGCGGGCGCGGAGTACTGGATCACGGTCGCGACGGCGGCGTTTGAGAGCTCGACACCGCAAAAGTACGAATACTGCGTCATCATAAGCCCAAAAAACGCGTAGATGAGCAGCTGCGGCAAAAGTGCGCGATCTTTTAGCGGCGCAAAGGCTAGGCGCGGCGAGCGAGCGATGTAATACGCTACCATCGCAAGCCCGGCGAGGCCTAGGCGGTAGGGTACGAGCCAGTCGGCGCTGACGCCTTTTTGCGTGAACAGATACTGCCCGCAAACACTGCTAAATCCCCATAATACGCCGCCAAGAAGCGTGATGAAAACGCCGAAAAATTCGCTCTGTGATCTCATTTGCCGCCTTAAATTTAAAGCCAAAGTATACAAGCTTATGCTTAAGCTGGGGTTAAATTTAAGACTTTGGCGTAGTTTATCGGACTATATTTGCAACTAGTAAAATTTTGTAAATTTTAAAATTTGAAGCAATTAAAAAGATTATAAAATTTATGAGGCTACGTAAGAATGAAATAAATTCTAAATTTAGCTTAACGTTCGTAATTTATGGAATAAATTTTGACATTTACGATGCGCCAAAGTTTCATAGCGTAGCGCTTTTATAAAAATCGAATTTGGCTCAAAGGCGGTTAAATTTTTCTAATCGGCAGTCTAATTATCGTTTTGCATTTTTGCGGCGCGGTTTTTCTGGGGTCGCTTAGGTAGATTTCGTGATGCGCTCTTTGCTCGCCAAAGTCCTTTACGTAGCCATTCGCGGCGATAAACTCGTCTATTTTGGCTACGCTTTGCGGTTCGTCATCAAAGCCGCCCACATGTAAAATTTGCGCGCAAAGCCCCTCATCTATCCTCAAAAACTCCGCCGCACCGCAGTCCAGCTTCTTTTTCTGCGTAGCCTGCTGCACCGCCCAGTCGAAATTTTCTCGCGCGATAAAATCAGGTAGTCTAATCGCGCTAATCCAGCTAAAATCGCTCTTTCTAGCGTAGTCTGCAGCGCCGCAAGCCGAGCCGCTTTGTCGCCAAAACCCCTCTAGCGGCGGCACGACGTACTCAAAAAAGCCATCGATCTTATAATCGGTTTTGTAGCTCATTTTTAGCGCGTAGCTCACGGCGTAGAGCACCTCTATCGCGCGCTGATACGCGCCGCCCGATTCGTTCGGGTCGCCCTCGCCGCGGACGCAGACGAAATTTGTGGGCGGGACGGTTAAAATTTGCGGCGTCCGCTTGGGCGTGTAGAGCTGCTTAAACTCTTTTTTAAAATCAAACATTTTATTCCTTTTGCAAGGTAAATTTCATAAAATTTTGCGCTAAAAGCGAAGCTGAAATTTTAAACTGCCTTAAAAATTTTACATCATTACGCGATCGCGCGTATGCGAAATTCTACGAAATTTTACGTTCGCCGCATCGTTACAAGAAATTTTGCCGCAAGCGCATCAATGTCCAGCTACGCAATAAAATTTAACGCCGCTATAAATATTTTAAAATTCTGCCGAAGCGTGCGGCTAAAGCGGATAAATTTAAAATGGCGCTTTAAATTTAAACGAGCGCCAGCTTCAGCACCTCTTCGATCCGATCTACCGGCGTTATTTTCAGATCGTTTTTTACCTCGTCGGGGATCTCTGCTAGGTCGCGCTCGTAGTTTTTGCGCGGGATTAAAACCTCGGCGATTTTGGCTTTGTGCGCGGCGATGAGCTTCTCCTTAAGTCCGCCGATCGGCAGCACCTTGCCGCTTAGCGTGATTTCGCCCGTCATCGCAAGATCTGCGCGCACCTTGCGCTCGCTTAAAATCGACGCGATCGCCGTGCTCATCGTGATGCCCGCGCTCGGTCCGTCCTTCGGCGTCGCACCCTCAGGCACGTGGATATGAAGGTCGAATTTATTATAAATCTGCTCCGAGCCCTCGGAATTTTCCTCTGCGCCTAAATTTTGTGCCGCCGCAGGGCTTTTAGACGCGCCGCCGTTTGTGCGCAATGCGGAGTTTTTGCCCGCGCGTGAGGCTTTTGCCGCGCCCGCCTTCGCGTCTTGCCCCGCTTGTAGCTTGCCCTCGTCGATCAGCACCTTTACGACGCTAAAGGCGATCTGCGCGGATTCTTTCATCACGTCGCCGAGCTGGCCCGTGATCGTCATCGCACCCTTGCCTTTGATCTTGACCGCTTCGATCTTGAGCACGTCGCCGCCTACCGCGGTCCACGCAAGCCCGTTTACGATGCCGATTTGATCGCACTTTTCGACCTCGTCGATCTCGAAAACCTTCTTATTTAGGAATTCGCTTAAATTTTTCGTCGTTACGACGATTTTTTTAAACTCTTTGTCTTTTAAAATTTTAACCGCGACCTTGCGGAAGATCGCTGCGATCTGGCGGCGCAGGTTTCGCACGCCGCTTTCGCGCGTGTATTCTTCGATGATCTCGGCAAGGGCGGCGGGGTTGATCGCTACGTCGGCGGCTTTGAGGCCGTGGCGCTGCAGCTCCTGAGGGATCAGATAGTCTTTGGCGATCTGAAATTTCTCCTGCGGCGTGTATGAACTAAGCTCGATAAACTCCATCCTATCGCGCAGCGGCGCAGGTATGAGGGATACGTCGTTTGCCGTGGCGATAAAGATAATCTTGCTAAGATCGATGTTAAAATTTAGATAGTAATCCCTAAAGCTCGAGTTTTGCTCGGGGTCTAAAATTTCAAGCAGAACTGCGGTCGGATCGCCCTTGTATGAGCTTGAAATTTTATCGATCTCATCAAGCACGATGACGGGATTCATCTGATTTGCCTCGATGAGGCCTTGCACGATGCGGCCCGGCATCGCGCCGATGTAGGTGCGGCGGTGTCCGCGCAGCTCGTTTACGTCCTCGAGCCCGCCCAAAGCGATGCGGATAAGTTTACGCTTAAGCGCGGTCGCGATGGAGTTCGCAAGGCTAGTCTTGCCTACGCCCGGAGGGCCGTAAAAGCATAAGATTGCGCCGCCGTTTTTGCCGTCCTCTTTGCTCTTCTTGCCGCTTGTGCCGCGAAGCTCTAAAAGCTGCTTTAGCGCGAAATATTCCTCGATGCGCGCCTTGGGCTTTTTCAGGGAGTGGTGGTCTTTATTTAGCTGCGCGGTGACGCCCTCGATAGACATCTTATGCTTGGCGGTCTTTTCAAAGGGCACCTCCAAAACCCAGTCCAGATAGCTCTGCACTAGCCCCGCATCGGCGCTGTCGGGATGGAGGCGGGCAAATTTATCGATCTGCTTTTTGATCTCTTTGTAGGCATCCTCGCCCAAATAGGGCTTTTTGGCTTCCAGCTTTTTGCGGTATTCCTCGATCTCGACATCGCGATCGGCGTCGCCTCCGAGCTCCTTTTGGATCTGCTTGAGCTGCTCTTTTAAAAAATACTCTTTGTTCGTCTTGTCGATCTTGGAATGAACCTTGCTTTTGATTTCCTTTTCGAGCCTCTGCGCTTCAATCTCGTCGGAGATGTAGTTGATGAGGTTGAAAAGGCGCTTTTGCAAATTGCTCTCGGTAAAAAACGAGTAAGCTACCTGCTTTTTTAGCCGCAGTGCGCTTAAAATCAGATCGCAGACGCGCGCGGCATCGGTGCCGTCGTCGATGGTCTTTAGCAGATCGTTCGGAAAAAAATGCGTAAGCGTGCTAAGCGTCTTGGTTTTTTCCTTTAGCACGCTTACCAGCGCGTCTAATTTTTGATCGTTGCCGCGCTCGTCGTGGATGATATCGACGGTAGCTACCAGCGGATCTTGTGAAATTTCTTTTACGATTTTGCCTTTTAACGCGCCTTGGAATAAAATTTTAACCCGCCCATCCGGAAGCGGCACGGTTCTCATCACGGAGCCCACGACACCTGCGTTATAGATGCCGCCGAAGCTTCTATCACCGCTAAATTCCGACTTTGAGCTTACGACCATTATCATAGATTCGTTTTTAGCTGCTAGATCGAGGGCTTTTTTGTTATGTTCGTCGCCGATAAAAAGGGGCGCTATCATAAACGGATATAAAAATAGCTCGTCCTCGACGATGATAGGTAGATCGCTCGGGAAGGTTGTATTTTGCATCAGTTGCATCGCTCCTCCTACTCAAAAATCGCGCGATACCAAGGCGAGCGCGGTTTGATGACGTCGGTGCCGTTTAGTGGGGATTCTTCGATGCGCTGCTCGTAAATTTTGGCAGAACTTTCGCGGTCGGTGCGCTGGTAAAGGTCTTTGATGTCGATATTTAGCTGATGCTCGGCAAGGCGTAGCTTTGTTAGCATCGTCTCAAGTAGCGGACGATACTCGCTCTGCGGATATTCAGCTATAAATTTTCGAATTTCGTCGATGCTGTTTAGCATTAGCTTTTGGTTACGATTTGGGCGGCTAAAGGAGTCGAAATTTGCTCTAATTTTTAGAAATCTCGCGTATTCGATCTTTTGCGTCGTACCGTAGAGGCGGATATATTCGTCTAGATATTTGTTTGCTTTCTCGTAGTTTTCATCTTCCACAAAAGCCCACGCCATAATAAGCGTCATCTCCTCAAGCAGAGGCGAAGCGATATGCTCGCTAGAAAAGCTAGTATAATGCTTCTCGGCATCCTCCATGCTGGCGTTGTTTATATCTTCTAAAATTTTAGAATACCATGCCTCGGGGCTTAGATTAAAAAGTTCGCCGTCACCCTTGCCGCTGCAGCCGCCGATAAACGCGATAAATAGGAGGGCTGATAGAATTTTACTTAGATTTGTCATAAAAAATCCTTGGAATTTATTTAGCTCGTAATTTTATAGTCTTTGAGTAAATGCAAGCTTAAATTCCGCGTTCAAATTTAAAAATGGAATTTCTTTAAAATTTTTGTGCGTTCGGGCTTAAAAATCTTTGTAAATCAAAAAAATTTACGCGATAAATTCTAAATTTAAGTTTAACAATAGTATAATTAGCGCCGATGACGCAGAGTAAGTTTGCGTTTCCGTAATTTCAAAATTTTAAAGAAAGGATGTAAGATGAAAAAAGGTTTTACTCTAATCGAGCTGATCTTTACTATCGTGATTTTGGCGATTACGACGATGGCGATCCCGCGTATCGTCGCGCAGACGACCGAGCTAAATGCCCTCGCGATCAAAGAGGAGCTCGTATATAACGCCAAAGCTTTGATGTCGCGTGTGTCTAAGGCGCAATGGGATAGCGCATATATGGGATCGGCGACTTGTGACAGCGATCCTAGCTGCATGGAAAGAATTTTAACCGTAGCTAACGAACTTCCCGAAGGTTCATCGGTGCTCAGACCGGGTATATTAAACGAGCCCAATAATAGAAAGGTCAATGACCAAGCTCCTACCCCTAAAAAACAATTCGGAAAAGCAGGGCTTTCTATTGGGGGCGGATCATATAACGATATAGATGATTACGATGGTTTTGTAACCAGGATAAGAACCTCCGATCTAGTCGGTTCAAGCAGTAAGGGCGATTTTGTTTTAGACACTAATATCTCTATAGCGGTAGATTACATAGCAGATCCGTTTACTCCGGCTGATTACGAAAGCGCTAGGAGTTTAAACGGCGTATTGAGAAATACTCCAAACGACGGCACTCCTACCAATATCAAAATGGTTTCCGTTACTGCAAGCGACGTAAATGATCCTATTGCTAAAGATGGTGCCCCGAAAGGCATCGTTTTAAGAACATATCTAACAAATATCGGCGTAGGCGGGCAGACGACCGTTTCTAGGTATGTAAAGTAGAGGCGTGAGATGAAAAGGGCTTTTACTTTAATAGAGTTAGTGTTCGTCATAGTTGTTTTGGGCATTATCTCGATGTTTGGAGCGGATCTATATACTAAAATTTATAGATCTTATGTGCATGTGCGTGCAGTAAATCAGCTTGAAAATAGAACGCAAAACGCTCTTATGCTTATCACCAATAAATTGGAAAATAGAATTAAAAGTAGCACGATAGCTCGCGAGATAGGTGATGCTAACGACGCTGCAAACTTCGTACCCATTAGCGATCTTACCGATCCAAAATACGATGTACTAGAGTGGATAGGACAAAGCGTAGAAACTAGAAATATAGGCAATAGAGCACCTGGCTGGAGCGGGTTTATGTCTCTCCATCAGCTAAGAGATCAAACTTGGCCTCGAGATGCGAATAACGCAGGCTTTATAGGCGATACTAGAAACGCTTTTAATATGGTATCGCTAGGTAGCAACTTCCCTCAGGTAAATCAGATCGTAAGAAACCTCAGGGCTACTACATACCATAACCCTTCAGACGATGCCAGTGTAGCTCTTATATTTAGAATCGTCACCAATGACGCATCTCCTACTAGTGTAAACATAGGTTACGGCTATGATGGGACTTTTCAAGCGGATGGTAGTAATAGAGTGCTTGTGGCTGTAGGTACTCCTAGTAATGCGGGAGGCGGAAACATAAACGGCGAGACCATAAATATAGCTCAATATCCGGGTAACCCCCATAATGACGATCATCAAGAATTCTCCGAGCAGTATTATTTGGCTCACACGGCTTATGCGATAGTCCCTACTAATGTCGAAATTTACACTAAAGATCAAGCTGGAAATTTAAGTAAGAATTTCGATTTGGTTTTGCGTTATAATTATCGCCCTTGGAGTAATATAGAAAAAGATACGCGATCTTTTAGAAATGCTAGTAGCGCCTTGTTGGCAGAGGACGTAAGTTTGTTTAGATTTAAAAACGATAACGGCGCCGTTGCGCTTAAGCTATGTATGAGAGACGACGGTAGAAATTTTGATCCAGCCGAGTTGGATCTGAATGTTTGTAAAGCACAGGTGGTGTACTAATGAAAACTATGCAAAAAGGCTTTGCTCTAGTAGCGGCCATATTTTTTATCATCATTGTAGCGACTACGGCGATTACGGCATTGTCTATAGCATCTATGACTGCCCGCGATGTAAACAACATTCAAAATAGAGAGCAGGCTATGCTTTTAGCTCAAAGTGCTACCGAGCTGGCGGTTTTGGCTATGCAAAGGCATCAGTATTTAACTAGCGAGCTTATGGATGAACACAAGACGGCAGCGAATTTCCCTACTCTCAATACTATCAGGCTAGCATATCCGTCAAATAATGCAGGCGAGAGGATGTTTGATATCACCGTAACATTTGGATATTTTGATAGACAGCTAGGAGCGCCGGGCGATAATACTGTCGCTTATAGTAACTTCGGGCAAGCTTCTACTGCAGTGCGACCTTCCGGCGTAACAGGCGCCGTTCTAAGCCATGCTGCACTTGTAGACGTAATAGTGGAGTCAAATACGGCGGTTATGGGTACGCCAAAGGTTAGATATCACAGACGAACTATTCAAAAACCATAACGTAAAGGAGAGACGATGAATTTAAATATCGTAGGTAAGCAGTTTGAGCTAACGGAAGCTATTAAAAATTATGTCGAAAACGCATTTGAGACGCTAGAAAAATATAATCTCGACATCATCTCGGGGCGTTGTGTAATTTCTGCCGACGAGAAGCAAGGCAAAAAGGGCTTCGTGGTGGATTTCTCACTAAATTTAGCGCATCAAGACACTATCGTCGTACGCCAAAAAGATAAGGATCTCTATGCTGCCGTCGATCTCATCGTCGAGCGCGCCTCAAAAGTACTTCGCAGATACCACGATAAGGTAAATTCTCATAAAAATCGCGACGAGATGAAACAAAACGCCGTAGATAATGCGGTCGGTGCCAATAAGCCAAATTTAAACGATGAAGTTGATGAGATCGTCCCTACCGAGCTGGATCTATATAAGCCGCTAGAGATCGATGAGGCGCTAAATAAGCTTAAAGAAAGTACCGATCAGTTCTTGGTCTTTAACGATATGGATGCTAAAATGCGCGTGCTTTATAAGCGCAAGGATGGTAAATTCGGCCTGTTTTAGCTAAATTTCATATTCGGGTATTTGAAATTTCAAGCGCTCGAGTTCTGATGAAATTCGGATCGGGTGCTTTTTTTAAATCGTCTCTGTTATAACATAGCGCCGATGAACTTTGGAAAAATAGCTGGTCATGTTTTTGCAAAGTCCAAATTGCGATGTCTTTAATTCACTGCACTAGGAATTTTTACAGAGTAATACCGCCCGATTTTTAGTTGTGACAAGCCTTGTTGCGAGAATTATCTACGAGCAGTGAAGCCGTAAAGCGAATGTGGGTGAAGTTGCGTGAGCAAAAAATCGCGCTCAACTCGCCGTAAGCGAGTCGGCTTTTCGTAGCGGATGTAAAATTTATTTCAACATCAAATCGTAACAGAGCTTTTGAATTTTAAAATTTGCTGAAATTTTTGATAAATTTCCGCATTTTTTATATTTTATGAAATTTTTTCATCGTTAAGTTTTCATCGCGTTGTCGTTATTTGCTGTCCCATTTGAAATAAATTAAATTTTAATTATAAATCTTTCAAATTGCACTGTAATTTAAGCAAAAAAAATGTAAAATAGTAGTTAAAAATTATGTTATTGACCGGAG
>CAURUA010000067.1:0-9342 GCA_963528045.1 uncultured Campylobacter sp. | reverse complement strand
CCGTAAATCCGATGATGACGATGAGCGTCAGAGTAATCGCGCCGATGATGCTAGGTAGCGCCTCGACGAACATCACGCGAAAGATTATCTGCGTCTTGCTCGCGCCGAAGCTCTTCGCCGCCTCAATTACGCCGCTATCGACCTCCAGCAGCGCGCTTTCGATGAGGCGAGCGATAAAGGGGGCCGAGCCGATAGTAAGCGGCACGATCGCCGCAGTGGTGCCGATGCTCGCGCCCACAAGAAGCTTCGTAAGCGGAAAGAGCACGATCAGCAAAATTATAAACGGAAAGCTTCGCAGCGTGTTTATCGCGACGTCCAGCACGGCGTAGACGATGCGGTTTTCGCAAAGCCCGCCGCGACGCGTAAGGATAAGCACGATCGCAAGCACGAGCCCCAAAATAAACGCCAAAGCCGTGCTTATGAAGGTCATATACAGCGTCTCCAGCGTCGCGTTTAGCAGTAGCTTCGGAATCACGCCACTAAAAAAATTTTGTATCCACTCTATCATTTATATCCTTTCAATTTGCGCCCTTTTGCGCTATATCGAGCTTTTGTGCCGCTTTAAAAATTTTTGAAATTTTAAAATTTCCGCTGCAGCAAATTTTACGCCTTAAAATTTTAGCCCTCGCGAAGCGGTAAATTTTATGAAATTTTACCGCTTCGAGCCCGTAAATTTAAATAAAATTCCGTCTAAATTTAACGCGCAACCGACCTTTAAAATCAAAGCTAAATTTTAAAATTTCAAATCCGTGCGAAATTTCGCCCCGCACTTCAAAAAATTTCAAATTTCTTAAATAGCTCGGGTTCATCCTGCACGATGCCGCGCTCTATGAGGCTTGCTACGACTTCGCGGCTGCAAAGCGTCTCCTGCGGCCACCGGCGCGTATAGCCCTCCCACTCGTGCTTGCTCGTAGCGTCGATACAGATGCGATCGTCTTGCGCCACAAACACGTCGCGCAGCGCATCGATGCTATTTACGACGCGCCAAACGCTCATATAGAGGTTGCTCGCGTCGTTTTCCGCATCGGTAAAAATCAAAATTTTAAAATGCTCGCTAAATTTCAAAATCCGCCGCCAGCTCCGCTCTACGAGCTCTTTTTTGTCTATGTTTATCAGCACGAGCGGGTTTTTCGTATCGCAAAAGTGCTGCTTAAGCGCCAAAATAGCAGGCTCCTCGCTTTGAAATTTAGCTAGCAGCTCCTCGTCGCTTAAAATTTGCGGCGCCTGCGAGCTTAAATCAACCGTCGCATCGATGCCGAGCTTGCCGCCGAAGCAGGAGTTCGGGCTTGCGTGATCGAGCTGGTCGCACACACCTTCGCTAAAAACGAGGCTGCGCGCACCTATGCGATTTAGGACGTACTTCGTAAGCGCCTCGTACTCATCTAAGCTCGGCGCGTCCTGCGGCACGAAAACGGCGTGTTTTACGAAGCTCATCTGCCCCACGCCCCAAAACGCGTGCATGATCTGTTTGGCAGCAGCGGGGTAGCGCACGGCGATCTTAGCCAAAATCAGATTGTGAAATACGCCGTTTTCGGGCATTTTATAATCGATCAGATCGGGCGCGCTCGTACGAAATAGCGGTAAAAAGATCCGCTCGGTCGCGTACCCCATAAATTTATCCTCAAGCGGTGGCTTGCCCACGACGGTGGCGTGAAATACGGGCGCGCGCTTGTGCGTGATCGCGCTAACCTCCATCACCGGAAAGGGCTCTACCGGCGTGTAATATCCGGTATGATCGCCGAAAGGCCCCTCCGGCTCGCTTACGGCGGGATCGACAAAGCCCTCGATCACGTAGTCCGCATCGGCGGGAACGTAAATTTCATTCGTAAGCGATTTTACGAGACGAGCGGGGCTGCGGCGGATAAAGCCGTAAAGCAGCAGCTCAAAAATCCCCTTAGGCAGCGGCGCCTGTCCGCACCAGATATAGAGCGGATCGCCGCCAATCGCCACGGATACGGGCATCTTGCGCCCCGCTTTGCGGTATTCGTCGAAAAAGCCCGCGCCGTCTTTATGGATCTGCCAGTGCATCCCCAAGCGGTCGCGCCCGTAAATTTGCAGGCGGTACATGCCGAGATTTTGCGTTTGCGAGTTCAGATCCTTCGTATATACCTGCCCCATCGTGATAAACGCGCCGCCGTCACCCTCCCAGGTCTTAAGCACAGGAAGCTCGCCCAAATCGACATCGGCGCCCAGATGCGCGACCTGCTGGCACTCGCCGCGGCCGCTAAGGCGCTTTACAAAAATTTTACGCAGCGAGATTAAGTGCGCTAAAAAATCAAGCTTTTCGCTGAAGTTTTGTGGACGCTTCGGCTTCAGCAGGCTCTCAATCTCGGCGGCGATATCGTCAGGTTCACGGCCGAGGATTAAATTTAACGCAGAAGATGAGCCGAAAATATTGCTTAGCACCGGCGGCATCCGTTTGCCCTGCGCGTTTTGCACGTTCGTAAAAAGCAGCGCCTGCGAGCGCTCGCGCTTAACCTCGATGTAGCTTGCGTGCGCGATCTCAAGCTCGGTGCCGATCTGCTCCTTTACCTCGCGCAATAGCCCGTTTTCGTAAAGCCTCTTTATCCAAAAATTTCCGTTTAAAATTTCATCAAAGCTCTGCATCCGCTGCCTTTAAAAAAATAGATTTTTTTCTTGCGGTTTTTGATTTAGAAGCTGCAAGATCGCGCTCTTTTCCGCAAAAACCAGCGCGTAGTGAAACTCAGGCAGGCTCTTTAGCGCGCTTAGCTTATTGAAGCGAAAGTCGATCTTGGTGCCATCTAAGCGATCCTCCCAGCTAGCGCAGACGATAATTTTTTCGCGGAATTTTGCCCGCAAAAACTCCGCCTCGCGCGCAAAAAGCTCAGGATCGCTCTCGGCGATAAAGGCGCGGTAGCTTCCGCCAAGCGAGCTAATGTTAAAAAATCTATCCACAAAAATCGGCTCGAAATGGCCGAATGCGCTTAAGCTTTGAAATTTAAAGGGTATGTTTTTGCGCGAGAGATACTCGATCACTCCGCATAGCTCGGGCAAAAACAGCTGCGGAAAGATTAAGTTTGAGTAATAAAGCCCGCCGAAAACGAAGCTGCTGTAAAATATCGAGCCGCCGTAAAGCAGCCTAAAATCGTCGCTCGCAGGGATCGTGACGGGCGAGATACCGAGGCTTTGCAAAAGATCGCCGTCGGTGGTGAAGTAGGTATTTTTCTCCTTGGCATTCAGCAGGCTGATAAAAAGCTCGCCCTTGCTGAGCGGCGCAAACATCAAATTTTTCGGCACGCTCGTGTAGCGCAGGATCTCGCTTTGCACCTCGTTTATCAGCACGAAGCCGTGCCGCCACGTCTCGCCCAGAAATTTTATCAGCCGCACGAGCGCCGTGCATAAATTTTCGACCTTGATAAAGGCGATCTCGTCGTTAAGCGGCTTGAAATTGTTATCGAAAATGATCGCGTACGCGCCGTTATCGATCGCGGTACGCACATCGCGCTCGTTTGCGCCGAGCGCTATGAAAGCGCCCTTTTTCGTGACCTTTGCGGGTTCGATCGCAAAGCTCTCGACCGCGGAGATCGCGGGATTATTTAGCATCGTTCCGTTTACGATACGGGTTAAATTTAATAAATTTACCATTACGACTTCCCTGCGGCGGAGCTTTTAAAGGGCGCGCTCTTTGCGGCGCGGCGCGGCTGCTTTGCGGTAGATGCGAAACTTGCGCCGGACGCAGCGGCGTCTTTTGCGGCGATTACGGCAGGCGTAGCAGTATTTTTTGCAATGCGGCGAGATTTTGCGTTCTGAGATGCGCTTTTAGCGGGTGTCCATTTTGCGCTTGGCGCGGAAATTTTATTTTGCGCGGTACTTTCGCCAAATACCGATTTTACGCAAAACGCGGAAGTTAGATCCCGCGCGGTATTTTCAACGGATATCGGTTTTGAATTCTGTACGAAAGCCCTTCTTAATGCAGCGCTCTTAGCGGATGCGAGTTTTGCTACAGGCGTCGATCTCGTGGTGGATACGGAGGATGCGCCTGCTGCGATACTTTTAGCGGTCGATGCGGTTTTTGCGATAGGTACAGGTTTTTTAGCAAGCAGGGATTTTCTTGCTGGCACGCTTTTTGTCGCTGTGTTTTTTTTAGTAGTGGCACTTTTGGAAAGCAAGGCGTCCTTTTTAATGCTCGCGCTAGAAACGCTTGCTGTGCGCTTTCTGTGCGGCGTGACGCCTGCATTAAAATTTTCGTTATCCACGCTTGCGCGCTTTTTCGAGCGCTCATCCGTAAATTTACCGGTGTGCGAAAATGAGCGCACGACCGCGCGCACACCGAGTTTTGCACATTTTAAAGCAGCAGACTTCGACAGCTCGCAAATGCCGAATATTAAAATTTTACGCGCCGCAAATTTAAAAGCAACTCCTGCGCCGAGCTTCAGCGCTAAGGGTGCCGCGCATACAAGCCCGCCCGCGCCAATCTTTGCGGCAAGGCCGCAGCTGTGACAAAGCTTTAAAATTTTATCCGAAGCGCCGCTCTTTTGCGCGCAGAGCCCAGCCGCACCGCAGATAGCGAGCTTCGAAGCCTTGCGCGCTAGAGCCTTCATCGCTAACCTACGATCGCGCCGTTTTTTACGGGCGCGAGAGTGCTAAGCAGCGTAAGGCTGCCGTCCTCGGCGCTTAAAATCATGCCCTCGCTGCTATGTTTAAAAATTTTAGCGGGTTTTAAATTTGCCAGCACGCAGATCTGCTTGCCGACAAGTGCGGCGGGATCGTAAAATTTCGCGATACCGCTGATGATTTGACGCGGCTTCTCCTCGCCCAAATCGATCATAAATCGCAACAACTTCTCGCTGCCCTCAATGTTTTCGCACTCCAAAACCGTACCGACTTTTATAACGCATTTTTTAAAATCGTCGATTTTGATTTGAGTTTCAGATGCCGCGCCTTTGGCTTCTTGCGCCGTAGCGCCCGAGCCGGAAGCGTTTGCGTTTAAGTTTAGCGCACTTTTTGCGGCAGTGTCTGCGCTCGAACAGCTTGTAGAATTTGCAGCGCCATCCAGCCTATCGTAGTCCGCTTTCGGCATTAGCTCGTGATCGATCTTGGTAAAAAGCGGCTCGCACGGCTTGGCCTTAAAATCTAAAATTTCGCCGCGAATCACTAGCTTCTCATAAAGCGGAGTGGATATTTCAAAGCCAAGCGTGTCTGCGATACGTGCCGCCGTCTTCGGCATCGCGGGACTTAGCAGTACGGCGACTTTAGCCAAAATGTTTGCAACCAATGCGACGAGAGCCAACGCCCTATCTTGCTCGCCGTTTTTCATCAAATTCCACGGCTCGTATTTTGCAATCGAAGCGTTCGCAAGAGCAAGCGCCCTCCAAAGATCCTCTAAGTATCTATTGGTAGCGACCTCCTCAAGCGCGCTAAGCGCGGCGCTCAGATAGGAGTTCGCCTCTTCGATCTCCGCGGTGAAAAATTTCATCACGTCTTTGGAATTTATGATGTAGTCCGAATATTTCGCGCTCATGCCGACGATGCGGCTGAGTAGATTTCCAAGCTCGTTGGCAAGCTCGGAATTTACGCGGTTGATGATCGCTTTTTGCGAAAAATCGCCGTCTTGACCGAACGGCACCTCGCGCAGTAAGAAATACCTAAACTGCTCCAGCCCGTAGGCGTTTGCGACCTCACGCGGATCCACGACGTTGCCCAGGCTCTTGCTCATCTTTTTGCCGTCTCGCGTCCACCAGCCGTGAGCTGCGATGCTGCGCGGCATGTTTAGCCCCAGGCTCATCAAAAACGCAGGCCAATAAACGGCGTGAAAGCGCAAAATGTCCTTACCCACGATATGCAGCGCGTCGCTCCAATACTCCATCCGCTCGCCGCCCGCGCAAAATCCAAGCGAACTAAGATAATCCATTAGCGCGTCCAGCCAGACGTAAATCACGTGCTTCGAATCGTTTAGCTCGGGCGGAATTTTAATACCCCAATCAAAGCCCGTTCGCGTGATCGAAAGATCCTTTAGCCCGCTTTTTACGAAGCTTATCACCTCGTTTTTTTTGCCTAGGGGCAGGATGCACTTTTCATCCTCGTACCATTTTAAAAGCCGCTCTGCGTAGGCACTAAGCCTGAAAAAATAGCTCTCCTCTTTTAAAATTTTAGTCTTTTTGCCGCAGTCGGGGCAATACTCGCCGTCGATGAGCTGAGCGGAAGGGAAAAAACTCTCGCAGCTTACGCAGTAGTTGCCCTCGTATTCGCCTTTATAAATGTCGCCCTTTTCATACATATTGCGAAATACGTTTTGCACTGCCGTCTCGTGCGCGGCATCGGTAGTGCGCGAAAACATATCGTAGCTGATGTCAAACTCGTCCCACAGGTCCTTAAATTTAGCGCTCACGCCGTCTGCGTACTGCTTTGGGCTCTGAGCGTGCTTAGCTGCGGCCTCCTCGATCTTTTGGCCGTGCTCGTCGGTGCCCGTTTTAAAAAAGACTTCGTGTCCTTGCAGGCGGTAAAATCTAGCCATCGTATCGGCGATGATCGTCGTGTATGCGTGACCGATGTGCGGGACATCGTTTACGTAATAAATCGGCGTCATTATGTATTTTTTCATTATTCTCCTTAAGTGTGTAGGATTATCCTACTGCCCTCCGGGACCGGTATTGGAAGCCAAAGTATAATTTACATATCCGGTCTCGGGTTGGATGGTAATAAGGGCATGTTCGCCCGCATCATTAGTAAGTGTGATAACGCAAGGAGTTACAAACATCCTATCATAGGGTACGGCAGAGCCTACCACTTGTCCCATAGGGCGTCCGTAAGAATCAAAAGAGATCGTTTGATTCTTCTTATTACCGCAACCACTAAATTGAATATTGCTTATATTATATGTTTTGGTCAAATTCATCTTTTTATTCATTCTATCGGCTTGAGCATTAAAAGGTTGATCCGAAAATCCCGACGTTAAAAATTTATTAGGGTTTTGTGGATCAATCGCTATATCGTTTAAAGAATTCGGATTGCCGCTTGGAACGGGCGTGCTATCAAAAAATACCGTATATCGCAAGTCGTTCGGCGAGCCTGCTCCACCGCTTGCTGTGTGAAACTGAATCCTCCATAATCTCTTAAACCAATTCGGATCATTAGGATCGAATTTGTTATCGTTCATCGCAAGCTGCTGCGTGTAACGAATATGAGCGGTGATTTGATCCGCCGCCTCCACTAAACTGTTTCGATTGATTTGAGGCACTGCCACGGCCGCTAAAATTCCAACCACCACGATGATGAAAATCAGCTCAATCATAGTAAATGCTTTTTTCATAATTTTTACCTTTCATAAAAATTTTGTTTATATTTTAACATAAAATTTCGCAATTAGCACGCCTTGCTTGTAAATATCTATACTTTGTGTCGAATTTTCAGAATTTCTCTCATAAATATACGCATCCTCGCCGCTTGGCAGGTCGTAAAATTTCAGGCGCAGGCACAGCTTTTTATTATCGCAGCTTACGCTTTTTACTCCGCGATCTTTTAGCTCGCTCGCTAGCTCTTTGGCTACGTCAAATTTATAGATAAAATGCCGCTGCGGCTTGTTTGCGAACATCGCCTCATACATCACATCGCTAAAAATCACTGCAAAATAGCTTACCGCTAAGCTTACCAGCGTCACACCCACGGCGATCTTGTGAAGGGTGCGAAATTTAGGCAATCTAACGCGATACGAATTAAAAAGCACGCGGATAATCAAAGGCGTAGCGATGGCGCAATACGGCAACGTCATTTCAAGCGCCACGCGCTGTCTTAGAGAAAAAAGCATCGTCAGACAGAGCGCGCTCGTGGCGATGAACCACAGCAGGCTCTTTTCCTCTTTGATCCAAATTCTATAGATCGTATAGATGAAAAATAAAAACACTAAAGGCGAAAATGCGCCCGCAAAAACGCCCACGGTATCTAAAAAATATCCCTTCGGCTTGCCTTCCGAGCTTACGTCGTAAAAGATCACGCTGAAGCTAAACAGCGCTATGCAAAGCAGCAAAAGCTCCTTTTTACGCGTATAAAGCGCCCAAATTCCAAAGCCTACGTAGAGCATAAAAAACGCTCTATCGATCAGGGCGCAAGCGGAGAGAAGCGCGAAAAGCGCGATATTGTATTCGCTCTTTGCAAAATAGATCGCCAGCAGCGTGAAAAAAACAATGATGCCCGCGGGATTTAGCAAGATCGCGCTACTCATCGACGCAGGAAGCGCCATAAATAGCGCCGTAGCGACTACTCTATCGAAGCGACGCTTTAGAATAAATTTTGAAATTTTATAGATCATCGCGGCATTTGCGAAGTGGATCAAAATAAACGGTACGCGCAGGGCATAGTCGTTGCGCCCGAAAATTTCGCAGCTTAAATTTGCGATTAGCGAAACGAGGGATTTTTTATCATAAAAAATTTCGGCTTCGTAGTAGCTGATGCTTAAATTTGAGATCGCATAAAGCAAAAATATGCCCTGAAATAGGCACATTATGGAGATTACGAAAATTTCGTTTTGATAAAGCTTCTTCACTCTCATCCTTGCTACGGGCGCTTTTAAATTCATAGCCTAAATTCTACGGCCGGAATTTCATAAAATTTAAGCCGCCGAATCATTTAAAATTTAGCCGCTAAATTTAACCGCGCGCCGCTTCATTCCTCTATCGTATAATTTTCCCAAAAGAAATTTATCCACTCATCCGTCTTTGAAATTTTAAAATCGGGCTGGATAAGCGCCTTGGGTTTGTAAAAAATCACCGCCGTTTTAAGCTCTATTTGCGGGAATTTCTCCAGCAGCACGCGCTTGATCTCGACCATACTGTCGCCGCTGTCGATGATATCGTCCACCAGCAGCACGCGCTTGTAAAGCTCCAGATCGGGCACGTTGAAAACGTCGATGGTGTCGAGCTTTTTGGTATCTGCGTAGTGGATGGAATTTATCGAAAATATCGTTCGCATATCAAGCGCATTGGCTAGCGCGTGGCCGAATGTGAGCCCGCCTCTAGCGATCGCCACGATCGCATCGGGCATGAATTCGTCCCTAACCTGCTTTGCTATAACTCTTGCGTCGCGATCCATCTCGTCAAAACTATAAAATCTCATATCTTTCCTTAAAATTTAATGCATCAAAAATACTAAAACGCTGATAAATCCAAGCGTCAAAACGCCGAAATTTAAATCTTTTATCCTGCGCTGAGCGAGTCTAACTACGATATAAGCGATAAAGCCGAAGCTTAAGCCGTTGGTGATCGAATAGGTAAAAGGCATCAAAAATACTATAAAAAACGCAGGGATTAAAATTCCAGCGTCGCTATAATCGATCTTGCCAAGCTCGCTAAACATCAAAACCCCGACCATTACGAGGATCGGATAGAT
>CAURUA010000066.1:0-9809 GCA_963528045.1 uncultured Campylobacter sp. | reverse complement strand
ATCGGCACCAGCACGAGCGCGCCGAACGCGACGAATAGAAACTGCACGCCGACGAGAGCGTCGCGTAGCCTGAGATTGTAGCCTTCGTATTTTTCCATCTTCTCCTCTTTTACCTTTGCGGCTTGCCTCGCGAGCGTCTTTAACGGAGCTAGCAAAAATTTAGCTTGATAGGCTATATGCCTTATCTTCGCTAAATTTTTACGTCGCAACCCTTAAATCCATCTCGCGATCCTTCGCCTTGGCTTCTGTATTAAAATTTATAATACACCGATATTCTGTAAAATTTAACTTGCTGCAGTCGCGGACGAATAGTCCGCTCCTTTGCAAGCAATAAAAATTTATCAAAACTACACATCATCTGTATTGAATATTTTCAAAATTTATGCCTTTCCGCCCCATTTTACCGCAAATTCTATCCAAAGCCCACGATTGCGCTCCTTAATTCGGCTCATTTCCGCCTCGTCTAAAGAAAAAATACTACGCCTTAATTTTTAAATCTGACACATCAAAAATTTTGACATGCCCAGTCGCAGACGGGCAGTCCGCTCCACCCTCCACTGCCGACCATCGGCGGCTGCAAGCAAAACGAAGCAGTAGCGCTTCTAAACTACCTGCGATCCACCTTAAATGTTTTAAAATTTTAGCCTCTTTTTAAAATTTTACGACCTCACTTTAAAATTTCGCACTCAAGCTTAAAGCAAAATTTCAAATCAAAGCCGCGTAAACAGATCCAAACGAATAACAACCAAAATCCGCAAACCAGCAACTAAATTTCACAAACATAGCGGCTAAATCAAAACCTATGTAAGCCGAATCCGCCACTAAAATTTAGCGAGTAAATTCCGTCATGCAGCTATTTTTTGCGCAGCAGATCCTTCAGGCTCGCTCTTACGTCCTTGCCACGCAGAATTTGCGCGACCTCGGTAGCGATCGGAGCGTAGATCTTGTGCTTTGTCGCGATATTTACGACCGCTTCGGTCGTAGCCACGCCCTCGGCGACCTCGCCCAACTCGCGCAGAATTTCTTCGAGCCCTTTGCCGCGCGCGAGCCCCAAACCCACGCGGTAGTTTCGCGATAGTGCACTCGAGGCAGTCAAAAACAGATCGCCCACACCACTTAAGCCTAAAAAGGTCTCATCTCGCGCGCCGAAAAACTTGCCGAAGCGCGCGATTTCTACGATGCCGCGCGCGATCAGGCTCGCTCTAGCGTTATTGCCAAGCTCAAGCCCATCGCAAACGCCGCTAGCGATGGCGATGACATTTTTATACGCGCCGCACACTTCTGCACCGATGATATCGCCACTCGTGTAGGTCTTGATGTAGGCAGGGAAGGCGCTTGCGAAAAGTTCGGCTAGATTTTCGTTACACGAGCTTACGACGAGCGCGCAAGGCAGCTTCTGCATGACTTCGGTGGCAAACGACGGACCTGATAGATAAGCAAGATTGCCGCGCGCGACATACGCTTCAAAAATTTCGTTCAAAAACCTGCCGCTAGCCGCGTCGATGCCCTTGGAAGCGACTAGAATTTTTTGATTTTTGTAGGTGAAATTTTGATCCAGCCACTGCGCGGTTTGCTGCGCTGCGAGCGCAAAAACGAGCGCTTCGCACTCTAGTGCCTCACTCACGCTTACAAAATGCGGAATTTGCCTTGGCGTGCGAGAAGTGATGACGCATTCGTTTTTCACGCTAAGCGCATCAAAAAGCGCACTACCCCATTTGCCAGCGCCGATAACCGCGATTTTCATTATGTTCCTTTTTAAAAATTTATTCGCAAATTTGCGGTTTTTCAAATTTCATTCTCTTGAAATTCCCGCTCTTTGAAAAATTAGCCCAAAAGCGCCGACATGAGCCTGCGCAAATACTAGCCGAAGCCACGCTTTAAAATTCGCTTTTTGAAATTTCATCTCGTCAAAATTTCGTCTCATTAAAATTTTACGCTTTTGAAATTTACTCAGCAAAAACTTCGCTTTTTTAAAATTTACCTCACTAAAATTTCATACTTTTAAGGTTTTGCTCTTCCGTCAAAAAACACTTTCACAAAAGGCGCAGCAGTGAACGAATGAGAATTTTGAAACTTCATTATACGCTTTAAAATTTTACTCGTGCATCGCCAAGGCATCAAATTTTTAAAAATTTTACTCAGACGCCCAATCGCAAATCGCGCTTTTAAATCCGCTTAAATCTATCAAGGCGTGCTTTGAGCCTAGATGATCTGCGGTCGCTCGCCACGTTATCGTTTGGCGCAAGGTTTGGGGCACGCGCATCCGACGCAGCGATCGATTAAATTTAACCTACACATTGGCTTGCCACTCAAATTCGACCCTGTGTATTCGACCCTGCCTGCCACACCCCGAGCCTCCGTTCTTGCTTCCTCAAGCAGAGCAATTTTACGCATTTCCTGCGAGCTTTGCCGCGCTTTGATGGTAGCCGTAAATAAAATTTTTTAACGGGTGCCTTCTTAAACCCCTCCATCGCAGACCGACACTCGACACAAACGATCCGCACGAGAAAAAACGAGCTCAAAAGAACAAAACGTGCGCGAGACAGAGCAGGTAGCCACCAAGATCGCGCCGAATGAAATTATAACACGCAAAAGCCTTCGTCATTGGCGCCTGAAAGCTTTAGCTCGAAGCAAAACGCTGCGAGCAGATTTAAAATTTTATCCCTAAGGGCTTCATCTATCGCATGCATCGCGCCGCCTTTAATTCTCTCTTTGCCGCCGCAGAAGCTGCGAAATCAGCCCAGCTTCTGTTTCAGAAGCTCGTTTACTTTCGCAGGGTTAAACGCGCCCTTGCCCTCTTTCATCACTTGGCCTACGAAGAAGCCGAATAGCTTGTCCTTGCCGCCGCGGTAGTCCGCAACCTTCTCCTCGTTTTCGCTCATCACGCGCGCTATGATCTCCAAAATAGCGCCGTCGTCGCTTACCTGCCTCAAGCCCAGCTTATCGATGACCGAGCTTACCGTCTCGTCGTGCTCCATTAGATAATCAAGCACCTCTTTGGCGGCCTTTTGCGACACTGCGCCGCCTTCGATCGCGCTTAAAAGCTCGCTCATCTTCGCGCTACCTACGGGCGAATCCTCGATCGTAACGCCGTTTTTGAGCCTGCCCGCAAGCTCGACGGTAAGCCAGCTCACGCAGAGTTTGGGCTCGTGCCCCGCCGCGATCAGATCCTCGAAAAATCGCGCGTTTTCGTAGGTCGAGATTATGATCTCGGCATCCTTCTCTTTAACGCCCAGCTCGCTGACGTAGCGTGCCTTTTTTTGATCGGGTAGCTCGGGGATCTGCTGCGCAGCAGCCAGCATCTCGTCATCCACGATCACGGTTAGCAGATCGGGGTCCGGGAAGTAGCGGTACTCGGCGCTGTCTTCTTTGCTGCGCATCGGCTTTGTGATAAACTTAGCGGTATCAAAAAGGCGGGTTTCTTGCACGACCTCTTGCTCATATTTGCCGTCCTGCCACGCTTCGATCTGACGCTCAATCTCAAACTCGATCGCCTTTTGGATAAATTTAAAGGAGTTTAAATTTTTAATCTCCACGCGCGTGTAGAGCTTTTGCTCGCCTTGCGGACGGATGCTGACGTTTACGTCGCAGCGAAACGAGCCTTCTTGCATGTTCGCGTCGCTGATATTTAAAAAGCGCAAAATGCTGTGGAGTTTTTTTAGATACGCGACCGCCTCGTCCGCAGAGCGCATATCGGGCTCGCTTACGATCTCCAAAAGCGGCGTGCCGGCGCGGTTTAGATCGACTAGGCTGCGCGAGCTTTCGTGGTTATTTTTGCCCGCATCCTCCTCTAGATGCGCGCGCGTAATGCCGATGCGCTTGCTCTGTCCGTCCGCAGCTATAAAAAGCTCGCCGTGCTCGACGATCGGGATCGTCCACTGCGAAATTTGATACGCCTTAGGAAGGTCGGGATAGAAGTAGTTTTTGCGGTCGAATACCGACTTGCGATTGATCGTCGCATTTACCGCGGTGCCGAAGCTGATAGCTTTTTTAACTGCCTCCTCGTTTAGCACGGGAAGAGCGCCGGGAAGCGCTAGGCAGGTCGGGCAGACGTGCGAATTCGCCTCATCGCCGAAGCTCGTGGGGCAGGAGCAGAAAATTTTAGTCTTGGTATTTAGCTGGCAGTGTACCTCCAGGCCGATCACGGTTTCAAACATAAACTTAACCTTTTAGAATAAAAATTTCGCGTCATTTTACAATTTTTTGCTTTAATACTCGCTTGTAGCGGCGCACGGCGCGGCTAAATTTTAAAATTTAATCGGATAGATTTCTATTCGCCGCCATGAAGGAGCTTTTCTTTCAGATCGAAAACATCGACCATCAAGCAGGTGATGATGACGCATATCACGCCCGGAGCGGTGCAGATAAAGAGGAATTTTAACCCCAAAAAATAAAATGACGGATAGGCAAAAAAGACGAATGCGCCGACGAAGATCAATCCGAACGACGCACCCACTAGGAAGTATAAGAAATTTCGCTTAAAATTAATGCTCATCGACGATCACGGCGCCCGCTAGATAAACGTAGCTTAAAACCATGAAAATGAAAGTCTGTAAAATCGCCATAAAAGTAAGCAGCGCAAACGGTACCATCGGTATTAGCGCAGGAGCGAGAGTAAGCATAACAAGCAGGAAGGTATCGTCGCCTTTGATGTTTCCAAAAAGTCGGAACGAAAGCGATACGACGCGCGAAAAATGCGAGACGATCTCTATGACGAACATAAACGGAGCTAGGATTTTCACAGGCCCCATAAAGTGCTTTAGGTAGTTGATCACGCCGTGCTCGCGAACGCCCTCAAAATGGTAATACAACCAAACGCAAAGCGTAAGCGAAAGGGTTAAATTTAAACTCGCACTCGGCGACTCAAAGCCCGGCACCAAGCCGATAACGTTACTAAAAAATATCACAAATCCCAATGTTGCGATTAGCGGAAGATATTTTTTGGCTTGTTCCTCGCTACCCATAGTGTCCTTGCCGATCGTTAATACGCCGTTTAGGTATGCTTCGGCGATGTTTTGCATGCCGTGAGGCACAAGCTGAAGCGAGCGAGTGGAGCAAAGCGCGACGGCTACGATGATAGCGACGACCAAAAAGAAGTAAAAAAGGTAGATAAAAGTGTGGTCGTAAGAAATTAAACCGCCGAAAAGAAAGATGTCTTTTAGCATAAAAACCCTTGATCGTTGAAATTTGAGGCGTATTTTACACTTCTATTCGTTAAAGTATATTTAAATTTGCGTCAGCGAGTAAAATTTTGAGCTTTGCGAGAGTTCTTACACTACTTACTTGCTTGCCTAGCACTTTCGTCTAGCTTGCGCGCCATTCTGACGGGAATTTTGCGTTTTTTGGCATTTAACTTCACATTTTCAGCAAATGACAAAATTTTTGCTAGTAAGCACGAAATTTGCAGCTATACTGTTAATACTATTTTTGCAAAATAGAATTTAATCTAGCGCATACGGCGAAGCTATAAACCGGCTGTGCGGTAAAAATTTATGTTTAAATATACAAAAAACACGATAAAATTCTACCGCGACGGTGCCGCGATAAATTCCAGGAATTCCAAGAATTACGCTCACCTCAAAAATCATAGTTAAAATTTAGCAAACTCAAGACCCGATTGCTAAAATTTTATAAAATTTATATAAAAACCTTGACATCCTACCACTCAATGTTGTATAATACTGGCAATCTTACCGAAAGAGTGCTAAAAGTGAAAACGAATAAACGTGATATGATCCTGGAATCCATCATTTCCGCCTATCTCGATAGCAACACCCCGATCGGATCTTCAGAGCTGGGTGAGCGTATGGGCGTAGCGATGTCAGCGTCTAGCATCCGAATTTATTTTAAGCGCTTAAGCGACGAGGGGGCTTTGACGCAGCTTCATGTAAGTGGTGGTAGAATCCCCACAGTTGCGACGATGCAGGATTACTGGCGCGCTAGACTTAGCTTCGACGATGAGTTGAAAATAGACGATGCTCGCGAGCTAGAAGCGGTGCTTGAGGATTTTGAAATTTACTGTATGATTTTCAACGCCGAAAATGAAGCCCTAAGCGAAGTTATCAATCACGATGATCGTTTCATAATCCTTACATTTAGAACGGATGAGATTATCTTAAAATACGATTTTAGAGTTTTTAAATTCCTATCAAATTTAATAGGAATTTCACTCGGAGATTTGGAGCTAGCTTCGATACAGATCGGTCTGCGCGAGCTTAGCACCAAGATCAGGGAGCTAAAAAATTCTAAAATCGAATTTCTTTGTAACGAGGTCGTGGCGTATAAAATTTTCAAAGACGAGCGGTTTAAAATTTTACTCAACCCCTCGATCGCCGTAAATTTTACGAAAAATTTGATCTTCGCGCCCTACTTCGAGCACGGATTTATGGGGATCAAACGCCCCGTAAAATTCGAAGGCGAGGACGCTACGATGATCTGCGCAGGCAGCGTTTACGAGAATTACGAGAAATTTTTTAACTACGCTAAAGGAGTAGCATGAGCCATAAATTTAAAGAGCACGGCGATAAAAACGCAGCGTGCGATAGTGAAGAAAAAGAGGTTTGCGAGCAGCGCGCGTCAGAGGTGAGCGAGCCGCAAGAGGCGCAGACATGCGACGATACCGATGCGCAGATACAAAAGCTTCAAAACGAGCTGAGTGAGATCACTGATAAATTTTACCGCGCCAATGCGGATTTTGAAAATCTCAAAAAACGTTTGGAAAAAGAAAAAGATAGCGCTGTTGCTTACGCTAGCGAGAGCTTTGCGAAGGATCTGCTGCCGATAATCGACGCGCTTGAGGAGGCCGCCAAAATTGATGTGGAAGGTAATGAGCTTGCAGATAAAATCGAAGTCGGCGTAAAACAATGTCTAAGCCTTTTTACAAAGACTTTTGAAAAATATGGTATCGTTCCGATAGCGACGGATGCGGGATTCGATCCTAGCGTGCATAACGCTATTTCGATGATTGAAGCCGAAGGCGTTAAAAAAGGCGATATAGTTCAGGTCTATCAAAAAGGCTATATGTATAAGCAGCGCGTTTTGCGCGCCGCTATGGTGGTGGTGGCGAAATGATCGCTCAAATTTTAAAATTTTAAATTCAACACAAAGGATAAACAAATGGCAAAAGTCATAGGCATCGACCTAGGAACAACAAACTCGTGCGTAAGCATATTCGAGCGCGGCGAGAGCAAGATCATACCGAACAAAGAGGGTAAAAACACCACTCCGTCGGTAGTCGCTTTCACCGACAAAGGCGAGGTTTTAGTAGGCGACAGCGCCAAGCGCCAAGCAGTCACTAACCCGGAAAAAACGATCTATTCGATCAAGCGCATCATGGGTCTTATGATGAATGAAAAAAATGCGCAGGAGGCCAAAAAGCGCCTACCGTATAAAATCATCGACCGAAATGGCGCGTGCGCGGTAGAGATCGCGGGCAAGGTCTATACGCCGCAAGAAATTTCAGCCAAGGTGCTGATCAAGCTAAAAGAGGACGCGGAGGCGTTTTTGGGCGAGCCCGTCGTAGATGCGGTCATCACCGTGCCTGCGTATTTCAACGACAGCCAAAGAAAGGCGACGAAAGAAGCCGGAACGATCGCGGGCTTAAACGTGCTTCGCATCATCAACGAGCCGACCGCAGCGGCGCTTGCGTATGGACTGGATAAAAAAGAATCCGAAAAGATCGTAGTTTACGATCTGGGCGGCGGTACATTCGACGTAACCGTGCTAGAAACCGGCGATAGCGTTGTAGAAGTTTTAGCTACCGGCGGTAATGCATTTTTGGGCGGCGATGATTTCGATAACAAACTGATCGACTTTTTAACCTCGGAATTTCAATCTGAAACAGGCATTGACTTACGCGGCGACGTCATGGCTATGCAACGCCTAAAAGAGGCTGCGGAAAACGCCAAAAAAGAGCTAAGCAGCGCGATGGAAACGACGGTAAATTTACCTTTCATTACCGCTGACGCTACGGGTCCTAAACACCTGATGAAAACCATCACCAGGGCCAAATTTGAAAGTATGATCGATTCTTTAGTGGACGAGACCATAAGCACGCTTAAAAAGGTCGTAAGCGATGCAGGTCTTAGCATGAACGACATAAAAGAAGTCGTCATGGTTGGCGGCTCGACGCGTGTGCCTTTAGTGCAAGAGGAGGTCAAAAAGGCTTTCGGCAAGGAACTAAATAAGAGCGTAAACCCTGACGAAGTCGTAGCGATCGGCGCTGCAATCCAAGGCGCGGTCATCAAAGGCGACGTAAAAGACGTGCTACTGCTCGACGTCACTCCGCTAAGCCTCGGCATCGAAACCCTAGGCGGCGTGATGACTAAGATCATCGAAAAAGGAACTACAATACCTACGAAAAAATCTCAAACCTTCTCGACTGCAGAGGATAACCAAAGCGCCGTTACGATCAACGTCTTGCAGGGCGAGCGCGAGTTTGCGAAAGACAACAAATCGCTAGGAAATTTCAATTTAGAGGGCATCATGCCCGCTCCTCGCGGCGTGCCGCAGATCGAGGTGGAATTTAATATCGATGCGAACGGAATTTTAACCGTTTCGGCAAAAGACAAGGCTACCGGCAAGGCAACCGACATCCGCATCACCGGCTCAAGCGGTTTAAGCGACGCCGAGATCGATAAGATGGTAAAGGACGCCGAGCTTCATAAAGAGGAAGACAACAAGCGCAAAGAAACCGTCGAGGCGCGCAACCAAGCCGATAGCATCGCACATCAAACCGAAAAGAGCCTAAGCGAGATGGGTGAGAAGGTACCGGGCGATCTACGCGCTAAGATCGAGGGCGCGCTAAATGATCTAAAAGCCGTGCTAAAGGATGAAAACGCGAGCAAGGAAGCGATAAACTCCAAAGTAGAAGCCCTAAGCAAGGTCGCTGAGGATCTATACAAGGCTGCCAGCGCAAATCAGGGCGCGCAAGGCGGATCGCAAAGCTCCGGCTCAAACGGCGGTAAAAAAGACGACGACGTCATCGACGCCGAAGTCGAATAACTCCCCTACTTCGAGCCGATATATATCGGCTCGATCTTTTAGCAAAACTCCAAACCCTTCCGTTAAATTTAAAGCCCCGGTTGCAAGCCTTAGATCTCGCGCGCTTTGTAACCTCCAAATTTGTTTTAAAATTTCAAATCTAAGACGCAGCCGCATTAAAATTTAAAATTTCGCTACTAAATTTAGATGCGCCGAAGTCCGGCTAAATTTGCATAACGGCGGCGAATGTGCCGATAAGTTATAGCTAATTAAGCTTAAATCGGCTATCATCGCATGAAATATCAAGGAGTAAACTTGCGCCTAAAATACGCCTGCATAATAGTTTTTCTGATCTGGCTTTGCATATTTATCGCCTTGCTGCCCACGTATAGAATTTCAGCGATCCTAGAAGCGCTTGATTTTAGCGATAAAAACCTGACGCAAAGAGAGCTTGTAGAGCTAAATTTAAAAGATTACCTAAAAAAGCTTCACTATTTAGATAATTATCCGCAAATAGATTTCGGCAAGATGGCGGATATTCACTTAGACAAAAACGGCTATGAGAGAGTAAGATTTTCATGGTGTAACGGCGATAAATATCCCGACGACAGATGCGAATTTTGGAAGCTGGATAAAAGGCTAAATTTTGATTATCTAATGGATCTGGGTTCTAAAATTTGCAAAGACGGCGAACCTATACAAAACGCCGAAGAGATTGTAGAAAACGACGAGGTTTTAAAGCTACGCCTCTTTTATCCTTGGGAGCAAGAGCATTTGATTGACGAAGATGGAAATTTTATAGAGAATTTTATATATATGAGGTTTGG
>CAURUA010000065.1:0-10187 GCA_963528045.1 uncultured Campylobacter sp. | reverse complement strand
GCAGACTTTGCGCGCGGCTGCGCCGTTTAGGCAGATCTCGCCCTTTTTCTCGCCGCGGATCACGTAGGTAGCGAAGCGCTCGCCGTTATTGACGTTTAGGATCTCTACTTTTTGGTACTCGCAAAGCCCCGCAGCTTCGATGAGCTCGGGTCCGATCGTGACCGAGCCCACGTAGTTTAGGTTGGCGTCCGTCACGCGCGCGCGGTGGATTTTGCTTGATAAAATTTCGATTTTCATCGGCCGTCCTTTAAATTTAGTCTAAATTTGACCCGCCTCGCGCCGCGACGAGCTCGCTCACGACCTGTTTGTCGCTAAAAGGATGCTTCACACCCTTGATCTCTTGATAGGTTTCGTCGCCTTTGCCCAAAATAGCGATCATCTCGCCGTTTTTGGCAAGATCTAGCGCGCGCGCGATAGCCTCTTTGCGATCCGTGATCTTTAAAATTTTATCTTTTCGGCGCATACCGGCGCAAATTTGTTCGATGATTTCGCTCGGCTCCTCACTGCGCGGGTTATCGCTCGTAACGATGCAGATTTTAGCAAAGTGCTCGGCGATAGCGCCCATTTTCGGACGCTTACCGTGGTCGCGATCGCCTCCCGCGCCGAAAACCGCGATGATCTCGCCGCTTGCACGCAGCGCGTTTAGCACCTTTTCGATGCCGTCTGGGGTATGAGCAAAATCGACGATTACAAGCGGATTTTTATTTACGATCTGCACGCGACCCTCGACGCCGCCGAAGTTTGCCAGGGCTTTTGCGATCTTCTCATTCGGCAGCTTGGTTAGAATTTTAACCGCCGCAAACGCCGCGGTAAGGTTGTAAAGATTAAACTCGCCGATCAGATCGCTTTGCAGCTGTGCATTATCGCCGTCTGGAGTGCGCACGAGCGCGTCGATGCCGCCCTTTAGCCCGTATCCGCTCACGCCGAAGCTCGCGGGATTTTTTATGCCGTAGGTAAGGGTGTTTGCGGGGTTAAATTTAATGTGCCCGTCATCGGCGTTTATGAGTTTTGGTGCGTCGTCGGCGAAAAATGAGCTCTTGACCGCGGCATATTCTTGCATGCTGCCATGATAATCGAGATGATCTTGACTTAAATTCGTAAAAATTTTAAGCGCAAAATTTAGCCCTTCTATGCGGTTTTGCGCGATTGCGTGCGAGCTGACCTCCATAACGAAATACTCGCAGCCCTGCTTGCCGGCTTCGTAAAGATAGCTCATCGTCTTAAAAACCGAGCTCGTCGTAAGCCCCTTCTCGTCGATTCTGCGCTCGTTTATGAAGGCGCCGCGCGTGCCGCTTAAGCCGCAGCTAAAGCCCAGATCCAGCAGCGTCGAATAGATCGCCGCCGCGGTCGTGGTCTTGCCGTTCGTGCCCGTAATGCCTACGATTTTGATGCGCGGATCGATCTTTAAAAGCTCCTTTGCTTGCGCGATAGAGACGATCTGTGCGCCTTTTTGCGCCGCTTCGGCTTGGAATTTAGCGTTCGCGCTCGTGCGCATAAAAAAGCAGCCCGCCTCGCACTCGGCGGAGTTGTCGGTGATAAAGCTATTTTCGAGTTGTATTTTCATGATTTTTGATTTTTTGCATTAGCGCTTCGAAGCGCTCATCGCCTGCATACGCGGCAGCCGAGCTCTCGACGTAATTAAGCCCCATTTCGTAGTAGCCGTTTTCTATCAAATTTTCTAAAAATTCTATCATCTCGGTTTTGTCTGAAATGGCGATTTTGGAGGAAAAAATGATCGATTCGAAGGCGTCTTTAAAGCCTCTTTGGTCTACCGCGCGCATAAAATCGGCATAAGCTATAACGGCGATCTCATCCTCGGCGCCGGGTTCGGAAGCCGCTTCATTCGCGATCTTTTCATTAATGGAGTTTAAAATTTTAAAAAGCTCCGCGGTTTGAGTTTTTGGGCTAAGGTTGTAAAAATCAAAGAGCATAAGCGCTTCTTCGCGGTCTGCCAGCGCGGTCTGGCAAAGCTCGAGCAAAAATAGAATTTCTTCTTCGCCGCTTTTTTCGTATGCGAGCGAAAAATACAGCTTCGCAAGCTCGAATTCTCCGCGCGAAAAGGCCTTTAGCCCCAGTTTTTTATAGTTCAAACTCTTCGCCTTCGGGGATGTTTACGACGCTAAGCTCTGGGTGAATATCCATGCGAAGCTGGCGCTCGACGCCGTATTTTAGGGTCTGTGCACTTGCAGCGCAGCCGTGGCAATGCCCGGTAAGGCGGACATAGACGACGCCATTTTTTATGCCTAAAAGCTTCATATCGCCGCCGTCGTTTTGCAGCATCGGTCGGATTAGCTCCAAGCTATCCTGTACCGGGGCTAGAAGCTCTTCGTCTGTAAATGGTATCATTAAAATTCCTTATTTTAGTTTTGGCGAATTATATCTAAAAGCGATAAAAAAAGGCTTATCGGGGATGAAATTTGATCTGAAATTTTGCGTGAGGACGCGGATTTTGCGTAATGGCTAGCAAAGAATTTTATACGCCGCGAACGGCGAGCCGCGATTTTAAAATTTTATCGATTCGACAAGGACGAAACTCGCAAAATCATCGGGCTTGCGTATATTTAAATTTAGACTATTTGCACCATAAATTTGGGATAAAATTTCAACCAGACCGAGGGCTAAATTTGAAAAGGAATTTTGTTTGAGCTGGAGAGGAAATTTAAATGAGATTGTCTAAATTTAATTGGAACAAGCGCCGATACGATTAAATTTTTGTAAAAAAATAGATTTCGATCTTAATCGTAAATTTTGCGGGATATGAAAGATTGGGCGGCAAACATTGTTTTGAAGCTCGCAGATGAAATTTACGCTACGTTTTATATCGATCGTGGCTGTGAAATTTTAGCGCAGGCGCGTGCAGTCACGGCAAAATTTCTATCGGCGTGCCGATTTTTACGTGCTCAAAAAGCTCGTCCATATCGTCATTGACGAGCGCTATACAGCCCTCCGTCCAGTCGCCGAACGCCGCGATACTCTGCCCTAGGTAGCTAAATTTATTCGGTAGCCCGTGGATTTTGATATCGCCGCCTGCGCTCTTGCCGAGGGATTTTGCGTGGGCTACGTCGGCTTTGTTCGGATAGGAGATGCCTAAATTTAGATGATACGCCGAGTTTGGATTTTTGTCGTTTATGGTGTAGTTGCCCTCCGGGGTTTTGCCGTCGCCTTGAACCTCTTTATGTCCTTCAGGCTCGCGTCCGAGGGCGATTTTGTAGCTTTTCGCGACGCCTTTTGAGGTCAAAATTTCAAGAATTCGTTTGGATTTATAGACGCGGATTTTAGAGATTTGCTCGCCGTCCAATGCCTGCTTTAGCGGAATTTCGGAGTTGATCGTTTCGATATTTTTGTAGCTAAGATAATTGTCCAATGCCCACGCTAGGCCCGCAGCGACGATAACAAGCGGAAGTAAAATTTTAAATTTCATAGAAGAAATTTCGGGAGTGATCCCGAAATTTTATTTGCTGATTAGCTCAATATAAGCCATCTCTGCGGCGTCGCCCTTGCGGAGGCGGGTTTTGATGATGCGAGTGTAGCCGCCGTTTACGCCTGCGTATTTTGGAGCGATCTCAGTGACTAGCTTATTTGTCGCAGTCTTATCTTGAAGCGCCGCGAAAACAAATCTATGCGCCTCGCTGTCGCCCTTGCGCGCGCGAGTGATCAGCTTTTCGGCATAGCTTCTTAGCTCTTTTGCCTTAGGAAGCGTAGTTTCGATCTTGCCGCTAGTAACTAAAGCGATGGTTAAATTTTTAAGCAGGGCGGCACGGTGAGACGAAGTGCGCCCTAGCTTCCTATATCCGTGATTATGTCTCATTTATTGTCCTTCATTCTTTTGTCTTTGAGCTTTCAGCTCATCGAGCTTGCGTTTTAGCTGCTCTTTTTTATCGCCGAGCTCTTGGTTGCCGATAGGATAACCGATCTCTTCCATAACTGCCTTGATCTCTTCAAGCGATTTTTTGCCTAAATTTTTAAGGTCTTTAAGCTCGCTCTCCTCCATGATCGCAAGCTCGCCGATAAATCTAATATCTGCACGATCCAGGCAGTTGAAGCTTCGTGCGCTTAAACTTAGATTGCTAACGCTCTCGAAAAGCTTTGCAAACTCGGAATTTGCAGGGATCGCTCTACCGAAAGTATCCGCAGCACTGATATTTACGATGCCTTTGAAAACCGCCAGCTGCTGATACATCGCTTCAAGCGCGTTTTTAAACGCATCTATCGCGCTGATCTGACCGTCGGTAGTGATCGTAAAGACCACTTTCTCGTAGTCGGGATTATCCTCTACGAATACGTTTTCGATATCGTAAACGGCCTTAGTTACCGGGGTAAAAAACGCATCCAGCGCGATAAAATCAGCATCTAAATTTTCTCTGATCTCTTCGCTTGGGACGTAGCCAATGCCCTTTTCGATGATGAGCGTAAATTTAAGATCGGCATCCTCGTTTATCGTAGCCAGATAGGCGCTTGGATTTACGATCTCTACGGCGTCGTTGTTTAGGTCGCTGCCGTAAATTTCTTTAGGTCCTTTAAAGCTGTATTCTACGACCTCGCGTAGGGAATCGCCCTTGATTTTAAACCTTAAGCCCTTTAAATTTATGATAAAAGCCGCCATATCCTCGAGCATACCGCGCATGCTGTCGAATTCGTGACTTACGCCTTCGATTTTAACCGCAGTCGGCGCAAAACCGACCGTGCTCGTATAAAGTAACCTTCGTAAAGGATGAGCTAGAGTGACGGCATATCCCGTTTCAAAGGGATATGCTATGATTTTAGCAACATTTTCGCTGACATTCTCAACCTTTATTTCAGTTGGCATATGAGCTGATGTTGTGATTTTTCTCATATTAGCACCTACTATTTCGAGTAAAGCTCTACGATAAATCTTTCCTCTACAGGAATAACAACTTCTTCTCTCTCTGGAACTCTAGAAAAAATTCCGTATCTTTTCTCTTTTTCTACATCTACCCACGCTACGATGCCGGTCTGTGCCGTAAGATCCAGCGCTCTTGAAATTTGCGGGTTATTTTTGCTCTTTTCGATCACTTCGATCTTTTGTCCTGCGCGGACGGAGTACGAAGGAATATCGACGCGCTTGCCGTCTACTAAGATATGTCCGTGCGTAACGAGTTGGCGCGCAAATCGTCTAGTCGTAGCAAAGCCCATGCGGTAAACGACGTTATCTAGCCTCTGCTCTAAAAGCTGAACCAAAATCGCTCCGGTGTTGCCCTCTCTGCGAGCCGCTTCGGCAAATAGCCTGCGGAACTGCTTCTCGCTTACGCCGTACATAAATTTAGCCTTTTGTTTCTCGCGAAGCTGCGAGCCGTATTCGCTTAGTTTAGCGCGTCTTTGTCCGTGCTGACCTGGAGCGTAAGGGCGTTTTAAAAGCGCGCTCTTGCCCGCAAGCCTTCTCTCGCCTTTCATAAATAGATCGACGCCGAGCCTTCTTTCTAATTTTTCAACCGGTCCTGTATATCTAGCCATAAATTTCTCCTTTTATAATTACACGCGACGTCGTTTAGGCGGTCTGCAACCGTTGTGCGCAAGAGGAGTGATATCTTTGAAATATGTAACTTTAATCCCTTCTACGCTACCTACGCTTTTAACGGCGGTCTCGCGTCCGCTTCCCGGACCCTGAACCTTGACGCCTACCTCTTTGATGCCGTGCTCTTTGGCTTTGTTTAGCGCGTCCTCGACGGCTTGCTGCGCCGCATAAGGGGTGGATTTTTTGCTGCCTTTAAAATTTAAAGCGCCCGCACTGCTCCACGCGATCGCGTTGCCCATCTCGTCCGTTACGGTAATCATAGTGTTGTTAAACGTGGCGGAGATGTAAACTATGCCTTTGGCGATATTTTTTCTGACGGTTTTTTTCTTAACTACTTTTTTTTGTGCCATATCTCAATCCTTATTTAGCTGCCGCGCCGACGGTTTTGCGTTTGCCTTTTCTGGTTCTGGCGTTCGTTTTTGTTTTTTGGCCGCGAACCGGAAGGCCCTTTCTGTGTCTTAAGCCGCGATAGCCGCCCAAGTCCATAAGTGCTTTTATATCCATAGCCACTTGTTTGCGAAGATCACCTTCGACCATATAGTGCTCTTGAATCTCTTTTCTGATAGCGGCGGCTTCATCTTCGCTCAGATCGGCGACTCTTTTATCGTAAGAAATTCCTGCCGCATCGAGAATTTTTCTCGACGTAAATAAACCTATACCGTAGATATAAGTTAGTCCGTATTCAATCCTTTTTTTCTTTGGTAGATCTACACCTGCGATACGAGCCATAACTTATCCTTGTCTTTGTTTATGTTTTGGATTTTCACAAATAACGTGAACAACACCTTTGCGCTTGACAATTTTACATTTGTCGCACATTTTCTTAACGGATGGACGAACTTTCATTCCACTCTCCTAAAATTTTCTCCACTTTAAATGCAAACTGCACCTAGGTTTAATGAAATTTCAAAAGCGAAAGTATCAAACCAACTGTTTTCAAAATAGTGGGGATTTTGAAAACACTTCTTCCTACAGTTTAGTCGCAAAATTGCGAGTATATCTAAATTTAACTTTATCCTTACTTATAGCGGTAGGTGATCCTGCCTTTATCGAGGCTGTAAGGGGTCAGCTCGACTTTTACGCGATCGCCGGGCATTATCTTGATGTAGTGCATCCGCATCTTGCCCGCGATATGGCATAAAATCACGTGTTTGTTGTCCAGCTCGACCTTAAAAGTCGCGTTCGGCAGCGCTTCTATGACGTTGCCGTCGATCTCTATGACGTCGTCTTTTGCCACAAATTCTCCTTTCTTTTAAATTTAAAAAGGGCGATTATATAGAATTTAAAATTTTAAACAGCTTAAAAGAAATTTAAAATAAGCAAAATTTCAGATTTATTTCGCTACGCGCGCAGTATTTTACAAAAGCAAGGCGGCGCTCTTTTTAAAATTTTAGTATAATGGCTCAAAAATTTTAAAGGAAAAACATGAAATGGCAAGACGGCAGACGAAGCTCAAACGTGGAGGATGACCGCGCAAGCAGCATGCGCACGAGCTCGGGCTCGCTTGGGATGCTGATTCCGATCATCAGGTTTTTGCTCGGCTCAAAGATCGGGCGCATAGTGCTCGTAATCGGCGCGGTGGCGTATTTTATGGGCTATAACCCTTTGGCGCTTTTAGACGGAGGCGCCAGCACGCAAAGAGAGCCGACCGATAGCCCGCAGGAGCAAGAGAAGCTCGCCTTCGTCTCGGCGGTGCTAGCCCAAACCGAGGACGTTTGGGGCGAGATATTTAAAAGTGCGGGCGCACGCTACGAGGAGCCCGGGCTTCGGCTTTTCCGCGATCAGATCGCAAGCGGCTGCGGCTTTGCGAGCGCGCAGACGGGACCTTTTTATTGCCCGAGGGACCGCAAAATTTATCTGGATCTTAGCTTTTTCGACGAGCTTGCGAATAAATACAAAGCGGGCGGCGACTTCGCGCAGGCCTACGTCATCGCGCACGAAGTAGGGCATCACGTTCAAAATTTAGTCGGCACGCTGGAGCAGATCAATGCTCTAAAAAGGCGCGCTCGCAGCGAAGCCGAGCAAAACGCGCTTCAGGTCAAAGTCGAGCTACAGGCGGACTGCTACGCGGGGGTCTGGGCGCACTATCTAGCAAAAACAGGGCGCGTGCTTGAAGCGGGCGACATCGACGAGGCGCTAAATGCCGCCAGCGCGATCGGCGACGATACGTTGCAGCGCAAATTTAGCGGTCGCGTCGTGCCCGATTCCTTCACGCACGGAACCTCGGCGCAGCGCAAAGAGTGGTTTAAAAAGGGCTTAGCGGGCGGAAACCTAAAGGCTTGCTCGTTTGAGCCGTAAAATGTATACTCCAAGTCCGTAAATTCTGCCATCTCATGTTTGAGCGCAGTGCGAGATCCTTTTATGCGCCGTTGCAAATTTATCTATAAATCGTCGTCTCGCGTTTGAGCTGTGAGACACAGGCTTTTAGCTAGCTTGTGGGCTAGATCAAGGCGGTTTAAATTTTAAAATTTAGCTCTAAAACGAGGGCTTGCCTTTTAGCCTAAATTTTTATCAAGATATATGCGAGTAGACCCGCTACAGGCAAAACACTTGTTTTGATTTAAAATTTTTTGCCCGCGCCCTTTGTGCCTAAATTTCTTAAAAATTCCGCGTACTCCGCCGCGCCTTTTTCTATCTGCGTGACGCTACTTTCGTAATCCACGCCGGGCGTCTCCTCGGCGCCGTAAAACGCGAAAAACCCGCGCCAGTCGGCGTGAAAATAGTAGCGGAATGCCAACTCAAAGGGCGCTAAAATCTGCTCCATCGTGAAATGATACCGCCCGCTAGGCGCGTAGTCGGCGCGCTTGATGCCCGCGCTCACCGCCAGCGCCACGGCGCGCCCGCGCGCCCGTAAGCAAATCCGTACGTCATCGTCGCATCGATCCAGCTTTTTAAAATCGCGGGCGAGGAGAAATTATGCAGCGGAAATTGCAGCACCAGTGCGTCGTGAGCTTTGATTATCGCGCGCTCGCGCTCGCCGTCTATTTCGCCGCTAGGATACTCGCGCGCTAGGTCGCGCACGGGAAAGTTTTGCGCGGCAGCCTCTTTCAAAAACCGCTTGTTTATGAGCGAATTTTCGATGTCGGGGTGAGCTAAAATGATTAAGCTTTTCATATTTTCCCTTTAAATTTTATTTTGGGGCGATAAAATTTGCCGTTAAAATCGCAGATAGAACTCCGCTTTGAAATTTTATTTTCAAATGAGCGGCGGAATTCTAAAGCAGAATTTCAAAGCGAAATTTGAATGCCTAAGCTTCGGCGCTTAAATTTGACGCCGAAATTCCGTAGTAAATTTCAGCGCATAAATTTTATATTAAAGCTTAGCGCACAAATACGCCAGAGCCCTATTTCAAACGCCAGCTTGGCGCTCTACTTCCCCGCAGCTAGCAGATCCGCGAGCACCTTTGCCGCGTGATCTTTCGCCTTGACGCTTTTATAGACTTTTAAAATTTTGCCGTCCGCACCGATCAGAAAGGTCGAGCGCACGATGCCCAGATACTCGCGCCCGTAGTTTTTGCGCACCTGCCACGCGCCGTATAGCTTGGCTACCTCGTGCTGTGGATCGCTCAGCAGGATGTGCTTTAGGCTCTGCTTGGCGATGAAGCCCGCGTGGGATTTGGCGCTGTCGGGGCTGATGCCTACGATCACGCAGTCTGCGGCGATGAAATCATCGTACGTGGCGCTAAATTCGCACGCTTCGGTCGTGCAACCGGGCGTGTTATCCTTGGGATAAAAATACAGCGCAACTCTCTTGCCTGCGAAGTCCTTTAGCGCGACGCTCGCGCCGTCGGCGTTTTGCAGCGTAAAAGCGGGCGCTACGTCTCCTGCTTGCAGCGTGATTTTGCGCTCGCGATCCTCTGCGCTAAACTCATCCGCGATCTGTGTTTTTCTCTGCATATCGTGTCCTTTTTTTTAAAATTTTCGGGCTTGTAGCCCAAATCGCGGCTAAATTTTAATCTTTTTTCATAAATTTATCCTTGCTTGGATGAAATTTTGCCCCGCGCCGCAGCCGCACGCGATCGGGTGGATCGCAAGCGAGATCGTTCCAGACAAGAGCGGGCTAGGGACTTGCTTTGCGGCACGCGTAAAACCATTTTTGTTGCACGTGCCTTGAGGCAGTATGGTACGAGAGCGCTTAGTATCTATTGTGCCTCACAAATCCCATTCCTCACAAGCAAAATAACGCTCGTTTTCACAACCCTTCTTAATCTACTTTTAGCTTTTTAACGATATGATTCTGCAAATTTTAACAAAGGAAATAACATGAAAACGCTAGTTATCTTATCGCATCCCAATTTCGCCGCCTCGCGCGTGAACAAAGCCCTATCGCAGGTCGCAAAGGGCGCTGCCGGCGTAGAGGTGCGCCATTTGGAGGGACTTTACGGCACCGATACTGCGCGCATAGATGCCTGCACAGAGCAAGACGCACTAGCGGCTGCCGACCGCATCGTATTTTTGTACCCGATGTACTGGCTAAACGTGCCGCCTATGCTAAAAGCCTATATCGACATCGTCTTTTCGCACGAGCTGGTGGGTTCCGGCGCGCTTAGGGGCAAGGTTCTGCAGCTTGCGCTAAGCGCTAGTACGCCGCTTAGCGAGTACTCCAAGCAGGGCGCGATAGGCTTTAGCCTGGATGAAATTTTAACGCCGCTTAA
>CAURUA010000064.1:0-10330 GCA_963528045.1 uncultured Campylobacter sp. | reverse complement strand
TCTATCGGCTGCCACGCCGAGCTTGCGCGATATGTATCTGTACAAACCCGAGAAAGGCAAATTCAGCGCAAAAAACACGGCTCGCGCAACCAAACGCGCTTAAAATTCTAACCGCTTATCTCAAAAATCCCGTTAGCGGCGAGCTTGCGCAGGCCGTCTTGCAAACGGCGCCGAGCCCCGCCAGGTAGGCATCGCGCCCCGCCTGCACGCCGAGCGCAAACGCCCGCGCCATCAGCGCCAGATCCCCGCTCGTGGCGATCGCCGTATTCACCATCACCGCGGCGCAGCCCATCTGCATCGCCTCGCAGGCCTCACTAGGCGCGCCGAGCCCCGCATCTACGATGATCGGTACGTCGATTTCGTCTAGTAAAATTTCGATCATTCCGCGCATCATCAGCCCGCGGTTGGAGCCGATCGGCGCTGCAAGCGGCATCACGGCGGCAGCCCCTGCGCTTACCAGATCGCGAGCGGCGCACAGATCGGCGTGCATGTAGGCAAGCGGCACGAAATTCTCGCGCGCCAGGGCCTCGCAGGCCTTAATCGTCTCAGCGTTGTCGGGCAGAAGGTATTTGCTGTCGCCTATGATCTCGATCTTTACGAAGTCGCCACATCCCAGCTCGCGCGCGAGCCGTGCGATCCGCAGCGCCTCCTCGGCGTTTCGCGCGCCGCTGGTGTTTGGCAGCAGCGTGACGCCGCGGGGGATGAAATCCAAGATATTGCGACTCTTGCTTTCGTTTACGCGGCGCAGCGCAAGCGTGACGATCTCGCAGCCCGCGTGCCGCACGCAGGCGTCGATCATCGCGTGATCGAACTTCCCAGAGCCCATTATCAGGCGCGAGCTAAACTCCTTGCCACCTAAGATCAGTTTATCGTCCATTCTATCCTCTTTAGTTTAAATTTTCGTTTTATGCGCGGCACAAATGGCGCATATCGGCACTCGCGCACGGCGCATTATACACAGCGCGAAATTGCGACACGGATTGTGCGCCTTGCTTCTATCACTATTTTTACGCGCTGCACGACGCTGCGCCAGAGCTTTAAAATTTCTCGTCAAATTTTACGCCACGACACAAAATTTTAAAATTTCACGCGCAGACTGTGGCTCGCTTTGCTGCACGAAATTTTAAATCCTACGTTCAAAAGTAGCTTGCTCGCGCCGAATAAATTTTAAAATTTTACTTATCCGCGAGCTGCGCACGGCAAATGGTTTAAATTTCGTCGTTTAAATTTGCATATCGCGGCTAAATTTGCTCGGCGCGCAGTAAATTTCACATCGTTTTTAAAACACGCTGTATACCCGCCGAAACGCTCTTTGCTTCTCAAAAACAATCGCGCGAGGCTTAAATTTAGCGGCAATGCACAAAGGCGCGTAAATTTAGAAATGCAGGCGCGCGATGAGCGGCCAGGCCTAGCCCTCCTCGCCCAAAATCAGCCTAAGCGCGACGTTTGCTTGATGTGCGGCGCAGATCGCCACGCGCGGAGCGAGCAGCCCCACGCCCTGAGCCGCGGCGCTTTTGCGGTCGCCGCAGACGAAAACGTTTTTGCCGAGCCGCGTCGTGCGGATCTCGTTGGCATCGCCGCTGCCCGCCATGCCGCTAGCGCAGATCAAAAAGCGATCCGTACCGCCGAATGCACCAAAAATCATCGCTTTCGCCGCCGCGTCGTCGAAGCACTCGCAAATTATACGCTCGTTTTTTAAAATTTCGGCTACGTTTTGCGCGGTAAGTCGCTCGTTTAAGGTTCGCACGCACACGAACGGGTTTACGCGCGCGATTTTTTCGCGCAGAGCGGCTGTTTTGGGCTTGTAAAGATCGCCGATCTCGTACTGCTGGCGGTTTAGGTTGGTAGGCTCGACGACGTCGAAGTCGATCAAAAAGAGCTCGCCCACGCCCGCGCGCGCAAGTAGGATCGCGACGTTGGATCCGAGCCCGCCGAGCCCGCAGATCGCCACGCGCGAGCCTTGCAGCGCCTCATTTACGGCGGGGGCATTGCGAGCAAGCATCAGCTCGCGAAGCTCCTGCGGCGCCAGCTCCGCGCCGCGCGCGAGCAAAAAGAGCTCATCGCCCGCCTTCAGCTCGCAGTTTTGCGTGCTCGCATAGCCGTTTATTACGACGATCTCGCCGCTAAATTTAACCTCGTGCTTCAGCTCCTCAAGATCGCTCGCGCCCGTTTTGTAAGCTTTACCGTTTAATTTTATCTGCATTTTAATCCTAAATTTATCTTTTTGTGCAATTAGGCCTTGCCGCGCAAGTTTCGATCCTGAGCCCTTTATTGCGTCGCGCGGGGCTGCAAATTTTAACGATTTTACGAGCTGTAGCGCGCATTGCTCGCTTCGCACCATGGCAATTATACCTAAGGTAAATTTGCACGGTCTTGATGGCCGAAGCTCGGCCCGCCGCCATGATTGAGCCCAATTAACCAACACGCCCGCACTCGGGCTCAACGCCAGTATACTTTAGCTTGCGCCTCGTAAAGCGCAATGATCGATCGCGCACAAACCCCGAAACAAGCTCGATCGATAAAATTTTGACGCTGTATCGTGCGCTTTGTTTTGACCAGCCTTAAGCTTTTTAAATTTATCGCGCCGCGCAAATTCCGTCGGCGCAAGCCGCTTGTTTTACCGTGCGCCGCGCTACCAAAGTCGCAGTCCCGCTCCTTTTTACGTCGTAGTATTGTAACGCGGCATATCGATAGATCTCTGAATCGATCCGTTAATTTAACGCATTGCGGCGTGCCGCCGCAGCTCAATTCGCTTACAAAATTTAAAAGCTCGCCGCAGGCGCCAGGCTACCGCGGCTTCCTTATAAATTTAAAAACCCGAACGCCGCTATGTCTTCGCTCCGCCGTACCGTTTAAAATTTTAACGACGCGCGTGCAAATTTTAAGCCCCAGCCGCTGTGTCGCCATGCCGCTTAAAATTTAACGGCTTCCTTAGTGACCTTCGCGCAGATTTAAACCTAGGCTGCCGTAATTTAACATAACCCGAAGCTCCGACCTCAGCCGCCGCCTACGAATTCGACGATTTCATATTTTTCGCCGCTTGAGATCTGCGTGCGCTCCCACGCCTCTTTTTTTAAAATTTCGCCGTCGCGCTCGAGCGCTACTAGGCGCAGATCATGTCCGCGCAGGCGCAAAAACTCGCTCACGCTCATATCCTGCGCCAGCTGCAGGGGCTCGCCGTTTACGCAGATCTCAATCATCGCTCGCCCCTAAGCTCTCGCGGTACTCCTCGTAAGTGCCCCTAAAATCGACGATTTCGGCGTCTCCTTTGAGATGCAAAATTCTATTTGCAAACGCGTCAATGAGCTCGCGGTCGTGGCTCACGCAGATCGCGCAGCCCGCGAAGTTATACAGCGCCTCGCCAAGCGCGATGATCGCCTCGAGATCAAGGTGGTTGTTGGGCTCATCGAGCACCAGCAGGTTCGGGCGTTGCAGCATTAGCTTGCTTAGCATCGCGCGGTGTTTCTCGCCGCCGCTTAGGCTGCCCACGCTTTTCTCCTGCTCCGCGCCGCTAAAAAGCATGCGCCCAAGGCATTTGCGAATTTCATCCAGATCCCTATTCTGCGGGCTTTGCAAATATTCGTAGAGTTTGAGCTCGCCTGAAATTTTATTATTCGTATCCTGCGCGAAATACCCGGGCTCGATCGTGGCACCCATGTGAACCTTACCGTTAAGAGGCGCGAGCTCGCCCATGATGATCTTGCAAAGCGTGCTTTTACCCACGCCGTTTCGTCCGATGATCGCGATCTTATCGCCGTGAGCAAGCTTGAGATCAAAATTTTTCAGAATTTGAACCTCGCCGAAGCTCATATCCACGCCGCTTAGCTCTAAAATTTCATTGCCGATCTCGCGCGCGGGCTTAAATAAAATACTAGGCTCCCTGCGCGAAGAGGTCGCAAGCTCGCTGAGATCGAGTTTATCAAGCTGTTTTTGACGGCTCGTGGCCTGCTTGGCCTTGCTTGCGTTGGCGCTAAAGCGAGCGATAAATTTTTCAAGCTCCGCCTTCTCTTTGAGCTTTTTCTCGCGCTCAAACTGTGCCTGTTTGGCGATTAGATTGGACGCTATGAACCAGTCGTCGTAATTGCCGCTAAATTCGCGCACCCGCCTAAAATCCACGTCGAGGATGTCCGTGCAGACGCGGTTTAAAAAGTGGCGGTCGTGGCTGATGACTACGAGCGTGCCCGCGTGGCGATTTAGCTCAAACTCGAGCCACGAAATGGCGTCGATATCGAGGTTATTCGTCGGCTCGTCCAAAAACAGCACGTCGGGGCGCGGGAAGAGCACCTGCGCGAGAAGAACCTTAAATTTATCGCTCGTCTCGATCTCGCTCATCTTTTTATCAAAGTCGCTCAGCCCCAACGAACTTAAAATTTTCTCGATCCGCGTTTCGTACTCGTAAGCGGGATCCTCCTCGGCGCAGATCATCTCAAGCTCGCCTAGGCGCTCGTTTATCTCGTCGTTAAACTCGCCCGCTTCGTAAAGCTGCGTCTTTTCGCGCACGGCGTCATAGAGGCGCTTGTTGCCGTAGAGTACGGCGTCTTTGACGCTGAAACTTTCAAAGGCGAACTGATCCTGCCCCAAAACGCCGATTTTAAGTCCGCTTTGTATTAAAATTTCGCCACTGCTTGCTTCGATCTGCCCGCTTAAAATTTTAAGTAGTGTCGATTTGCCCGCGCCGTTTGCGCCGATGAGACCGTAGCGCCTGCCCTTATCGAGGCTTAAATTTACGTTTTCAAAAAGTAGCTGTTTGCCAAAGCGCATCGTTAGATCTTTGATTTCAACCATATTTTTCCTTTTAAATTTCTCTTTGCATTGCCTTGCGCGCAGGCTTCTACCGGATTTTACGCGCAAATTTCATCTCGCGGTTTATTGCGGCTTTTACGCCGCGCGGAACCGCGATAAATTTCTCCTATTGTAGCTTAAAATTCTGAAATTTCGCCGAAGGAGCGCGAGCGGGCGCGATTAAATTTAAACCGCTAGAGTAATTTAAATTTTAACCGCTGTAATCGCTATCGCGAGTGATGATGAGCGTGTAGTTCGGATACGCGGCGCGCACCTGTTTGCAGACCGCGCGAAACGTCGCCTCCATATCGGGCGCTGCGAAATCGACGATAACATCGAAGCTGATCGAGCGCTTTTCCTCGTCGAGATAAAACCCATGTATCTGCGAGACGAACTCATGCGAAAACGCCATCTGCTTGATATGCTCGTAGATCTCGGCGGCGCGCGGATCGTTCCTGTTAAACGCGTAAATTCCTACGGTGTCTAGGATGATATTAAATTTCGCAAAAACGGCGTTTTGGATGCGGCGCGTAAGAGCGTCGATCTGTGCCGCGGTCGTGTCGCTCGCGACCTCGATATGCACCGAACCTACCATTTTATCGGGCCCGTAGTCATGAAACATCAGATCGTACGCGCCGATGACGCCCTCAAAGCCGCGCACGACGTCGTAAATTTCATTCGTCAGCTCTAGGCTCGGACGCGAACCCAAAAGCTTGCTGATAGTATCGCGCAGAATTTCATACGCCGTTTTTATCAAAAGCGCCGAAATTATCGCGCCCAGATACGCTTCCAAGCTCAGTCCGAAAATAAGCGAAATCAAAGCCGCTACGAGGGTGGCTAACGATACGAGCGCATCGTATTTGGCATCCACGCCGCTAGCGATGAGCGAGTCCGAGTTCACGCGCTCGCCCGTCTTTTGCGTATAAAGCCCTAGGCTAAATTTCGCCGCGACCGCTACGGCGATGATGATGAGCGAAACCGCATTATAATTCGCCGCTTGCGGATGAATGATCTTTTTGATCGATTCGACGAGCGAGACGCCGCCGGTGTAGAGGATGATGACGGCGATTACGATCGCGCTTAGATACTCGATCCTGCCGTGTCCGAAGGGGTGCGCGCGATCGGGCTGCTTGCTAGCAAGATGCACGCCCACGATCGTGATGACGGACGAAAGCGCGTCGCTTAGGTTATTTACGGCATCAAGCACGATCGCGATCGAGCCAGAAATCAGCCCCACGACACCCTTAAATGCCGCTAAAATTACATTTGAAATGATACCGATCGCACCGGTGCGAATGATGATTTTATCTCTGCTATACGCCGCTTGAGGCACTTCCATTATATCTCCTTTGAAATTTTACTCTAAGCCGCAATCGCTGCGCGTGTAGGTCAGATCGGCGATTTTTTCGCCGCTTTGCAGAAATTGTCGCACGCCTATGCGTTTTAGACCGCCCGCTTTCATCGTCGCGCAAACGTCCTTTTGCCTATCGGCGCGCAAAACTTTCTCAAAATTTTGCTTTATTTTAGGATCTACTTTATCCCAAATTACGTTTTTTAGGGTCATGGAAACTATAAATTTATCGCCTTCGCACGTAGCCGCGCCCAACTTTATATCTTCAGTCTCTGGGTGACTGCGCCATTTACAGCGTCTGCCAAAGCCTTGCAACGCTCGGCGTCTATATAGCTTGCAAGCGCCGCAGTGCAGATAAATACGCCGAACAGGGCGAGTATAAATTTTTTCATTTTTATCTCCTTATTTGATTTGAAATCTATCATATTAAAATTTTAAATTCAATCTATTTTTAAAATTTAAGAATCCTCTGCGCGGCAAAAATCCGCTAGCCGCCAAAATTACTTGCGTTAAAATAGCGGCATAAATTCCATAAATCACCGCTATAGATTTTTAAATCGCGGCAAAAATTCTTTAAATTCCGCGTGAAATTCTATGAGCGGAAATTTTTGCGACGGATCACATACGCTCGCTCAAAGCGGCGCGCGACGAGATCGTCCGTATCTTTTTCAAACTCGCCGTTTAAGTTATAGATTTAACGCAGCTTTGAAAAGCTCCACCCAATCCGCGCCCGCCGTTTAAATTTATAAATTTAATGCAGTTCCGCATTTAGTTTGATCGCGCGCTTGCTAACGCTTGCCGTAATCTGCCCGCTTTGGCTGTTTTGTCGGAAGTGAAGTCCGCTAAGCCTGGCAAGCTCAAGCCCTTTATAAATTTCACGATCGAACGCAAAGCCTGGATTTAGCGCTGCTAGCGCCTCGCGATCCTTTTGCGCGATAAAAACCTTCGTGCCCTCAAGTACCGCAATACCGGCATCCACAATGCAGCGATCACCTAGCGGAATGCCCGTTACGGAGTTTGCACCCAGCAAGCAGTGCTTGCCGATGCTCACGGCATTGCCGTTGGTACCGCTTAGCACACCCAAAATCGACGCGCCACCGCCTATATCGCTGCCCTCGCCCACGACGACCGAGCTACTGACGCGCCCCTCGATCATAACGCTGCCGGTCGTGCCTGCGTTGAAATTTACATACGCAGCACCCGGCATCACGGTCGTACCCGCGGAGATATGCGCACCCAAACGCACCTTCGCATCGTCTAAAATCCGCACGTTTTGCAGCGGTACGACGTGGCTTAGGTAGCGCGGAAATTTATCGACGCTGATGATACGCGGATAACGGCCCTGCATTTTTAAATGGATTTCGTTTTCATGCAGCCACCAAAGCTCGATCGGGCGGGCGTTTTCGTCCCACGCGACGTTCGGAAGCACGCTAAATGCGCCGTCTAGATTGAGCGTGCGCGGCTCGCAGAGATTTAGCGAAAGCGCGTAAAGCTTGAGATAGACGCTCTCGACGCTTTTCGGCGCGGTATCCTCAAAGATAAAGCTAGCGCAAAAGCTCGCGTGCTCGTCCGATTTCATCGCCTCTTTAACCGCAAGCAGCACCTGCAGATTTTTGTGCGCGCCCTCTTTGGCGTCTGGCTGTAGAAATTTTAAAGCCTCGATCGCCTTTTTTAGGGCTTTGTGCGTTAGCGGAAGGACGCACTCGCTACCGCTAAAATCCACGACCTCGCCGCATTCGGTTAGAGCATGGATTAGCACTGCTGCGCTTACTAGCCCATCTTTAAAATTTACGTGCGCGTAATTTGCGCTCAGGCTTTTATGTCCCTCCGCACGCCCCTTAAATACACGACCGATCGCCCACATCATCGGATCGCGATAACCCTTTGCGGCGCGAACTTTATCTGCAAAAGCCTGAAGCTCGCTTAGGCCTTTAATCTCTTTCATATTTAATCCTTGATCGCAAAATTGCGCGGGAGTATAGCTAAATTTAATTTAAAAGGGGATTTGAAAAGGCGCATGAATGGAATTTAAAAGCAAAAAATAAGCGCTTTTAAATTCTTAGTTATTTTGCTTTAGATTGTTTGGTTTCTTGTAGTTTTGCTGCGGACTTCTTATCTTGCTATTGCTCCGGCGAAACAAAAATACTCACATCCTCGCTAGGGACTTTCTTTCTTATTATTTGCTCGCAGGCGACGCCGATACCGCCGCAATTGCTATCCGTGCGATTAAATTCCACATAAGCGTATTTACCGTCATCGAAAATTAACTTACCGCGAACGGATCTATTTTCATTTTTCAGATATATTTCGATACTATCATCAGCCAAACCACAAAATTTTAAAAAACCGTTATAGGTACTTACAAAAACATTTTGATAAGATATTAATAACATCATATATCCTACAACAATAAGACCAAAAACAGTAGCTATAAACCAAATTCTCCCATCTTTTTCAATCTTAGATATAGGTTCAAATATGAATTTTGATAACCATCTTAATACTTTTTTAAAGAGATTTTTATCTTTTATATAATTATAAAACTTACGAATACGAGGATACGCTATTAACGATATAAATAATATTATACCTACTATCCAGTTACTTATATATACAAAACGTATAAGAATATTTTCTTGATTTGTAGTGTAGCACAGAGTTATTATCATTGCAAACAAAATAAGCACCGCCAATATCACAAAGAATTTTCTACTCGTTTCGCTGTTCTTATCTTTGCATAAACTATAATATAGATACATTATAGTTGAACCGTATAATGCCAAAATAGTTAGAAAAATTAATAATGTAAAAAAAGCAAATAACAAAATATTATTCGCATTAAATATTTCGTATGTAAAAAATCCGTAATATCGCATATACGAAAAAATAAATGTAATAATACCAATTGCTGCAAATATGGATGTTGTCAAAGAATATATCTTAAATATTCGAATTACTCTTTTTTCTACCAAGTCACTTTTATCTGAGGCATTTTCTGCATCAGTTTTATCTTTTAATTTATTGCTCTTAGAAATACTTAGCGACTCGATTTTGCCTTCATCTTTATTACTCATTTTTTCCTCCAAATTTTAAATTTCATCCTACCTAAACACATCATCCATCGGCGTGCTTTCGCATTTCTTGCGGTCCGCTTCTACCGAGAGTAGGCGAGCTTTACTGTCGTCTAAAATTTTCGGAGTAATAACAAGCCCCGGCAGATCTAAGGAATTTACGGCGTGCTTGCCGGCAAATGCCCCCAGGCCTCTGCCAAATATCCCATTTACGCGCCCGTTCATATCATAAATCTCGCTGCCGTCGCAGTGAAAGACATTGCCCGAGATACACTCGCATTTAAGCCCATCCGCAGCCTCTGTGTATCTGTAGTCCTCGATGTAAAGCGCACCGCTTACGCCACGGACGCTACTTATGGGGTTGTAAATTAACACGGCTAGAATTTCGTTATTTTGCGGATTTGAGATCTCCCACTCCACGGCGCGATATGAGCTAAGCAGTAGCACGATGGGCTTAGCGGATTTGGCTAAATTTAGCTTGACGCGATTATTCATCTGCGCGCTTTCGTAGATCGCGCCGAGCCACAGATCGTAGTCCTTATCCGCAGGGATCTTGGCTACGGCGTCTTTTTGACGATAAAAGGGCTCTACATCTTTAAAATCCACGAAAAGCTCGCTGGAATGCGCATCATTTAAAAACCACGCTTCGATCTTGTGCTTGCCCTTGCTAAATTTATACGTAAGCGGACGCTTTTGATTGCTAGATGTCCCACCTAGCACGTCCGTGCCGTCCACGGCGATTACCAGCGTGGACCAGCCGTAATCTCCTAGCACCATCTTTTCGATATCGGCGTCGAAATTAAACTCACCGACCCAATACGCCATAAGATTTGGAGATGGAATTTCATGGAAAGAATTTCCTTCGTAATTGACGCTGATGCGACCGACGCTTTCAGAGAAAACCACTTTCTTGGGCTCATCTTTATTTAGATAAAACGCCAAAAACTTATCCTGCGGGATCTGCGCGTCCGCGGTAATCTCTTTCGCCCATTTTTGCATATTGCTCTCTTGCGCGAACGCCGCAAATGCAAGCACCAAAATAATCAAAAACCTCATTACCGACCTTTCTTATTTCGTACAAAAGTAAAATCCCTAAACCTAAAAGCCCTAGGCTTAGGGATTTTGC
>CAURUA010000063.1:0-10412 GCA_963528045.1 uncultured Campylobacter sp. | reverse complement strand
TAGTCGGATTAGTCGGATTAGTCGGATTAGTCGGATTAGTCGGATTAGTCGGATTAGTCGGATTTTAGCGCGCCGGGTTCGTCCCGCGAAATTTCATTAAATTCTGCGTAAAATTCTACGCAGAAATTCGGCGCGAAACCCGTGCAAGTTTGGCATTTGAAATTCCGCTCGCAAAATTCCGCGCAAAACCGAGCGCAAGATCTTAAACCTCGCCGCCCGCGAGCTTGCGAGCTCACTCGCGGCGAGATTAAAATTTCATGCCGCGAGCTCGCCGTGAAATTTAAAATTTCACGCGGCCGCGCACAGTGTCATGTGTCGCTACGAGATTCTAAATTTCATGTCGAGCGCACCGTGAAATTAATCTGTCGGTCGCGCAGTAGATCGCCGCACGATCTAAAATTCGCGCTTGCGCCGCGACATGCACCGCCGTGAGTTAAATTATGCGACAGGCGAGCTAAATTTCACGCTCACGCGATCAGTCATGTTGGCGGAGGTTTGCGGCGCCCAGATTAAATTTTACACACCGCCGTGCAGCGCCTGCGGTGGACACGGATGCCTAATCTGTTCTGTTTGCAAAGGTGCAGGCGGCTATAGCTGCGGGTAACAGGATTAAATTTTACGAGCTGACGCGTCGCGGCAATGAAATTTTGCGTCGTTCTGCTCGCTGCGAACTGAATTTATGCGATGACATGTCGCCGCGCGCTCGTAAATTAGATTGCACTCCACGCGCCCGCCGCCTGATTGTCGCGCGGGATTGAAATTTGCGCGATGCTGCTTGTCGCAGAATTTTAGATCGCTGCACGCCGCGCCATAGCTGTCGTGAAATTTTAAATTGCATGTCGTACGCACGAGCTAGCTGTGAAATTTAAAATTTATGTAGGCGTGGAATTTGCTGTGCGTTATGCCGTATCGTGCATCGTCGCGAGCCAAATTATGCGCTGCTGCGGAATTAAAGTCTTGCATGCCCGCTGCTACCGTTCTGGCGCCGTATGCCTGGCGGCACCGTTTTGCGATCCGTTCGCGCCGTATTTGTTGCGGCAGTTATGTACGTCGCCGCGCCGCAGTGCGAGATTTCGCGTCGAGCTCTATTTTAGAGTTTTGATTTACAGCGAGATTTTACGGCGTGCAATGGCGCTAAATTCCATCCTGCGTGAGATTTTGGAATTTTAAAATTCCCTTTCGCGGTATAATTATATGAAATGCAAAATTTGCAGGATTTTAATAAAGGAATTTTAAAATTTATGCGGCGCGGCTTTGTGGCGCGCCCGCAAGAAAGGATCGATCATGGACAAGCTGGATAAAGAGGGGCTAGCAGAGGCGTTTGTCGCTAGGTTCAAGGCTCTAGCGCGTAGCGGTGGCGCCGATCTGCGCGAGCTTGATCGCGAGTTTTACGGATTTAGCGTGAGGCTTGGCGTGCGATATGACTTTGCCGGCAAGTTTAGCGTCTCGCAGATAAGTGGCGGCGGCGAGCGCGCTCAGCTGCATTTCGCTGACGTCGCGCAGTTCGAAGCTCATGCGCGCGAGTGCCTACGCGCGACAAGCACTGATGCGGAACTAAGCGAGGCCTTTATGTTGCACCTGCGTGCAGATCCCCAAAAAGCCGCTATGAATGCGGATCAAATCATAAAATTCCACGATTTTAAGCCCTTTAGCGTTCAGCTGCGTTGCGAGCATTGCGGCGGATCGGGCAGGAGGCGCTGCAAAGCTTGCGAAGGCGCAGGCAAGGCGCCGTGCGCTAACTGCGGCGGGCGTGGGCGCTTGATCTGCCCCGATTGCAAGGGCACCGGCGGCTATAGCCGCGCGGCATTAAGCTCTACGGACGCTCATGCGCGCGGCCTTTCTGGAGGCGATTCTGCAGGCTCTGCGTCAAATTCTATGGGCTATCGCTTCATTCCCTGCGCTAGTTGTGGCGGTAGCGGCTCGCGCATTTGTCCCACTTGCGGCGGCGCAGGCAGATTACGCTGCGAAAAGTGCGGCGGTGCGGGCGATTTTTGCTGCGAGCACTGCGATGGGTGCGGGTATTTTACTCGCATCGGCAAAGTATCCGCTTATGCCCGCCCGAGCGTCAGCATAGGCGCTAGCTCGCAGGTTTTTGGGCGCGAGCTGCTGGAGTTTTTATGCAGCAAGGGCGTAGGTTTTGCAGCACGCAGACTTTTGTTTCGTCTAAGCTCGCTGCGAGCGGTGCAGGGCGGCTGCGAAGCGGCATATAGCGCGGAGGATGATTTTTTGCGCTTGAGTTTTGCCGTCTGCGGCAAGGCTTACGATGCGGCGTGCTTCGGCGGCGCGACATTCGTAAGACCTAATTTTTTGGACGAAGTTTTTGCGCCGGAGCTTGCGGCGGTGCGCGGCGCACCCGCTAAGCTAGGGCGGGACGATGCGCAAAGCCTTTTTGCGCTATTTCGCGCGAAGCCTGCGCTGGATGCGGCGATGCGCCTAGCTAGTGCTAAGCTGCGCGGCGAGACGCTAAATCTCGAGCAGTTACGCGGCGCGGACGGACATTTTAACTTTGCAAATTCTGCCCGCAGCACGGCTGATCGCGACGCTTTAAGCTTTGCAAAAGACGCTTCTCGCAAAGAAAATCTCGAGGGTGGCGCGAGCGTAAAATTTGCGGGCACGAAATTCGCGAGCGCTTCGGCAAATTCTATGGGCGCGGAAGATAATCGCTTGGGGTTGCGCGGAGAGCAAGGCAGGTTCGCAGGAGGAGTGGGTGGCATAAAATTTGCAGGGGCGGATCTTTTGGAAGGTGGAGAGAATTCTGCCGGCGATTTTGAGGCTAGGCAGCAAAGCAGCGAAGCTCGCGCGCAGAATGGATCTAATTTCGCCGGCTCGCAAGAGGGCTTAGGTGGCACTTTCGATCGCACTACGGAGGATCTTTACGAATTACGCGGCGAGCGAGATTACCGAGACTTAAGCGCCTTGGGTGCTGAAAATTCCACAAATTCCATAGACTCCGCCGTAATAAATTCCGAAAATCTAGCCGCTGCAAAATTTAAAAATCGCGCGAATACGCAAAGCCCTGCTGCGTCAAATTCTAAAATTTCGCCCTTTGCACGATTGAAGAAATTCTTTTTCCCGCGTTCTTTGCTCGAGGATTGCGCGCAGAGTTTTGCCGTGACGATTATGCGCGTTTGCGAGGGCTTTATTTCGCAGCAATGCGCTCGCGATTTGGGCAGCGCGATGGCTAGGGCGCTTGGTGTGCTAAGCCCACGCTATGACCGCGCGGTGTGGTGCATAGGCGGAGGCGCGCTCATCGCAGCGGCTGTGCTGGCGTGCGAGGGCTGCTTCGAGATGATCTTTGCGGAGCATTATTTTTGGGCACTTGCATGTGGCGCGGTAATCGCCGCTGCGGGGCTGTTAGGCGGTGTGGCGCTGTGGCTGGCAAGCGCAGTGCGGTGTGCCGTAAAAGCTCGTAAAATTCCGCGAGAGTATCGCTGCGGCAGAGGCGGCGCGGCGTTTGTTCGCTTTTGCAAAGCTCTGCTCTGCGCCGTTTTAGCTAGCGCAATCTACGGAGGCGCGGCAAATACGGGCTACACACCGAAAACCGGCGCAGCAGGGCTGCTGCGAGGGTGGATGCCTGCATTTTTCGAGGACGAAAATTCCGCTTCCGCGAGTGATGGCGTAAATTCTGCAGACGAAAATTCTACTAGTGCAAGCTCTAGCGGCTCTGAAAGCTCTGCTTCAAATTCCGCTTCTGGGGCGACTAAGAATTCCGATGCGATGCAAAAGGATAAAATTTTATATATCCAAAAAAGCATCGGAGTGAAGCAGGATGGTATTTTTGGCGCACGCACGCTAAAAAAGGCGAGAGAGGTTTTGGATCAAAACCTAAGCGACGTCGATGAAATTTACGAGGCGCTAAAAAGCAAAGAGCAGGCGAGAACGAACCCGAACTCTAGCGATCAAACTGCGCCTTAACGGTAAATCCGCGCCTTAGATTTAGTGCGCGATCTTAAAAAACCAAAAAGGACGAAAATGAAAAATAAAATTTTAATTCTATCATTCGCTGCGGCGCTTGCTGCAAATTTCGCGCTAGCCGAAAATTTTGAAATCACCGCAGACGATATAAGTAGGGCTACAAAATCCTGCGATAAGGGCGATATGAAGTCGTGCGGGGCATTGGCGCAGGTTTACAATTATGGCTGGGGCGTGCCGCAAGATCTGCTAAAGGCTGCGCCGCTATACGTCAAAGCTTGCAAAGGCGGCGATGTGGAGTCGTGCGTAAATTTAGGCATTTTGTATCAAAGCGGAGAGGGGATGCCACGCGATGAGGCAAAGGCGGCGGAGCTGTTTGACAAAGCCTGCGATGACGGGCACGCGATAGGCTGCAGTAACGCGGGCTCTGCGTATATCAGAGGCAGAGGCGTGCGCAAAGACGCTATAAAGGGTATAGGTTACTATGTGCGCGGCTGCGACATGGATATCGCGGATAGCTGGGCTGCGTGTTTAAATTTAGCGCGTCTTTATGAGGGCAGTGATAATGTTAAAGCCGTGCAGTACTACAAAAAGGCCTGCGAGCTGGGCGGCAAGGATAGATTTATGAGCTCGGTAGCGGAGCATGAGCAGATATGGAAAAGCTCATGCGAAAGCTACGAAAGGCTTAAATAGCCGCGTAAACCTCCGTCTTTAGGGCAAGATCATGACACTAGCGCTAATCCGCCACGTTACGCCGTTGATCGATCGCGGCGTGTGCGACGCCGCAGAAGCCGCTCGCCGCGCGATCCTATATGATACTACGCAAAGCTTAGCTTTGTATGAAACCAATAAATTTAAAATCAGCGCCGCATATAAAAAGCTCGCCCGTATAAGCCGAGTATGCTCATCGCCGCTGCCGCGCGCCGCACTTACGGCGCAAAAGCTATTCCCGCAGCGGGACATAGAGTACCTAGAGGCTTTGCGCGAGTTTAATCTGCGAATATTTCCCGTGCAGCTAATAAAAATGCCATTGCCGGCTCGTGCTCTCGCGCCTGCTGTGGCTGTGCGGCATGAATCATAGCGGCGCAAGCGCGAAAGCAGAGCGGCGGCGCGCGTTTGATCTGGTGCCGTCGCTGCTGGAAGCGGACGCGGCGGTTATCGCGCACGGCTTCGTGCTGCGCATAATACGCCATAGCGCGCGGCGGGCGGGCTACCGCCTGATATACCGCTTTTGCGAGGGCTGCTTTTGCGTAGAAATTTGGCAGAGCGCTGCGTAAAGATACAGCTCTGCGCGAAATTTTGAAATTTTGCGTTTTGTAAATTTTAAATTTAATGCGTCGTTTGGCAACTGTCGCGAGGCGGCGAAATTTTATAATGTAATAGGCGCCGCTTTTTGAATGCGGATAGCCCGCCGCCGTGAAGTAAAATTTAAACCATACGGCGCGAGCGAGGTCGTTTTTGAGCCGGAAGCGCAAAAGGCGCTACAGCACATCAAGGCTTTGGGGCTTGAGCGGCTAAATGTTTGTATCGCAAAGACGCAGTATAGCTTCAGCGACGATGCCAAGGCGCTTGGGCGGGCACGCGGCTTTAAACTCAGCGTCAAAGATCTTCAGATCCGCACGGGAGCGGGCTTCATCGTCGCCGTGTGCGGCAAGATAATGCTTATGCCGGGGCTACCGAAGGTTCCTAACGCGCTAAATATGAAGATTACTAGCGAGGGCGTAATAAGCGGATTGGCGTGAAATTTTATTTTCGGCGCGCCCATTTTTTTGCGTGCCCGCATTGGGGTCTAAGCTTAGCTCACCGGCCTAGTCGCGATTTAAGCTTGGCATTCGTAGGTACTCAGATGAGAGCGGAGTAGAGTTACCGATTTGCAAAATTTGGCTGAATTCGCTCGCTTGCGAGTAAATTTTAAGCGTGGGATTTTGCGGATCGGCTTTGATTTTTAAAAACAGAGGCGAATTTGACGAGAATTTGACGTTAGGTTCGCCTTTTAAAATTTGACGAATTGCCCATAATTTCTCGCCAAAGCGGATAAATTGCTTGCCCTTTTTTGGCAAATCGCCACTAATCGTAAATTTGAGATTTTTACGTCAAATTTATGGGAAAATCGACGTAACATATTTTGGCGTTTTTATTGATCAAATTTGTCTAGGCAAGCCAAAAATCCTGCGCGAAACAGGGCTAAATTTTAACCTTCTCCCACGGCTCAATCCCGCCTGCAACCTCCTCAAAAACGCCTGCGATTTCTATATTTTTTACGCTTAAATTTCGCTCGTAAGCCTTGACATCGCGCGATTTTAGCTTCTTTTGTAAAAAGGCGAATTCATACTCTATCTGCCCGCGAGAGACGCTGATTTTAGCCAAATTTCGCGCGTCAAATTCGCCCACCTTCGCGGCGTCAAATTTATACCCGCGAGCGCAGCCCTCCTCATAAACTTCCGCCAGATACGCATTTACCGCCTCTAGCGTGTTTTCGTGCGCGTAAAAGCGGTCGAGCTGCGGGTGATTTTTGTAGCCTTTAGTAAGCCCGGCCAGCGCGTTTTTAGCTAGCAGCGCCTCGCGCCACAGTGCCACGAGCCCCTTTGCGTCGAGATATTTAAAGCTTATCGTCCAAAGTCTCATTTTCGCCTTTCGTTAAATTTCGTCGTCAAATTCGGCGCGCTTTGCGCCGCAGCCTGAGCGGCGATAAATTCGCGCCTTAAATTTGACCGCGCCCTAGATTAGAGGCTAAATTTTACCTCGCCGCGCCTCTAAATTTCCTGCTCATTGCAGCTTGCCTCTGCATAGCACAGCGATCTTTTCTACGACCTCGTCGCCGCTTACGAGGTAGGCAAACTCGTGCAAATTTACGACGGGGCAGATGTGGTTCGGATAAATTTCGAGCCGATCGCCCACGCGCACGGCGTCTCGCAGCACTCTGTCGTAGATGATCGCGTGCTCGTCGTAAACGCCATTTATCCACACTTCCGTGCCCTTTATGCGCCCGAGCCCCGGCGTTGCCGTAAAGCCCTCGGTGCGCCTTTGCTGCGTGAGCCCCTTGGCGCCGACGTCGGTGATGATGCGATCCGCCGTAGGCCTGCTAATGACGGTCGTAAGGATACTCGCCGCATTCATCGAGTAATCGCCGTATGCCTGCGCCTGCGAGGCATCCATAAAGATATAGGTGCCCGGGCGGATCTCGGTGACGCCCTTTAAAATTTCAAAATCGTTTATGAGCGATGGCGTCGAGCCAATACTAACGACGCGTGCGGGTAGAGCTAGCTCGCGCGCGATATCCGCAAACTCCAGCGTGCGGCGCTGCGCGGCTAGATGGATGCGCTCGCATTCGCTTTTATCAGCAGCCTTGTAGGAGTGGCCGTCGTGGGAGAACACGCCGCGGAATTCTATATTTTTACAGCCTTTTAGAAATTTTATAAACGCCGCGAAATCTTGCTTTTCCACGAAGCCCGAGCGGTTTTCGCCCACTTCGATCTCGGCAAGCACGCAGGCCTTCGTGCCGCTGCGCTCAAAGGCGCGCTCTATCAGGCGCGCCTGCTCTATGCTATCTGCGCCGAAGCTTAAGTTTATCCCCGCGCGCAAAAGCGCGATGATGCGCTGAAATTTCAGCTCGCCCGCGATCTCGTTTGCGATAAATATATCTTTTAGCCCGTTTGCCGCCATGATCTCGGCTTCGCCCGTTTTGGCGACCGTGATGCCTGCAGCGCCGATGCTCTCTTGTAGCTTCGCGAAATAGGGCATTTTATGCGTTTTGGTGTGCGGGCGCAGGCTCACGCCTGCGGCGTCTGCGTAGCTTTGCATCTTTTGCAGGTTGCGAAGCACGATCTCGCGATCAATCAGCAGCGCCGGCGTGTCGATGTCGGATACTCTCATAAGCTCACCTCCTCGTTAAATTTACGAAATTAATACAGCCGCACTTGGTAGCTGCGCTAGTTTTGCAGCGCCTAAATTTTTAAAATTTAGCGCGGCTTGCAAAGGGCAAAATTTATCTACTACTTGCAAAAAAAAATGGAATTTGCTCGCCGTAAATTTAGCTTCGTCTGCGAAATGCGGTTTGCTCGCTGCAAATTTGGCGCCCTTCGCGAAGCGTCTGAATTTGGCGAGCAAATTTGAGTTTCCGTGTCGCGCAAGGCAGCGCCGGCAAAAGCAATACCGCGCGGCGCATGAAAAAATCAAAATAAAATTTAAAATGCGCTGAGTAAAAATCAAGACCGCACGCCGTACCGTTGGCTCACGAAGTTTTCGGCTCCGCTTCACGCCGTTTTATTCCTCGCGCGCCCGTTTTTCTTACGGCGCATATTTGCGTTAAATTTTTTGGCAAGCGACCCGGCGCACTATCTGTTTTTGCGCAGCCGCTCGCATTTTTTTGATAAATCTCGTTTGCACCGCCGCCAGTGTTTTTTACTAAAGCTCGTTTTGAGCCGCACGTTTTCAAATCACCGCCTATTTTTGTGCCGCCGCTCGTTTCCGAAGTGACACTTCATTTTAGCGCGCCTCGCTATTTTTTATCTTGTAGCACCTTGTCGCGCCATTTCGAGTTTGCTTTGTTGTCGGTCGCTACGTCCTTGGATATCTCGGCCGCCGCTTCGAAATTTTTACTCACGCCCTCTTTGGAATTCTCGTATTTTAGGGCGTTTTCGCTTTTGATGCCGATGCTTTGCGCCTCACTCGCGGCGTCGATATTAGCGCCCAAAAAGATAAACTCCCAGTCGTATTTTTCCTGCTTGTCGCTAATCATCTTTTTGATCTGCGCTTTGGAGTATTCGCGGCTTGAGTTTTCCATCCCGTCGGTGATGATGACGAAAAGCACGCGATTGTTTTTGGCATAGATGTCAGGCACTCGCTCGATACGTGCTATCGTGCTGCCGACGGCGTCAAGTAGCGCGGTGTTGCCACCGGCGTAATACTCCTTGGACGTTAGGTTTTCGACCTTCTTAAGCGGCGTGCGGTCGTGGATGACGTTAAATTTCGTATCGAAAAGCACGGTCGTGACGCTCGCGTCGATGCCCTCTTTGCGCTCCTTTTCTATCATCGAGTTAAATCCGCCGATCGTATCGCTCTCAAGCCCGCTCATCGAGCCTGATTTATCTAAGATCAGCACCAATTCTAGGTGATTTACGCCGTCTTTATGATCGGGCGGCGTGGCGAGCTCTGCACTTTTGGCAAACAATATGCCCGCAAGCGCGGCAACAAGAAGGATAATTTTTTTCATAGGGGCTCCTTTGTTAAAATTTTATTATTTTACTATTGTATCGCTTAAGCAATGAAATTTTATCGCTAAAGCTTCGCCGCACGCCTCTGCTACGTAAATTTTAATACGAAATTTTGTCGTGGAATTTTAACGTATCCTTGCGCACGGCGCCGCAAAGTTCCGCGCGATATAGAATTATGCGCGGCGCAGAATTTCGCTGTGGAATTTTAAAGACGCAGAATTTTATGCGATATGGAATTTCGCGTGCAATTTTTATGCGGCACGGGATTTTACGACGCAAAATTCCACGCGGCATGGAATTTATGGAATTTGTGCCGCCGCAAAATCAAAGGTCTACGGATCTGCTCCGTTTTGCGCTGAGGTAGCTTCCGATCTCGCTTATCAAAACGCCTGCGAGGATGAGCGCCGCGCCTAAAATTTGCATCGCGCTTAGTCTCTCGCTACCCACGAATACGCCCATAATGCCCGCCGTCACGGGTTCGAGCGTGAAAAATAGAGCGGTTTTTACGGGCGTCGTGTATTTTTGCATCAAAGCCTGCGCAAAAAAGCCGAAAACCGTTCCCAGCAGGCAGATCACCGCCATCGCGACGAAAAAGCTTCTATCCGTCACCGGCACGATGCTGACTCTTTCAAAAAAGATCGTCGCAAAGCAGCAAAGCACGCTTAGGCAGAAGATCTGTACGTAGGCGATGCCCGCTACGTCGCAGCTTTGCACGAAGCGGTTGGTCAGCACGATGTGAAACGAATACGCGCACGCGCAAACTAGCGCCAGCGCTTCGCCCTTGCCGAGCCCAAGCTGCGTGTCGCCGATGAGATAGAGCCCAGCGATCGCAAGCGCGATGCCCGCATAGGCGTAGGAATAAATTTTGTGCCTAAACAGCGCCGCGGCGATGAAGGGTACGAGCGCGACGTTTAGACCGATGATGAACGCTACGGAGGAGCTTTGCGCAAATTTAAAGGCGAAGGTCTGCGACGTAAAGCCCGCGAATAAAAACAGGCTAAGCACCGCGCCGTGCTTGATCTCGCGCGAAGTTATAGCTTTGAGCTTCGGGAAAAATATCGCGCCTGCGATGATGCTCGCGGCGAAAAAGCGCCAAAATAGCAGCACGAAGACATTGTTGCTCGCAAGCGCCTGCGAGGTGGGCAGATACCCGAGCCCAAAAGCGATCGCCACGAAGACCATTCCGACGTCGGCTCTAAATTCCAAACTTTTATTCATCTGTGTCCTTTTTGAAAATTTAAAGTCGTAATTTTACGAAATTTTAGGTAAAAAATAGGCTAAATTTTG
>CAURUA010000062.1:0-10582 GCA_963528045.1 uncultured Campylobacter sp. | reverse complement strand
AAGCCCTATTTTTGCAAATATCGCGGTCAGCGCCGCAAAGAGTGCTGATGCGAGCTGGCCGGGTAAAAAACTAGAGCTCTGTTGTTTTAATTTAGATGCGATTGCCAAGTCTTGCTTACGATTGCTGCTAAATTCTGCCCCGCATATATAGAAAAATCGCCAAAAGCGCATTCTCGCTTCGCCTAACGCTAATAGAGATCTGTCTAAATTCCACTTCGACGCCCCTCAAAAACAAATGCTAGCGACGCAAGCGCATCCATCGTCGTTTAAATTCTGCTCCGATGCCCCTCAAAAAAGCAAACTTTAAGCCCAAACCTACTACTCTAAAAGTTCAAATTTTACCAATAAGGATACTGAATGAAAAATTTCATATTTTCTGCACTTTTGGCTCTTGGCTTCGTAGGCTGCGCCGTAAGCACCGCTCCGACGCCTGCAGGCAACTTACGCTCGCTCAAATCCGAGATCGTAAACTACACTCGCCAAAGCTCCACAGCTTACGTCTATACGTTCAAAGACCTATCCAACGGCGAGCTCTACACCGCTCGCGCAAGCAGATATTATGCGGCTGCGGGAGATACTGCCTACATAAGTACCACTTCAGGCGCTATCACCGATATGCGAATCATCTCGCGCAAAGCGGGTTCCGTTGCTCCGCGCGCTTATGATATCGGCAAAATCGAGACCAAACAAATGCATAAAAATGACGCTATTGCTGTGCCAGAGAGCGAAAATATCAGCTTTTAATCCTATGCGATTTTTAGCCGCTATGCCCTTTAAGGTAAGCGAGCCTGCTTTCACAATTTGAGATAAACGTTTTTGTGTTTGCTCTCTACTCTTATGAATGCAATAGTTTCTGTTCTTAATCATGGCGGGCTGGCGCGATTTGCTTGCGCTTTAAAGTCCGCTGATTCTTTATGCGATGCCTGTATAAATTTTATATTTTATAAGTTGTGGAATTTTATATTTCACGAAATTCTGTGCTACGCGTCTTACTTATATGGCTAGGTTAGCATTTCCTATTCGCTTGCTTCGTGCTTAAGATTTCTTACTGCGTGACGCTATTTTGTCCGCAAAATTCTATATTATAGAAATACAGCTGGCGCTAGAATTTTGATCGCGAAATTCTTATAAATTTTCTTTCTCGCAGTTTTTCACGGACTGCTCGTTCTCGGTGCAGTATTCTCCACTGATAAGATGTTGCGTGGATTTCTAAAACTCACGCTTTGCAAATTTCGTATCTTGAAATTTTATCCATAAAATTTCGCATCGTAAAATTTTATTAAATTTATCCCGCATGAAAGAGGTGTTGCCGTCTGTTTACCGCAGCCTGATATAATTCCCACATCGAAATTAGAACTCCTTTCAATAATCGGCGAGACCTGTGTGGGTCTCGCTTTTTTTATGCCCGTTAAATTTGGATTTTCGGTAAATGCTCGGTAACAATTTGGTAAAATTTTAGTATTTTTCAGCATATTTTAAGCATATAATTTGTCATTTTGTGCTACTATTGCGCTTACAAACTTTTAAAGGAGTTCAAAATGAAACTAGTTAAACTTAGTTTAGCGGCAGCAGTCGCTGCAGGTGCTCTTGCTATGAGTGCAAGTGCTGTTCCGTTAGAGGAAGCTATCAAGGATGTGGATCTAAACGGATACGCTCGTATGCGATATACTCACGATCACAGTAAGAATAAAAGAGATAGCAATAGAGGCGTTTGGCAGTTTAAATCGGAAGTAGATTTTAAAGCTAAAATCGATGATAACTTCTTTGGTGTAGTAGGCATTAGATTTATGGATGAAGATCATGGCGAATCCGCTTCTTCTTCAAATAGTCAATATCATGGCAATCATGGCACAACAAGAAGACAAGACGAGGATTCTGATTTCGATATCGCTAAAGCTTACTTGGGATACACTATCGGCGGTACTACGATCGCAGTTGGTCGCCAGGGTATAGGCTCATTCTTTACCGATGATATGTATGGAGATGGCGTTAAGATTACTAGTACTGATATCGAGGGCTTAACAATTAGTGGCTTTTGGATGGATTCTCTAGAGAACGATGGCGATATTTCAAGCCTTGATTGGGCTAACGTAAATAATAAGCTAACTACCGATCATAACCTATATGGCATAGGATTTATGGGCTCATATGATCCCGTATCTTTCCAATTATGGTATAACTCTTTAGAAGATGTAGCAGATCTTTTCGCTGCAGAATTGGCTTTAAGCTTTGATATCTCTGATGATTTTAATCTCGGCGTAAAAGGTCAGTATGCATTTTCTGATTTCGATGGCGACTATAAAAATGTAGTAGGTGCCGATGATGCAGATTTCTGGGCCGCAGAAGCAAGTGCTGGTTTCTTTGGCGTTGATTTAGCTGCGGGTTATTTGAAATTTGAACCTGATCATAAAGACAGCCTTTCTTTTGTATCCTTTGAAGATCAAGGATCCTTCATTAGCCCGGGTGAAGAGTTGCTAGATTATAGAAGCTTTACTGGCGAGAACCACTATTGGTATGTAGTAGCAGGCTATACTATCCCTGATACTGGTATCAGAATCGGTGCTGATTACCTAGACGGTAAAGCGCATGGTGACGATGCATACGAAGTAGTAGGTAGAATTTCTTATAAATATAATGAAAAGCTAAGCTTTAAAACTTGGTATTCTCACTATAAGATTGACGATGCTGCTGGCGGTCTTGATGAGAAAAAAGATCGCATAAGATTTGAGGCTAAATACAGCTTCTAATTATTTACCTTATACGGGTAAAATTAGGGCGAAGCTTTTGCTTCGCCCTTTTTAAATTCTAAATCAAGGTTTTCTATGAAAATTTTTAAAATTTCTTTTTTAGCATGTTTTTTTGCCTTTAATTTAAATGCTGCAGATAAAGCAGGCGATGATACGTATGTATTCGAAGCCAAAGGTGAGTTTGCCAAAGAGCTAAAATCCCTGATCGAAAAGCATTCTAAAGATGAAAACGTAACCGTAAATATCTACAAAAACACTCCGGTCGCAGGTAGTAAAACCCATAGCGGCAAGGTAAATCGAAATATAAATTTTTTAAAAGAAAGAGGTGGAGCTATCTTTGCTGAGAAGTGCGCTTCATGCCACGGCGAGAATGGCCAAAAAAAAGCTTATGGAGTATCGCGTAAACTCAAAGATATGGACGCCAAAGAGATCTCGATAGCTATGTCGCAATACACTACAGATCTAAGTTATGGTGGCAAGATGAAAAATATCATGCAGCCGATCGCCGCTAAGACGGGCGCTACGGAGCTAGGCTACATCATTGCTTATCTAAAAGGCGACGATTCGTTCCTATACGATAGCTCGTCTAGTAGGAGCACGAATACTGAAATTTCGACTGCCCCTAGCGAGCAGGGCTCGTATTTAAAATAAGGAGTCCAAATTGAAAGTGGCAATAGTTTTAGCTAACGGATTTGAGGAGCTTGAGGCGATAAGTATCATTGATATTTTAAGACGCGCGGATATTGATGCTCTAGCCGTGGGATTAGAGAAAAAATGTGTCCGCGGCACGCATGGCATTGAGCTTGTGGCGGATGAAATTTTGGATGATATTAAAGTGTCTGAATTTTCTATGATCGTTTTGCCAGGGGGTTTGCCCGGTGCAGAGAATTTAGCCAAAAGCGAGAAGCTCGGTAAGATCCTGCGTGACTTTGATGCAAATAATACAAAAATCGGCGCAATATGTGCCGCTCCGTGGGCGCTAGCTACCGCGGGTGTGCTAAAAAGCTCTTATACTTGTTATCCGGGCTTTGAAAATCAGATCGCTCACCCAGGCTATACAAATGCGGCGAATGTCGTAAAAGATCAAAATATAATGACTTCGAAAGGTCCCGCTACTGCGATGGAATTCGCACTGCAAGTCGTTCGCGAGTTAAAAGGCGAGCAGGTTTATTCCAAGCTAAAATCCGATTTGCTTTTTAAATAAAATTTCAAGTGAAGGCCGATTCTAACGCGCTTTATTTTGCCATCTGTAAAACGGGACGTGCTGATTTTGCCGCGCTTGAGAACTACAAATTTTATCTTACCCTGCAGGTATAAAATAACCACAATATTTATTCTGAGTATCCGTAAACGACGAATGGAATTCTCACAACCCAAATTCTAAATCGAAAAACGCAAAAGGTTTTATGGCAACAGATGAAATTTTATTGGAGCTAGTTGTTATTGAAACCAAACCTTACCGTCGCGGCGTCGCGAAGCGTAAGCATAAAATATTTTAGGCGTATCCTCAAGAGGGCATCGCTGAGCTGAATAAATTTCGGTGCGGCATATTCGCGATGCACTCGCTAGCTGAAGCTAAGCAGATTGCTCAAATGTGCTAAATAAGGGTATCGGCGTGATCAAAACGATAAGATCGTGCTGGGTCTAAATTTGATCAAATGGCGATGCCAATGTGTCAAAAGGCAAAACGGCGCAGTTTTTGAAGGTTTTGTCGGTAAAGCACAGATCTATCGGGAAGCATATAAGCTTGTAGCGTGCGATGAAAGCGTTATTTAGAATTCCTAAAAAGGATAAAATTTAGCGTTTCTTCAAAATATCATCGTTTAAAAATGCCGCGCTGCTTTGTATCGTTTTGATAACGCGATCTTTAGAATTTTGCGTTTTGTCGGGTGCGAATCTGTGTGCGATCAAATTTACGCGCCCGATTTTCGCCGTGAAATAAAAAATCCCCAGTATTGTCGCGTTTAGAAATACTCCAAAATATATCCGTTCTAGTCCCCATATCCCTATGCTGGCGGCATGAATGGGCACAAAAATTATCGCGACTAAGACCGGATAATAATCCGAAATTTTATTTTTGGCAAGGATTACGGTCGTAACGATGGCGTATGCGATGAGCGTAAAAGGAGAGATAAGCAAGAGTGCAAAAAGCGCGTTTATGCGTTGATAATCTTCGTGCCCGATTAAGACGCAAAAACTACAAAACGCGAGCGTTATGATAAAAAATAAAGGTAAAATCCACCGCGTTTTCACGCCACGCCCTTTAAGCAGCGATAAAAAGAGCAGATGAGAACCCAGCGCAATACAATAATAATCAAATATAACCGATGAGCTTAGAAACGTGAGCGGTATGGCGAGTAGTGCACCCGGCCCGTCAAAATATACCCCACTAAACATGAGCCACGTGATAAAGAGTATAAAAGCATATTTAAGACCCGCATAAGTGGCGCAAACACAGATACTAACAAGGATAAATCGTATAAATTTGCTCATTTGCCTTTTCCCTAAATTTAAGTGATTATAGCAAACCGCGAAAAACAAACGACGCAAAATTTTATTTAGCCCGTGCGCTCGCCGAATCCACTGTCTATCGCGAGCTCGTGCGCGCTAGAAGCACGCCCAATGTCTTCGTATTATTTCATCCGCGCCCGCGCCGCAAGAACAAATTTCATAAATTCTAAATCCGTTTTGCGTTATCATTGCACTAAATTTAAAATTTTACGCAAAGGGGATTATATGAAAAATACGGCATTCATCACGGGCGCTACGAGCGGCTTTGGCGAGGCGATCGCCAGGGCGCTTAGCGCGCAGGGCTATAAGATTATTGCGCTTGGGCGTCGCAAAGATCGGCTACAGAAGCTAGCCGGCGAGCTTGGCAACACGCACATTATCGCCGCGGACATTCGCGATAAAGCTGCGGTGTTTGATGCCGTAAGCGCGCTGCCTGAAAATTTCAAAGACGTCGAGGTGCTCGTAAATAACGCAGGGCTCGCGCTGGGGCTTGAGGGGATCGTGCAGACACCCGTAGAGGATTTAGAGACGATGGTTGATACGAATATCAAAGGCGTGCTGTATTCGACCAAGGCAGTGCTACCGCTGATGATCGCGCGCAAAAGCGGCTATATCTTCAATCTCGGCTCGACTGCGGGCGCGTGGCCCTATCCGGGTAGCCACGTTTACGGCGCGAGCAAGGCGTTTATCAAGCAGTTTAGCCGCAATATCCGCAACGACCTGCGCGGCAGCGGCATCCGCGTGACGGAGATCGCTCCTGGAATCTGTAAGAGCGAGTTTAGCGAGGTGCGCTTTAAAGGCGACGTAGCGCGCGCCGCGGCCGTGTATGAGGGGGTCGATGCGATCCTGCCCGAGGATATCGCACAGATCGTGCTAAGCTGCCTAGCGATGCCCCGTCGCGTAAATATCAACGTGATTGAGGCGATGGCGACGCAGCAGAGCTGGGCTGGGCTTTTTATCGAGAAGCATTAAATTTTAAGGCGAGAAAATGAAAAAAATTCTATTACTAATGTTCTTATCGGCTGCCGCGTTTGCGGTGGATGACGCGACCAGGCAGCATAATGCCGAGCTTTTCGGTATCTGGACGCTGGTGCCGCCCGTCGTGGCGATCGCGCTTGCGTTTATCACCAAAGAGGTGATCCTGTCGCTTTTCATCGGCGTTTTTAGCGGCACCTATATGCTTGCAGTCGTCGGCAACAATCCGATCTCCGCGCTTGTGGGCAGCTTTACCGATCTGGTCTCGCGCGTGGTGGGCTCGATGGCTAGCAAAGGCAACGCGGGCGTGCTTTTGCAGGTACTTTGTATCGGCGGCGTGGTCGCTCTGATTAGCAGGACGGGCGGCACGAAAGCCGTGGCGCTTTGGATCAGCAAGCGCGCTAAAACTGGCATCTCAGCGCAAATTTCAACATGGGTTATGGGTCTTTTCGTATTTTTCGACGACTACGCAAATGCTCTTATAGTAGGTCCCGTCATGCGGCCGATTACCGACAAATTTAGAGTCAGCCGCGAAAAGCTCGCTTTTATCATCGACGCTACCGCCGCGCCGATTGCGGGTATCGCGCTAATTTCTACCTGGGTAGGTCTTGAGGTCTCTCTGATAAGAGCGGGATATGATCAGATCGGCGTGCAAAACGTAAACGCCTTCTCGATCTTCGTGCAAACCATGCCGTATCGCTTCTACAATCTTTTCATGCTCGCTTTCGTGCTTTACGTAGCGTTAATGCGCAGGGATTTCGGACCGATGCTCTCCGCCGAAAGGCGAGCGGCGAGCGGCGAAATTCATTCTAAAAGCTCCAACATCGCCGAGCTAGAAGATAAAACGCTAGAGCCCAAAGAGGGGATCAAGCCGCAGGCTTCAAACGCCGTTATTCCGCTTATAGTGCTAATCTGCGGTGCGTTTGCGAGCTTTTATTTTAGCGGGTTAAGCAAGCTTGAGGGCGATGCTCTCGCGGCCGCAAAAGCCGCTCCGCTAAGCTTTACGACGCTTCAGGCGACGTTCGGAAACGCAAACTCGTCGGTCGCGCTTTTTCAAGCGGCACTTCTTGCTACGGTCGTGTCTATATTTATGAGCGTTTACCGCAAAATTTTTGACGTCAGAGAGGCGATCTCTACGTGGATCAAAGGGTGGAAGACGATGATCGTCACGATCGTGATCTTGCTGCTTGCATGGTCGCTCAGCTCAGTCATCAAGGAGCTCGGCACGTCGCGCTATCTGGTCGATATGCTAAGCCAAAACACGCCGAAATTTTTGCTTCCGGTAGCGATTTTCGTGCTGGGCTCATTCATTAGCTTTTCGACGGGCACTAGCTACGGCACGATGGGAATTCTAATGCCGTTAGCCATACCTTTGGCAAACGCCGTGGGACTTCACTACGGGCTTTCTGGCGATGCGCTTCACGCCTATATGATCGTAAATATCTCGGGCGTACTTACGGGCGCGATTTTCGGCGATCATTGCTCACCGATTTCGGACACCACGATCCTTTCGTCGATGGGCGCGGGCTGCGATCATATCGAGCACGTAAAGACGCAGATGCCTTACGCTCTATCTGTCGGCGCGGTCGCCGTGGTAGCGGGCTACCTGCCCGTAGCGCTGGGGCTTAGCGTATGGATCGCGCTGCCGATGGGGCTTGCCGTTACGTGGGCTCTCGTGCGATTTGCAGGCAAAAAGATAGAGGGGTAGCTCTCGCAAATTTTAAATTTGCTTTTAAATTTTGAATTCCGCAGCGATGCGGAATTCTACTGGGCGAAATTCTAATCTGCCTCGCGGAATTTCATTCCGCAAAATTTCTTCGCGCTAGTAAAATTTTAAAACGAAATTTCAAAAAACGCGAGTAAATTTTAAAAGCTGAATTTTAACTAGCCGCGTTAAAACGGCGTGTGCGCCTGCAATTTAAAATTTTTAAAGTAAACGGGTAGTAAAATACCGATAAATTTCAAACAAGGAGAATGAAATGAAAAATCCCAAAATGTTCCTCTGGGGGGGGTGTTAGCTGCTTTATTAGTAGGTTGCGGTGACGATACCGAGGTAAAGACTAAAGAATATTACGATATTCATCTAAATGAGGCTAAAGAGGTTTACGCAAAGTGTGATTTCAATACTTTAAAAGACGGAAGCAACTCATATAAAAATTGCTTGAACGCTAAGGAGATCGTAGAATTTTATGCTGATCAAGAGAAAATGCTCGGTTCAGCAAAATCGTAAAAAGGCAAAGAGCTGAGAGGGGGCTGAAAGATTAATTAGATTAAAATTGCAATAAATTATTCCCCTATTAATACATTTTAATTTACTCTGCGCTTTCGGTGCAGGGTAGATTTACTCTGCTCAGCGCTGAATTTTACAATATAAATCTCGCTCGCGAAATGATACGGCGCAAAATCTTGCTTTACGGATTTTGGAATTTCAAATTTTAAAGCCTGCGAGCTTTTGGCTACCGCGAAAAAGACTTGCGGGCTTCGTAGCACCTTTAAATTTAATCATTTTAAAATTTACGCCGCGTGGCTAGTCTAAATTTCACTCGGCGACGGTTTGTGCGGCGCACTAAATTTTAAACTCGCGCGCGCATTTTATCCGCGCCCTAGTCTAAATTTAAAATTTCAAATTTGCGGCGACAGTTCGTGCGGCGTGAGGCAACTCCTGCAAACAGCGATCTCGGCTCGCGCTATGAAATTCAAAGAATTAGTGGCAACGGCGGCGCTTGGCTTGCGCTATGCGGTTTCAAGTCGTACGGCGGCGTTGTGCGTTAAATCTTAAATTTACGTGCCGGACAGCGGAAGGCAGCATTTGCCCCGTAAAATTTTAACTTTCGCGCGTCGGACGACGGCTAGGCACTATTGCTCGCGCGCTGCGCTAAGCCGCTTCTAAATCATCAAGCCGAGTTAAATTTTTTAGCGCACCGAAATTTTAGTCTATGCGGCGCGATTTACGAAACGACGAAATTTTAAGTCTACGCTACGATTTACGATGCGCCAAAATTTTAACTTGCGCAGAGCGATTCACGACGTATCTAAGTTTTAAGTCGCGTGGTGCGATCCGCGATGAATAGGAATTTTAATTTGACGTGATTTATGACGCACTGGAATTCCAACCTGCGCTACGGATCTACGACGCACGGGCGCGTAGCCTAGTCGATCTTTCGCATCGCATCAAGCCGCTTTAAAAATAGTTCCACCTTGCTCAGCTGCGCCGCATCTAGCGCCCTGCCCGAGTAAAAATACTCCACGCTGTTGCCGTTTGGATAATTCACACGCGAAATGCCCGTTCCTTCGCCTCTCAGCTCAAATTCCAAGGACAAATCCGCGCCGCCTCGAGAATAAAGCTTGAGCTGCGAATTCGCATCTACGGCGCGTGGCGACATGCGGCATTTGTCTTCGTCACACTGCTCTATGCCGCACGCACCGCCTGCCAGCCTGCCGTCGCGCTCGCGGGCATCAAGTTCGCCCGTTTGCGAATTTACGCTAAATTTTATATCACCGTCTGCGTCAAATTTATCCGCACAAACCTGCGATTTTACGTCGCGCGAAGTATCCATGCCGAAGCCGCGCTCATCCGCGTTAGAAAACTCATCGCACTCATCATACCCCACTGCGCCGTTTTTTCTGGCGCCGCACGACACTGCACGAAGTCCGCTCATACCTTGCTCTATCATATCGGGCTTGCTCTCGCCGTCCGCGTTAAATTTAGCTGCCCGCGATGGCAAATCCTCGCCATGTGCGAGTTTCAGCCTTCCGCCCAGCTCGCTTGCTAGGCGGTTTAGCGTGCCGTCTATGCCGTCGATGATGCGCACGTGAGGAGGCAAAATTTCGCGCAAAACGTCCTTAAAATAGTTAAAATGCGTGCAACCAAGCACGAGAGAACCGAGGCGCGCAAGCTCAAATTTAGCTAGCTCCTCACTCAGATACGTCCGAACCGCAGGCGAGTCAAACTCCAAATCCTGCGCAAACTCCACAAGGCGAGGCAGCGGCAGGCTCCACGTCTCGCACTCCAGCCGCCCCACGAGGCGCGCGAGCTTTTCGCCCGCGATCGTTAGCGGCGTGGCGATGAGTAGCGTCGGGCATGCGCCGAAGCTGTCCGCAGCGAGCTTGACGGCGGGCTCCATGCCGATAACCGGCACGCTAAATGCGCCGCGAAGCTCCGAGATAGCCGCGCTCGTGGCGGTGTTGCAAGCAACGACGACCGCGTCTGCGCCGCGCGAGACCAGAAATCCGACCGCATCGAGGCTTAGCCGCACGATCTCGGCCCTACTTTTCGTGCCATAGGGGACGTGATCCTCGTCGGCAAAATACAAAAACTCCGCCCCGCTAAACCGCCGCAGAGCCTCGGC